>JAEUHT010000170.1 GCA_016793265.1 Planctomycetota bacterium
GGCGATCACGAAGTCCGCCTGCCGCAGCACCCTGGCGAGGCGCGCCAGGTCGCGGCGGGCGTGCAGCGGCGTCGGGTAGACGCGCCAGGCATCGAGCGCCCACGGATCGCGCAGGTCGACGACCCACGGCACGCCGAGCTCCTGCTGCAGCCGCGCCCCGATCGTGTAGTTGGCGTACGGCGACAGCGTCGTCACGCAGACGTCGAACTTGCGTTCGCGCGCCGCCGCCAGCGCGCGTTCGGCCGCCGCCGCCGCCCATTCGTCCTCGTCGACGTGCAGCCGCAGCCGACGCCGCAGCCGCTGCATCGACGTCGCGCGCGGCGGCGGTGGCACCCGCAGCACTTCGCAGCGGGTCTGTTCGAGCAGGCTCTGGTCGTCGATGGGCGCGTGCTCGCTGCGCAGACCCTCGTCGACCGTCAGCACCACGGGTTCGACGCCGTGCGCGGGCAGGAACTTGGCGAACTTCGCGAAGCGCTGCGTGCCGGCGCCCCCCTTGGGCGGGAAGTAGTAGGCGACGATGAGCGCGCGCATCAACGAGCCTGCAGGTCGCGCACGAGGCAGGGCTGGTGCGGGCACACGTTGCTGTTGCGGGCCAGACGGTCGCGGCGGCGACGCAGCCGGTGGAACAACCGCCGGCTCCAACGGGCACCCGCTCCCTGCAGCAAGAGGGTCGGCATCGGCAGCACCTGGCCGTACTGCTTGCCCCACTTCGCCATCAACCACGACGAAGCCCGCTCGTAGCTGGCGTCGAGCTTGCCGGTCGACAGGTGCAGCAGCGGCGCGTCGATCGCCATGCAGCGTTGTCCCTGCGCCGCCGCGGTCAGGCAGAGGTCGGCGCCGTAGCAGTGGAAACCGGGCACCTGCTCGTCGAACCGCAGCCCCGACGACTTGCGCACCGCGAGCAGCACCTCGTCGAGCGTCAGTACCGGATGCGGCAACGTCGGCCAGTAGCAGTGCCCGTTGGGATCGACGATGTGGCCGCGGTAGCGCCCCGACCGCTCGCAGCCGACGATGCCGGCGACCGCGACGTCGGGCGCCAGCGCCGCCAGCGACGACGTCAGCCGGATCCAGAAGTCCGCCGGGAACAGCACGTCCTGGTGCACACACACGACCCAGTCGGCGGCGAGCGTGTCGAGGCCGTGGTTGAGGCCCTGCGCCGCGTTCCAGCCGCGTCGGTTGGGTTCGACCGTGAGCCACTGCGGGAACGGCGACGCCACGGCGCGCAGCGACGCCTGGCAGGCGGCGAACTGCGTCGGGTCGTTGACCAGGCTCAGGAAGGCGACGGTGGACAAGGGTCTCGCGGAGCGGCGCGCAGACTATCGAGCACGCGCTGCAGTTCCATCGGCAGCGCATCGTGCAAATCCATCATCTCGTCGCTGACGGGATGCCGCAGCGAGACGCGGTGCAGGTGCAGGAACAGGCGGTCGAGGCCGTGGTTCTGGCGGAACCACTCGTTGATGCGACCCTTGCCGTGCGTGGTGTCGCCGATGACATGGCGACCGCAGTGGTTGGCGTGGCGGCGGATCTGGTGGTAGCGGCCGGTGAACAGCCGGCACTCGACCACCGCGCAGCGATCGAGGTCTTCGACCACGGTGAAGTCGGTGCGGCACTCGCGCGCCACGTCCTTCTCGTCGTGCAGCGGCCGATCGACGCTCCACGCCGCCGGCAGCTCGCGCGCGCTGCCCGGGTAGCGCATCAGGGCGAGGTAGAGCTTCTTCGCGTCCGGCGCCGCGAGCGACTTCTGCAGCGCCGCTGCGACCTTGCGGCTGAAGCCGAACAAGAGGATGCCCGAGGTCGCGCGATCGAGGCGATGGAATGGATACAGGTGCTTCTCGAGCTGGTCGCGCACCGTCTGCAGCGCCGCCGGCGCGTCGGGATGGTGTTCGTCGCGGTGCACCAAGAGGCCGCTCGGCTTGCTGACGGCGACAAAGTGCTCGTCGAGGTGCAGCACGGTCAGCGGCGGCGCGGCGGCAGGCGGCGGCGCGTCGTCCGGCGGCAGTTCGGTCATCGCGGCGATTGGATCGGCGCCGTTGCCGCGGCACAACCACCGATGCGGCAACCGGCACGGCGCCCGCGGTGACGAGCTATGCTCGCCCGCGTGCAGCGCGCCCTCAGCATCCTCCTCGCCGCCGCAGCCGTCTTCCCCGCGCGCGCGCAGGAACGCTCGCTGCGGCTGGTCGAGCGCGCGCTGCCGGCCGCGACGGTGGCGCCGCCCACGCCGTGGCCGACGGACTTCGCCGCCGCCCTCGCCGCGGCGAAGCAGCGCCACGTGCTGCTGCTGATGTTCTTCACCGCCAAGTGGTGAGGGCCCTGCAAGGAGATGGAACGCGTGACGTTCCCGGACCCGCGGGTGAAGGCACGGCTCGACGCGATCGAACGCGTCGAGCTCGACATCGACGACGACGCCAACACCGGACTGCGGCAACGCTACGGCGACCACGCGGTGCCGTCGTTCGTGCTGCTCGACGGTGATGGCGACGTCGTGCACCGTTGGGTCGGCGGCGGCGACGCCGAGCGCTTCCTGGCCGAACTGGCACAGGGCGAGGTGCTGGGCGCCGATCCCGCGCGTCGCGCCGAACGGGCGACGTTCGCCCGCCTGCTGGCGGCGTTGGCCGCCGGCGACGAGGCGGCGTTGGCGCGCGGCTCCGCCGAGCTGCTGCACCTGCACCCCGAGGCCCCGCCCGACGCCGCGGCAGTGTGGTGGGCCTGCTGCGAACGAGCCCACGAACGGCGCGACTGGCCGGCGCTGGCCGCGGCCGCGGCGCGGCTCTTGGCGCTGCCCGACGGCGGCCATCACGAGGCCGTGCGCGTGCTCGCCGACATCGCCACGTTCGAACGTACGGGACGCACCCCGCAGGCCCTGCAGCGGCACATCGAGTCGCGCATCCGGGTGCTGGCGGAGCCGTTCCCCGGCTCGTCGCTGGGCGACCGCGTCGGCGCACTGCTCGGTGACCGGCGCCGCGTCAGCGAGGCCGAAGCCGATGCCTGGGTCGACCGGGCCAACGGCGCGATGGACGAGCTCACCAAGATCGGCGCGGCGGCGGCGCCAGCGCTGCTGCAGACGATGCGCACGCGGCCCGAGGTGGCGCTCGACTGCGCGCGCGTGCTCGGGCGGATGCGGTTGCCGGCGACGACGGCCACCCTGCGCGCCGAGCTCGCCGCCGGCCTGCCACAGGCGTGGGCGCGGGCGGCGTTCTTGACCTGCCTCGGCGACCACCTGGAAGCCGGCAACCTGCCCGTGCTGCTCGAGTTCGTGGTGGCCCCGCAGCCGGGCAACGTGCGCATCGCCGCGATGGAAGGGCTGCGCGACCTGCTGTTCCAGCTCGGCGGCAGCGACCGCGCGGACGTGGCGGCCGCCGTCGCCGCCGGCTTCGACAGCCCGTCCGCGCCGCTGCGCAGCTGGGCGCTGCAGGCCGCGTTCTACGTGCATGCCCCGCTGCCGCTCGATGCACTCGACGACCTGCTCGACGATGCGCGGAAGGTCTGGTCCGACACCACGGTCGCCGACAACGCCCTCTGGATCCTGCTCGACCAGCTCGGGCTCGGGCTCGTCGACGGTGACGGCAGACCCGTCGAGCAGCGCGCCTCCGCCGACGTGTTGCGCGCCGTCCGCGACTGGCAGCGGGCGCATCGTGGGCGCCTCCGCTGGTCGGCCGACGCCCGCCGCTACCTCGTCGTCGATTGATCCTTCGCGAACGGGCCGGACAGCGCATCCCGGGCGCTGCCAGCTCCGCCGCGCCTCAGCGCTGGGCCGCCTTGTTGAGCGCGACGAGCCACAACCGCACCTCGTCCTCCGACAGCCGCGCGCGCCACAGCGGCAGCATCAGTTCGCCGATCGCGCGCTTCGGTCGCGTGGCGTCGACCCAGGCCGAGCTCGCCAGCAGGTGCTGCAGGGCCAATTCGAGCCGATGCATGAGTTCGGGGGGCGCAGGTGTCGCGGCGGGCTCGGCGGCCGCGGCCGTCGTGCCGTAGAGGTGGCTCGCGAACACACACACGGCCTGCGCCAGGTTGAGCGACGACTGCTCCGCCGCGGTCGGGATCGTCGCCACCGCGTGGCAGCGCCGCAGCTCGTCCGGCATGAGTCCGTTCACCTCGCCGCCGAACACGAGCGTCAGCGAACCCACGCGCGCCGCCTCGACGGCGAGCTCGGCCGGCGTCAGCACGCGCGCGCCCGCCGGCGGCCGATCGCTGGTGCCGACCACGAAGGTGGCGTCGCCGATCGCCTCGCCGAGTTCGGCCACCTGCACCGCCCCTTCGAGCACGTCGCCCGCGTGCACGGCCATGCGCCAAGCGTCGGTCCAGGCGCCGATGCGCGAATCGACGAGCGTCAGCCGCGACAGCGCGAAGTTCTTCATCGCCCGCGCCACCGCGCCGAGGTTGCTGGCCCAACGCGGGCGCACGAGCACGAGGTGGGCACGACAGCACGGCGCCATGCAGCGCATCGTGGCGGCGCGCGGCGCGTGAACAAGGCCGGCGTCACCGACCGCACCGTGCGCTACACTGCCCCACCGATGCCGCCAAGTCAGGAGCCCCGCCCGGGAACGCGCGCTCGTGCCCATTGCCGACCGAGCTGGTTGGCCGTGGCCACGACCCTGCTGCTCGCCGCTTGCGGCGGTGGCGGCGGTGGCACCGGCGATGTCTCCCCGCTGCCCCAAGACCTGCTGGCGACCGCCACGATCGGCCCGGCCGGCGGCACGCTCGAAGTCCCCACCGGCCCGCACCGTGGCGTGCGGCTGACGGTGCTGGCCGGCGCCGTCGCCGCCCCGACCACGTTCTCGATCCGAGCCGAGGCCGGAGAGCTGGCGGTTCCCGGCCTGTTCCCGGTCTACCGCTTCGAGCCGGCCGACCGCGACTTCCCCGCCGATCGTATCGGCGTCACCGTGCGCGGCGCGGCGTCGCTGTTCTCGACCACGAGCGAGCCGACGCTGCTGACGATGTTCCGTCGCGAAGCGGCCGGGCTGCCGCTGCAGGTGCTGGCGGAGGTCGCCGTCAACGAGCTGACAGAGACCGCCACCGCCGCGCCGACGCGCCTGGGCCGCTTCTTCGCCTCGACCGGCCCGCTGCAGCGCGTGTTCTCGCAGGACTTCCAACTGCTCGATCCGTCGGTGCCGGCGGCGTTCCAGACCGTGCACGGCACCGAGGTGCTGGCCCCGAACGGCAACGACAGCACACCGCTCGGCCGCGGCAGCCTGTCGTCGTTCTGGTCGGCCCCCGCCGCCGAGAACGTGTTGATCCTGCACGGCCTGAATGGCTCGCCGCTCGACTTCCGCTACGCCAACGACCTCGCCAACTCGCTCGACGCGAGCGTGCAGAACGTCGTCTTCCTGGCCTATCCGTCGGCGACCGGCGTCGCCGCCAACGCGAACCGCCTCTACGACCTGCTGCGGCAGCACGCGCAGCCGGGCTTCGGCTGCCGCATCATCGGCCACAGCCTCGGCGGCCTCGTCGCCCGCTACCTGATCGAACGTGCGCCGACCGACCCGAGCCGCGCCGGCTTCGTCGCCAGCGACCCCGCGGCGACGACGTGGATCGACCGCGTGATCCTGCTCGGCACGCCCCACGCCGGCAGCGACACCGCCGGCGGCCTGTTCGCGGCGATGCTGCCGGCGCTGCCGGTGAGCGACCAGCACTTCCTGCAGTCGGGGCTCGACCTGCTCGAAGGCCCGGGCACCTTCACCGCCGACCTCAACGCGGGCTACTCCGACAACGCCGCCCGCTACCTCAACGTCTACGGCGACTACGGCGTCGGCAGCGACGGCATCGTCAGCGTCGCGGCCGCCACGGCGCTGCCGCTGGCGCTGCCCGAGGAGAGCCAGGTGTTCGCGACGACCCACCCGGGCCTGCACACCGACGCGGCGTGGAACGGCATCGCGGCGTGGATCAACTCGCGGCTGTTGGCACCCTGATCGCGCCACCGGCGCCAGCGCGGCTCAATCGCGGCGCAGCACGACGATGCGGTTGGTGTTGGTGCCGCGCGTGTTGTTGCCGACGCCCCAGCAGTTCGCCGTCTTGGTGAACTCCTGGCTGTGGATCATCACCGCCACGGGCACGAAGCCGGCGGCGGCGGCGACCGGGAGCACCGCTTCTTCGAGCCGCACGCTGCCGTTGCGCACCTCGCCGACCTCGAAGGCGACGTGACCGCCGGGCCGCACCACGCGGTGCAGTTCGTCGAAGGCGAGGCGCATCGCCTGCTGCCACTGCGGCACCGTGCGCGCCATCGTGATCGGCACCGCCGCGGCGTCGATGCCACAGAACCAGCAGCGCAGCCAGTTGTCGCTCGCGTACTGCACGATGTCGAGGAACGGCGGCGAGGTGACGACGAGCTGCACGCTGGCGTCGGGCAACGCCAGCGCGGCGGCCGGGCCGGTGCTCAGCACCGCCTGCTGCGCCAGCGCCTCGACCTGGCGGCGCCACAGCGGCTCGACATCCTGCAGCAGCGCCTTCGACTTCTTGAGCAGGATCGCCTTGACGTCGCGCGACGGCGGCGTCTGGCCGCGCTTCTCGTTGATGCGCCGCTGCGCCGCCGGCGAGGTCGCCTGGTTGGGCGGCAGCGTGTAGATCGAGAAGAAGCCGGTGCTGTGGCCCGTCAGCCGGTTGACCGCGACCATGCGCAGCCAGTCGTCGACGGCGTCGAGTTCGCCGTTCGCCTCGCGGCGCAAGAACCACTCGCGCAGGCCACACAGGGCCCGCAGCGTGTCGGCGTGGAAGAACACCAACAAGTCGGCGTCGAGTTCGCCCGACCAGTCGAGCGACAGCGCCGCGAGCCGCTCCTGCACCGCCGGCAACGAGGGTGGCCGCAGCCGCGGCCGCACCAGCATCGTCGACAGCGGGTTGACGTCGTTGCCGCACGGCACCCGGCCGCGCAGCAGCGCTTCCAGCGGCGTCGTGCCGCGGCCCATGAACGGGTCGAACACCCGATCGCCTGGCCGCGACAGCCGTTCGATGAAGAACGCCGGCAGCGACGGCTTGAAGCAGGCGCGGTAGCTGACCTCGTGCAGGCTGTGCCCCTCGCGCTGCGCCGCGGTCCAGAACTCGTTGGTGAAGGTCTCGACGACGTGGCCGTCGATCGCGAGCATGCCGACCACCGTGGCGGCGCCGAACTCGCAGAACGCCGCCAGCTCGGCGGCGAGGCCGCGGCGGGTCGGGGCGGGCGCGGACTCGGTCACGGCGCCCAACCGAAGCGTGGGCGCGGTGGAATGCAAGCGTCGGGCTCAACCCTTGACGCCGAACCAGCAGCCGTCGCCGAGCGGCACGATCACGCCGGGCAGGCCGCACGCCGCCGCGGCGTCGAGGAAGGCGCGCATCGCCACCGCCGTCGCCGAGCTGCCGTTCGCCACCTCGCCGTCGGCGAGCACGTTGTCGGCGAGCACCACGCCGCCGCGCCGCAGCATGCGCATCGCCTGCTGCAGGTAGACCACGTAGCCCGGCTTGTCGGCATCGAGGAAGACCGCGTCGACGGTGCCGTCCGGCACCTTCGACAACGTCGTCGCGGCGTCGCCGATGCGCACTTCGATCTTGCCGGCCTGATCGCTGCCGGCGATCCACTGCCGCGCGAACTCGGCGTGCCGCGGCTCGATCTCGTGCGTGATCACCCGGCCGTCGTCGGGCAGCCCTCGCGCCATCACGATCGCCGAGTAACCGCCGAGCGTGCCGACCTCGACCACGGTGCGGGCGCCGGTCGCCCGCAACAGCAACTGCAGGAACGCGGCCTGTTCGGGCGCGATGTGGATCTCGGGCAAACCCGCCGCCGCCGCCGCCAGCCGCAGTTCCGCCAGCAGACGATCCTCCGGGATCGTGCGCGCGGCGAGGAAGGCGAACAGGCGCTCGTCGACGGGGGTGCTCGACTTGGACATTCGCGCACGGTAGCCGCGGCCGCCGCCGGGCCTCAAGCCGCCATGGCATGGCGGCGCGGCCGGGCGGGCGCCACCTGCCCCGCGGCCACCGCCGTGGGATACCCTAGGAGACCCGTCTATGCCGCCGCCACCGGACATCGCCCCGCACCTGGACCCCGCCACGTGGGGCCGGCTGGTCGACAGCCTCGACGCGGCGACGATCTTCGTCGTCATCGGCAGCTGGCTCGGGCCGCAGGCGCGCGCCGAGATCCAGGTCGAGGACATCTGGCAGGAGACGTTGTGGATGGCATGGCGCGACCGCCATCAACACCAGTGGATCAACCTCAGCCGCTATCGCGCCTGGCTGCTCGCCATCGCCCGCCACCGCATCAGCGACCTGCTGCGCGCCTCGACCCGGCAGAAGCGCGACATGCAGCGCACCGCCCGCTTCAGCGACCTCGGCGGCACCGACACCGTCAGCGGCCTGCTGCCGCCGCAATCGACCACGCCGAGCCGCGTCGCCTCGCACCTCGAACGCGCCCGCCTGCTCGAACGCACGCTCAACACGCTGGAGCCACCGCTGCGGGACATGGTGCGGCTGCGCCTGTTCGAGGAGCTGTCGACCGACGACGCCGCGACCCAGTTGGGCGTGCCGCTGTCGACCGCCAAGCACCGCCTCGTGCGCGGCCTGCAGGCGTATCGCGAGGCGCTGCGGCGCGAGCTCGGCGACGGGCACGACAGCACTGCCGGGGAACAACCGTGACCGAGCCCGAAACCGCGTTCGCGGACCTGCTCGACGACCTGCTGGCGCGCATCCTCGACGGCGAGGAGATCGACGCAGCGGCGGCGGCGACCCGCCATCCGGCGGCTTCGCACCGCGTCGACGAAGCGCTGGCGCTGGCCAGCGACCTCGCCGGCCGCAAGGTCGTCGCGCGGCCGTCGCTGCGCGGCTACGAGATCGTGCGCGAGCTCGGCCGCGGCGGTATGGGCACGGTCTACCTGGCGCGGCAGACGGCGCTCGACCGCGAAGTGGCGCTCAAGGTGCTGCCGCACTCGTTCGGCCTGTCGGCGCACAGCCGGCAGCGCTTCCTGGAGGAAGCGCGAGCCCTGGCCCGCGTGCAGCACGAGCACATCGTCGGCATCCACCGCATCGTCGACGACGGCGACCTGCTGGCGTTCGAGATGGAGTTCGTCGACGGCCCGAGCCTGCAGATGGTGATCACCGCGCTGCGCGAACACCACCGGCGCACGCGCGCGCCGGCCGGCATCGGCGTCATCGCCGACGTGCTCGGCGTGCCGGCGACGCAGCTCGGCGCGCGCAACCCGACCCAGTTCTTCGTACGGCTGTTCCTGCAGATCGCCCGCGCGCTCGGCGCCGTGCACGCCGCCGGCTTCGTGCACCGCGACGTCAAGCCGGCCAACCTGTTGTTGCGCAAGAACGGCGAGCCGGTGGTCGTCGATTTCGGCCTCGTGCGGCTGCGCAACCTCGAATCGTCGCAGGCGGGGCACTTCGTCGGCACGCCGGTCTACTCGTCGCCCGAGCAGCTGCGCGGCGACGTCATCGTCGGGCCGCCGGCGGACGTCTACAGCCTCGCGGTGACGATGTACGAGTGCCTGACGCTGGCGACGCCGGTCCCCGGGCGCACCACGACGGACCTGCTGCAGCGCATCGAGGTCGGCCGCTTCGTGCCGCTGCGGCGGCTGGCGCCCGACGCGCCGCGCGACCTCGAGACGATCGTCGGCCACGCCATGGAGGTCGATGCCGCGCGCCGCTACGCCGACGCCGGGGCCTTCGCCGACGACCTGCAGCGCCTGCTCGAACTGCAACCGGTGCGGGCGCGCCCGCTGCGGCCCTTGCGCCGCTTCGCCAAGTTCCTGCGCCGCAACCAGCGTTCGTTGCTCGCCGCCGCCACCGGCGCGCTGCTGGTGGCGTTCGCGTTGTTGCCGCTGCTGGGCAGCGCCGAAGCGGCGGCGCGGGCCCGGGCCGCGGCCGAGCAGCACACACGCCGGGCCCGCCAGCACCTGCTGGCGATCGACACCACGGCGCTGCAGTGGCGGCCGGTGCTGCGCGGCACCGCCGAACGGGAACGACCGCTGCAAGCAGCGCTTGGTGAGTACGAACGCGCGCAGGCGCTCGCCGACGACCCGGCGGTGCGTCGCGAACGCGACGTGGTCGCGCTGGCGACGTGGTTGCAGCAGTTGACGGTGTCGCAGGTCGATGCCATCGACAAGGCGTTGGCGAGTGACGCCTTCACCCGGCTCACCACGAAGCTCGGTCCGGCGACGATCGCCGAGGCGCGGGTGCTGGCCAGCGGCAAGGGCCGCCTCGACGACGCCGTGTGGCGCGAAGCGAGCGCCGACGACCGCGAGATGCTCGGCCTCTTGGCCCTGCTCGGCGGCGACCTCGGCACCTGCGATCGCGCCTGGTCGTCGCTGCCGGGCACCGAGGACCACCCGCTCGTCGACGCCGGCCTCGGCCGCCTGCTGCTCGCCGACGGCATGCCCGAGGCCGCCAACGTGCGCCTGCTGCGCGCGCAGCGGCACTTCCCGGCTTCGTCGCCGCTGGCGCTGGCCATCGCCGACACCGCGCTGCGGCTCGGCGACCTGGAGGCCGCACGACGCTGGCTCGAGAGCACACCCGCCGACCAGGACAGCGCGCTGGTCCGCCGCCGTGTCGAGCTCGACCTGCGCGCCGCGTGCGACACGGAGGCCGACGCCGAGCTCGCCGTCGGCTACGCAGCGCTGGCTGCGGCAGACGCCGGGGATCCGACGCCGCGACACCGGCTGGCGCAGCTGGCGATGCGCCGCGGCGACCTCGACGAGGCCACCCGACGGCTCGACGAGCTGCTGCGCGAATGGCCCGAAGCGAGCCGCTGCCGCCTCGACCGCGCCCGCGTCGCGCTGCAGCGCCGCGACCTCGCCGGCTACGCGCAGCAGGTGCTGGCCGTATTGGCGCGCGACTTCGGCCGCGACGCTTCGCCGGGCGCCACCGCCGACCTGCTGGAGATCCTGCGCCTCGGCGGCCTGGAGACGCTGCACCGGTCCGGGCTCGCCGCCACCGGCCATCGCCGCGCCGGCCGTGGCTTCCTCGGCGGCGAGATGCCGGTGCGCGGCTTCGCCCCGCCCCAGCTCACCGTGCACTTCGAAGCGCTGGCGACGATGCTGGCGCAGCTGCAGCGGCAGGCGGCGGCGCTGGCGAACGCGAACCCGCTGGTCGAGGGCCCCCTCGCCGACGTGCTGTTCACCGCCCCGCTGGCGCTGGCCCAACTGCCGGCCGCTGGCGGGTTGTCGCCGCGCTGCCGACTGGCGCTGCTCGGCAGCACGTGGCTCACGCCGCGCTTGCACGCGGTGGCGCTGCCGCTGCTGCGCAGCATGTGGTGGCGGCTGCGCCTCGGCGGCTGGAACCCGATCCAGCCCGACGTCGTGCCGCGGCCGCCCGCGCTCGCCACGTTCCCGGTGTTCGGCCGCGTGTTGCAGCGCGTGCGCGACCTCGACGGCGACGGCATCGACGACGTGCTGCTGGGGTGCTGCCCGACGCACCCGGAGAACGGGCTCGGCCGCGTCGTGCTCGTCGACGGCAGGCAGCACCGCACGCTGGCGATGCTCGCCGGGGATTCGCCCGGACACCTGTTCGCGCATTCGCTCGCCGTGATCGGCGACATCGACGGCGATGGTGTCGACGACTGGCTGATCGGCGCGCCGTCCGGCCGCGCCGACGAACGCCGCGGCCGCGCCGAGCTGTGGTCGGGCCGGACCCAACGCCGCATCACCAGCCTGGAGGCCGAGGAACCGTGCTTCGGCGTCAGTGTCAGCCGCCTCGGCGACTGTGATGGCGACGGCAGGTTGGACTTCGCCGTCGCCAGCTCGCCACTGCTGCGCAACAGCGCGGCCCAGGGCCTCGTGCGCATCTACTCGGGGCGCACGCTGCAGGTGCTGCACACGCTGGTCAATGACGTACCAGGGGTGTGGTTCGGCGCCTGCATCGCCGATGCCGGCGATGGTGACGGCGACGGCGTGCACGACCTGCTCGTCGGCGGCAACTTCGGCGGTGCACCGGGTCTGGTCCGGCTCTACTCGGGCCGCCGCGGCGAAGTGCTGCAGACCTGGAGCGAGCCGGCCGCGAACGCCGGCTTCGGCACGCTGGTGCGCGGCTGCGGTGACCTCGATGGCGACCGCCGCGACGATGTGATCGTCACGGCGGTGCGCGGCGACGATCACAGCGGCCTCGACCAGGTCTTCTTCTTCTCCGGCGCCACCGGCGAACGCATCGCGGTGCTGACCGGTGACCGCCCTGGCATCGGCTTCGGCACCGCGGTCGAGCCGTTCGCCAACGGCGGCCTTCAGACCCTGTTCGCGGTCGGCATTCCTTATGACCGCGCGCCCGTGGCGGGGGCGGTGCGCATCGTCGGTCTCGACGGCGCCGAACGCACGACGCTGCTCGGCCCGAGCCCGATCGGCATGTTCGGCCATGCCATCGCCCGCACCGATGACAAGGACGGCGACGGTCTGCCCGAGTTGCTCGTCGCCGAGCCCGACGACCGCGGCACCGATCGGGTCCTGGAGTTCCGCTCGACGGACTTCCTGCTCATCAGCCGCCCGCGCTGAGCGGCGCTGATCCGACGGTTTTTCCCAGGTCGCGGTTGGCCGAACCCCGCCGCGAAGACTCCTGACGGGTCACCCTTCCCCGTTCGCACATCATGAAGAACCGACTCCTCGTGGGCTCCGCCCTGCTCCTCGCCTCCGCCTCCCTGACCGCGCAGTGGGAGTTGGTCACCCCGACGGCGTCCCCCGTCGGCCGCGGCGGCCAGGGCATGTGCTTCGACCCGACCACCGGCGGCGTGCTGATGTTCGGCGGCGACACCTTCGGCTTCCCGTCCGGCGCCAGCAACCAGACCTGGAGCTACGACGGCAGCAACTGGACCCTGCGAACGCCCACGGTCGCGCCGCCCGCCTCGGTCGGGGTGCAGCTCGTCTACGACTTCAACCGCGGCGTGTTCGTCACCTACGGCAGCCTCAACACCAGCATGTTCGGCGGCGCCTCGGCCGACCGCACGTGGGAGTACGACGGCACCAACTGGACGCAGGTGTTCCCGGTGCACACGCCGGGCGGCCTCGGCCTCTACGGCATGACCTTCGACTCGCTGCGCAACAAGGTCGTGCTCTACGGCGGCATGCCGGACAACTTCTTCCCGATCGACGCCGCCGACACGTGGGAATACGACGGCACCGACTGGACGCTGGTCACCACCGCCAACAGCCCCGGCCCGCTCGAGCGCCCGGCGATGTGCTTCCACACCGGCGCCGGCAAGACCGTGCTGTTCGGCGGCATCGACGTGCAGATCGGCGGCGTCGACACCACCTGGCTCTACGACGGCACCAACTGGACGGCGGCCGCGGTCACCGGCACCAAGCCGGCGGCTCGCACCGGCGCCCGCATGGTGCACGACGAGGTCCGCGGCATCTGCGTGCTGACCGGCGGTCAGGACATGAACGGCGGCGCGCTCAATGACACGTGGGAGTTCGACCTCGCCAACCTGACGTGGACGCAGGTGCCCACGGCCTACACCACCGGGCGCCTCGACGCCGGCCTCGCCTACGTGCCGAGCCGCCGCCAGGTCGTCCAGTTCGGCGGCTTCGACTACGTCACCTTCAGCGCGCTCGCCGACACCTGGGAGTTCGGCGCCAGGGTGGCGACGTTCGGCACCGGCTGCGCCGGTTCGAACGGCGTGCCCGCCATCGCGGCGGTCGACGCACCGCGCCTCGGCCAGAACTACACGATCCAGATGACGGGCCTCAACCCCTCGATCAACCTCGGCGTGCTGATGCTCGGCGTCGAGATCGCGCCGGTGCCGCTCGACTTCCTGGGCATGACGAACTGCACGGCCTACGTCAGCCCGGACGTGATGCTGACCAGCGTCGGGGCCGCCGGCGCCACCAGCTGGGCGCTGCCGCTCAACGGCTCGGTGAGCCTGATCGGCGCGACGATCTTCGCGCAGGGCCTCTCGCTCGACCCGACCGGCAACCCGGCCTGGCTGGTCGCCGCGAACGCCGTCAAGGGCACGCTCGGCCGCTGAGGCGGCCGCTGCGATCGATCGCATCGCGCGCCGCGGTCCGCCCGCGGGGCGCCAGTTCGGAGGGAAGACTGATGCAGACACTCATGCGCGCCGGCCTGGCGCTCGCCCCGTGGTTCCTCGCCGCCGCACTGCCGGCCCAGTGGGGCGCCCTGCCGACGCCGACGGCGCCGGCACCACGCTCCGGCGCCCTGCTGGCCTACGACTTCCTCGGCAACCGCACGCTGCTCTACGGCGGCAACTTCACCAATGAGCTGTGGAGCCTGACCGGTACGACGTGGACGCAGTTGACGCCGTCGACGCTGCCGGCGACGCGTGCGTACGCGAACCTCGCCACCAACCCGCTCAACGGCGAGATCCTGCTCTACGGCGGTTATGTCAGCGGCAGCCAGTACGCCGACGACGAGACCTGGCGCTGGAACGGCACCGACTGGCAGCTGCTGGCGCCGACGGCCACGCCGGGCGGGCTCGCCCGCCACGGCATGGCGTTCGACCTGCTGCGGCAGCGCACCGTGCTGTTCGGCGGCCGCTACGACTCCTGGCAGGCCCAGCAGGTGCTGGCCGACACGTGGGAGTTCGACGGCTCGACGTGGACGCTGACGCTGCCGACCGGTTCGCCGCCGGGCCTCATCGACATGGCGATGTCGTACCACCCGGCCCTCGACCTGGTCATGCTGTTCGGCGGCCGCGACGCCTCGGGCACCGCGCGCGACGAGACCTACGTCTACGACGGCGCCGCCTGGTCGCTGATCAACACCACCGGACCGCGTCCGGCGCCGCGCATCGGTGCGCGCATGGTGCCGATCCTCGGCCGCAACCTGCTCGTGCTCGCCGGCGGCCGCGACCCGGTGACGATGGAGATCTTCAACGACACCTGGGAGCACGACGGCACCTCGTGGCGCCAGATCACGAACGTCTACGGCGGCATGTACCCGGCCCGCGCCGACTTCGGCCTGACCCACGACTTCACGCGCGACCGCCTGGTCGCCTTCGGCGGCGTGCAGGCGAACGGCGCCCTGCGCGACGACACCTGGGAGTATGGCGCCCAGTTCCAGACCTTCGGCCTCGCCTGCGCCGGCAGCGCCGGCACGCCGATGCTGACCGGCGGCATGCTGCCGAAGCTAGGCTCCACCACGACCGCGCTGGTCGACCACGTGCCGCCGGCGATCCCGTTCGCGTTCATGGCCGTCGGCCTGAGCCGCACGCAATGGGCGCTCGGCAGCCTGCCGACCCTGTTGACGGGCTTCGGCATGCCGGGCTGCCGCCTCTACACGAGCGCCGACCTGCTGGTGGTGATCCCGGCGACGGCCGGGGTGGCGACCTGGAGCTTCCCGGTGCCGCTGCAGCCGAGCCTGGTCGGCGAAGCGTTCTACCTGCAGGGGGTCACCTTCGATCCCGCCGCCAACCCGATGGGGCTGGCCATGTCGAACGCCGCGACGCTCGTCGTCGGCAACTGACACCGGGGGCCACGGCGGCGCGGGCGGGTGCTGGTCTCGCCGCGCCCCGCCCCCAGCCGGTTGCCGACCCGGCGAGATCCGCATCCGCTGCGGAAGACGCCAACCGGTGATGCCCTGCCCAGCGCCCGGCACGCTTGGCATGGCCGCCATCAACCGCGTGCTCTGTGCCGTCCGGGGCTGTCCTCTGCCGGTCGTCGTGCTCGCGACCGCCCTTGGCGAGGCGCTGCGCGAGGTGCTGACCCAGAACGGCATCGGCCACATGGACCTGGCCGGGAACTGCCACCTGGAGCTCCACGGTGGCAACGTGTCGATGCACATCGAGGGCAAACGCGCGTCGCCGCAGCCGGCGCCGTCGGGCAGCCTGCGCGCCGCGGGATACCGGGCGCTTGTTGAGGGCCTGCTGATCCGGGCCCCATGTGTTCGCGCCAGGCGGCCGCGAGAAGTGCATCGAGCAGGCCGCTGCCACCAGTTGGCGCAGTGACCCGTCGACGGCGTCACGCCGACTGAGGGCTCTGTGCGACGGCCTCGACGCGCGTGCCAGCCCGGCCTGAGCTGCCGCGGCAGCAGCACGGCCGGATGCCCGGCCACCACACTCCTGCGCACTACGTCGGGCCGCGCTGCGCCACCCGTGCCTTCGGCACTTCGCGCCCCGCGGCATTCAGCAGGCAGCGGCCGCCGCCTATCGTGCAGCCTTCCATGAAGGCCACCGTTCTGCTCCAGCGCGTGCGGCGGTTCGCTCCGGCGACCGCGGTCCTGATCGGCATCACCCTGCTCGTGCTCTGGCTCAGCGGGGTCTTCCACACGGTCACGCCGGCGACCGAGCAACCGGCCCAAGTGGCGCCGAAGCTGCCCGCCGGCGTCAACACGACGCCGGTGGCGGCCACCGCGGTGCCCGTGCGCGAGGAGGCCGTCGGCACCATCCAGGCGGTACAGGAAGTGAAGATCAGTTCGCGCGTCCTGGCCCGTATCGTGCAGATGCACGTGACCAAAGCCGGCCAGCAGGTCGCCGCCGGTCAGGTGCTGGTCGAGCTCGAGGACACCGACCTGAAGGCGCGGCTCAACGAGGCCGAAGCGGCGCGGCGTGCTTCGCAGGAGCAGCGTGACCAGGCGCAGCGCGACCTGCAGCGCACCAAGGACCTGCACGGCCAGAAGATCGCCAGCGACAGCGATCTCGAACGCGACACGACGCGGCAGCAGAGCGCCGAGGCCGAGCTCGAACGCGCGACGCAGAACGTGGCCGCGGCCCGCGCGGCGCTCGACTACGCCACCATCAGGGCGCCGATCGCCGGCACCGTGATCGACAAGCTCGCCGAGAACGGCGACACCGCGTCGCCCGGTCAGGTGCTGATGACGCTCTACGACCCGCACCGCATGCAGCTCGTCGCCAGCGTGCGCGAGCAGCTCGCGACCCAGCTCAAGGTCGGCGGCGACGTCGCCGTGCGCATCGACGCGCTCGACCTCGACTGCCGCGGCACCGTCGCCGAGATCGTGCCGCTCGCCGGCGGCGCCCGCACCTTCGACGTCAAGGTCACCGGCCCGTGCCCTGAAGGCGTGTTCACCGGCATGTTCGGCCGACTGTTCGTCGCCACCGGCACGCGCCAGGAGGTCCGCGTGCCGCGCAGCGCGGTGCGCACCTTCGGCCAGATCGACCAGGTGACGGTCGTGCGCGAGGACGGCAGCCTGCTGCGCCGCTTCGTCGTGCTCGGTCGTGAACACGGCGACCAGGTCACCGTCGAGTCGGGTCTGCAGGACGGTGAGACGATCGTCAAGGACGCGAGCCAGCTGGCCGCGGCGGGGGGCCGATGACCGACGATCGTGGCCTCGCCGCCCGCATCGTGGCGGCGTTCCTGCACGGCAACCTGACGCCGCTGCTGATCCTGCTGTCACTCGTGCTCGGCGTCGTCGCCTTGCGCGTGACGCCGCGTGAGGAAGAACCGCAGATCGTGGTGCCGCTCGCCGACGTGCTCGTCGACGTGCCGGGCGCCAGCGCCGACGAGGTCCAGAACCTGGTCACGACGCGGCTCGAGCGCCTGCTGTGGCAGATCGACGGCGTGGAATACGTCTACTCGACGAGCATGCCGGACCGCGCCGTGGTGACGGTGCGCTTCTTCGTCGGCCGCGACCGTGAAGACAGCCTCCTGCTGCTGCACAACAAGCTGACGATGAGCCAGGACGCGATCCCGCCGCAGGTCGCCCGCTGGGTGGTCAAGCCGATCGAGGTCGACGACGTGCCGATCGTGAACGTCGCGCTGTGGTCGGCACGCGCCGACGACCACGAGCTGCGCCGTCTCGCCGAGGAGCTCGAACACCACGTGCAGTCGGTGGCCGACGCCGGCCCGACGCAGATCGTCGGCGGCCGGCCGCGCCAGGTCGTGATCACGATCGATGCCCAGGCGATGGCGGCGCGCCGCGTCACCGCCGACGACGTCGTCGCCGCCCTGCGTGGCGCCTCGGTGTCGTTGCCGGCCGCCAGCGGCGACCGCCTCGACCGCCGCATCGTCGTGCAGACGCACGGCGTCACCGCGGCCGTCGCCGACCTCGAACGGCTCGTCGTCGCCACGCGCGCCGGCCGCGAGGTGCGCCTCGCCGACGTCGCCGCGGTGCAGGACGGGCCCGCCGAACGCGAAGCCTACTCGCGCATCTCCTTCGGCCCCGCCGCCGACGACGTGCCAGCGGCCCGGCGTGATCCCGGGCTCGACCACGCCGCCGTCACGCTGGCGGTGGCCAAGCGGCGCGGCAGCAACGCCGTCGTCGTCGCCGAGCACGTGCGCGCGAAGGTCGCCGCGGTCGCCGCCGAGCTGCTGCCCGACGACGTCTACTGGCGAGTCACCCGCGACCAGGGCCACGTCGCCGACCAGAAGGTCGGCGAACTGCTCGAGGGCCTCTGGGTCGCCGTCATCATCGTCATCGCCCTGATCGCGATCAGCCTCGGCCTGCGCGAGGGGCTCGTCGTCGCCACGGCCGTGCCGATCACGTTCGCGCTGACGCTGTTCGTCAACTGGCTGTTCGGCTTCTCGATCAACCGCGTCACGCTGTTCGCCTTGACGCTGGCGCTCGGCCTCGTCGTCGACGACCCGATCGTCGACGTCGAGAACATCCACCGTCACCTGCGCGCCGGCCGCAAGAGCCCGCTCGACGCCGTGCTGACCGCCGTCAACGAGGTGCGGCCGCCGATCATCCTGGCGACGCTGGCGGTGATCGTGAGCTTCCTGCCGCTGTTCGGCATCACCGGCATGATGGGCCCGTACATGTCGCCGATGGCGCTCAACGTGCCGCTGGCGATGCTGATGAGCCTGTTGGTCGCGTTCGCGGTGACGCCGTGGTTGTCGTGGCTCGCGCTGCGCAACCACGTGCACGCCGACCCCGGCGCGGCGGCGCTCGAGGATGACTACGCCGGCGTACGTCGTTCGACGATCTACCGCGTCTACTCGGCGACGATGCGGCCGCTGCTGCAGAGCCGCCTGCTGCGCTACACGCTGATCGCCGGCACCGCCGTCTTGTTCGTCGCCTCGTGCTGGCTCGCGCTCGCGCGCAAGGTGCCGCTCAAGATGCTGCCGTTCGACAACAAGGGCGAACTGCAGGTCGTCGTCGACCTGCCCGAGGGCAGCTCGCTCGAACGCACCGAAGCCGTGCTCGCCGAGATGGCGCAGATCACGCGCGGCGCGGCGGAGGTCGTCGACGTGACCACGTTCGCCGGCTCGGCGTCGCCGATCGACTTCAACGGCATGGTGCGCCACTACCAGCTGCGCCAGCTGCCGCACCAGGGTGACCTGCGCATCAACCTCGTCGGCAAGCACCATCGCGCGGCCGGCAGCCACGAGATCGGCATGCGGCTGCGGGAATGGCTGCAGCCGGTCGCCGACCGGAACCTCGCCACCATCAGCATCGTCGAGCAGCCGCCCGGCCCGCCGGTGATCGCCACGCTCGTGGTCGAGGTGCGCAGCGACCTCGGCGTCGACCCCGAACGCGGCCGCGAGGCGGCGACGGCGCTGATGACGCGCCTGCGGCAGGAACCCGGCGTCGTCGACGTCGACTCGACGGTCGAGGCGACGCAACAGGCGCTGCGCTTCCGCCTCGACCGCCAGAAGGCGTCGTTGCACGGCGTCCGCGACGAGGCCATCACGCGGGCCCTCGCCGGCGTCGTCGGCGGCCAGGTTGCGGCGACCATGCACACCGACCGCGAACGGCAACCGCTGCAGGCCCGCGTGCGGCTGCCGCGGGGCGAACGCGCCGACCCGGCGGCGCTGGCGCGGCTGCCGATCCAGGCGGCCGACGGCCACGTGGTGCCGCTCGGCGAGCTGGGCGCGTTCGTCGACGACGCGGTCGACCACGCCATCTGGCACAAGAACCTCGAACGCGTCGACTACGTGTTCGCCGAGGTCGTCGGCCGCGCCCCCGCCGAGGTGATCTTCGACGTGCAGGCCGACCTGGGGCTCGCCGAGCCCGCCGCCGCGGCGCCGATCCCGCTCGCGCGTCGTGACTACCTGAACTCGGGTGGCGGCGTGCCGTGGCAGCTGCCGGCCGGGGTGCGCCTCGACTGGACCGGCGAAGGCGAGTGGAAGATCACCATCGACGCCTTCCGCGACCTCGGCCTCGCCTTCCTCGCCGCCTGCTTCGGCATCTACGTGCTGCTGGTCTACGAGACCAAGAGCTACTTCCTGCCGCTGATCCTGATGCTGTCGATCCCGTTCACGATCATCGGCATCCTGCCCGGCTTCTGGCTGCTCGACCTCTTGCAGACCGGCCTCGTCGCCGGCGCGCGCACGCCGGTGTTCTTCACCGCCACGGCGATGATCGGCATGATCGCGCTGTCGGGCATCGCCGTGCGCAACGCGATCCTGCTGATCGAATTCGTGCACAAGGCCGAACGCGACGGGCTGCCGCTCGACGAGGCGATCGTGCAGGCCGGCGCCATCCGCCTGCGGCCGATCTTCCTGACCGCGGGCACCGCGCTGCTCGCCGCCGTGCCGATCACGCTCGACCCGATCTTCTCGGGCCTGGCGTGGGCGCTGATCTTCGGGCTCCTGGTGTCGAGCCTGTTCACGCTCGTGCTGGTGCCGATGATCTACGCGATGGTCTACGGCCGGCGGCAGGCGGCGGCGTAGCGCGCGGCGGCGCGGAAGGCTGGGTTCGTGAAGTGACCCGCAGGGCGCCGCTTGTCGCCAACCGGCCCATCGCGGAACGTGAGTTGCCATGGCGCGCGCCCTCATGCCCTCCCTGTCCCACCGGCGCGACATCCCCCGCGCCCTCGCCGCCTCCTTGTTGGTGACGCTCGCCGCCAACGCCCCCGCCCAGGCCCCGTCGGTGCAGCTCTCGCGCCTCGTCTACCCGCCCGACAGCTACGAGGACATCGCGGGCGAGAAGGTGCTGTGCTTCCGCGCCGTCGACGTGATGACCGGGACGCCGCTGGCCCAGGCGGAGCTGTTCCTGATCGAAGAGAGCAACCACCCCGTGCGCGGCGAGTTCACCTTCCAGCAGCGCCTCACCGCCGACGCCGACGGCTTCGTGCGCGTCCCGCTCGGCCAGGACCTCAAGCGCCGCAGTTGGAGCTGGATGCTGCTGCGCGCGCCGGGCTTCGGCCAGCGCATGGAGATGGGGGCGTTCGAGGCGGTCGAGCTGCTGCCGCCGACCATCGACCTGCCCGTGCAGGTGCTCGACAGCCTCGGCGCGCCCGTTGCCGGCTGCCTGGTCGGCTTCTGCTGCGGCTGCGGCCACACCCCGGACATCGTCTCGGCCGTCACCGACCGCAACGGCGGCTGCACGCTGCCCGGCATCAACAACCGCCAGGGCATTCGCGACCTCTACCTCGAGCACAAGCGCCTCGGACTGTTCTACGACAGCCTCGATTGGTTCCCGGGCGAGCCGCCGGCGCAGATCCGCGCGCCCTCGGCCAACGCCGCGCAGGGCATCGTCGTCGACGAGAACGGCAAGCCGGTCGCCGGCGCCTTCGTCGGCGACAAGGACGTGCATCGCGGCCCGTGGACGCGAACCGGCGCCGACGGCACGTTCCTCCTGTGCGGCATCAGGCAAGGCCCGAGCGATCTGTGGGTGCATGTGGGCGAACGCGAACTGCTGTTCGAGCTCGACGACACGGTGCCGCTGCGCCTGCAGCTGCCGCCGGCGCCACCGCCGCCGGACGAGCCCGCGCGCCGCACCGAGGTCGTCGAGCTGGCTGCCGACGTGCGCCGCCGCGTCGAGGCGCGCGGCGAGCCCGGGCCGTGGCCCGCGCTGGAATCGCCGACCGTGCCCGTGCGACTGGTCGGCGCCACCGAGGACACCACCGTCGAGCTGACCGGCGCCACGCGCAGCCTCGACGTCACCGACCTCGTGCAGCGTGGCGAACCGGTGCCGCTGCCCGACGAACCGTTCGCCTTCGTGCTGCGGCACGACTGGCAGCCGCGCCCGTTCCCGTTCACGCGCGCGACGGCGCTCGCCGA
>JAEUHT010000173.1 GCA_016793265.1 Planctomycetota bacterium
AACCCCGTGATCGTCACCAGCTCCTGCACCGCCAATTCGGCCTTGCCGAGCAATGCGCAGAGCCGCAACCGGACCGGGTCCGACAGCAGCTTGAGGGTTGCTTGCAGGCTGGCAAGGGCGCTCGCCATCGACTGCATCAAGATATCACAACATCATGATGCATTCTAGAACTGATGGCTTGCGTGGTGCACGACGTGGGCTCGCCGCTTGCAGGCGCTGGACACCGTTCCGAGCGCCGACCTGAACCACCTACACCGCCACCGGTTACGAGGCAGGCGCACCACGCAGGCCATCAGTTCACGTGCCAGACCTCGCCGGCGTGCAGCAGGTCGTGCAACGACTCCTGCTTCCTCGCCTTGGCAGCCGCCATCTGCTGCACCACGCCCGCCTCGAAGGTCGGCTTCTCGCGGCGGCGGAACACCCCCACCGGCACCGGGAACTCTGCCTCGCTCATCGTCGCGAGCGCCATCGCCGGCGCCGGGGACTCCGAGGTCTCATCCCAGACGAATGCCTTGCCCAGGTCGGGGCCGCTGACGAGGCACGGCTGGAAGTGGCTGTCGAAGGCGATGCCCCGGTCCTTGTTGGCGCCGAACAAGAGCGGCTGGCCGTGCTGCAGGTAGAGGATGCGCTGGTCGCGCACTTCCTTGTCGGTCGTGGCCTTGTAGGCCCCGTCATTGAAGATGTTGCAGTTCTGATAGATCTCGACGTAGGCGGTGCCCTGGTGCCCGCTCGCGCGCACGATCGTCTCTTCGAGGTGCGCGCCGAGGATGTCGATGCCGCGGGCGACGAAGGTGCCGCCGGCGCCGAGCGCCAGCGCGATCGGCGCGAACGGGTAGTCGACGCTGCCGAGCGGCGACGACTTAGTGACCTTGCCCTGCTCGCTGGTCGGCGAGAACTGGCCCTTGGTCAACCCGTAGATGCGGTTGTTGAACATCAGGATGCGCAGCCCGACGTTGCGCCGCATGGCGTGGATGAAGTGGTTGCCGCCGATCGACATCGCGTCGCCGTCGCCGGTGACGACCCAGACGTCGAGCTCGGGGTTGGCGACCTTGACGCCCGTGGCGATCGCCGGCGCCCGGCCGTGGATCGTATGGAAGCCGAAGGTCTCCATGTAGTACGGGAACCGCGAGCTGCAGCCGATGCCGCTGATGATCACGGTCTGGTGCAGCTGCTTCTGCAGTTTGGCGAAGGCGCCCTGCACGGCGTTGAGGATCGAGTAGTCCCCGCAGCCGGGGCACCACCGCACTTCCTGGTCGCTCTTGTAGTCCTTCTTGGCGAGCGGCGGATGTTCGGACGTCGTCATCACTTCACCTCCTTCGAAGCGGCGAGGACCTGCGTGAGATGGGCTTCGAGGTCGTGGCTCTTGAACGGCTGGCCGTCGACCTGACTGTAGCTCTGCACGTCGATCAGGAACCTGGCGCGCAACAGCATGGCGAGCTGGCCGGAGTTGAGCTCCGGCAGCACGACCTGCTTGAAGCCGCGCAGCAGCGCTTCGAGGTCCTTCGGCAGCGGGTTCAGGTGGCGCAGGAAGGCGCAGCTGATGCGGTGGCCCTGCTGCTGCAGGCGTTGCGTCGCCGCGGTGATGGCGCCGCGCGGACTGCCCCAGCCGAGCACGAGCACGTCGCCGGTGCGCGGGCCGAAGGTGGTGAGCGGCGGCAGGTCGTCGGCGATGTTCGCGACCTTCTTGGCGCGCGTCGCCACCATGTGCGCGTGGTTGTCGGCGTCGTAGCAGATGTTGCCGGTGCCGTCCTTCTTCTCGATGCCGCCGATGCGGTGCATCAGTCCCGGCGTGCCCGGCCGCGCCCACGGCCGCGCCAGCGTCGCCGGATCGCGTTGGTAGGGCTGGAACTTGCTGCCGTCCGAGCTCGGCGGCGCAAACTTCACCTCGATCGGCGGCAGTCGGTCGACGTCGGGCAAGAGCCACGGCTCGCTGCCGTTGGCGATGTAGCCGTCCGACAGCACGATCACCGGCAGCATGTACTTCACGGCGATGCGCACCGCCTCGTAGGCGACCTCGAACGCGTCGCCGGGCGTCGACGCCGCCAGCACCGCGACCGGGCACTCGCCGTTGCGGCCGTACATCGCCTGCATCAGGTCGGCCTGCTGGGTCTTGGTCGGCATGCCCGTGCTCGGGCCGGCGCGCTGCACGTTGAGGATCACGAGCGGCAGCTCGGCCATCACCGCGAGCCCGATCGCCTCGGCCTTGAGCGCCATGCCGGGCCCGGAGGTCGACGTCACACCGAGCTGGCCGGAGTAGCTGGCGCCGATCGCGCTCGCCACCGCCGCGATCTCGTCCTCGGCCTGGAAGGTGGTGACGCCGTGGTGCTTGTAGGAGCTGAGCTGGTGCAGGATGTCCGACGCCGGCGTGATCGGGTAACTGCCGAGGAAGATCGGCAGGTTGGCGCGCTTGCTGGCGGCGACGAGGCCGAGGCTCAGGGCCTGGTTGCCCTGGATGTTGCGGTAGGTGCCGGGCCGCATCGGCGCCGGCGACACGCGGTAGGCGGTCTGGAAGACCTCGGTCGTCTCGGCGTAGGCGTAGCCGGCCTTCATCGCCAGCAGGTTGGCCTCGACGATCTCGGGCTTCTTCTTGAACTTGTCCGCGATCGCCTTCTCGGTCGGCGCCACGTCGCGGTGGAACATCCAGTAGAGGATGCCCAGCGCGTACATGTTCTTGCAGCGGTCCTTGCCGCGGTTGTCGAGCGGCGAGCTCGCCAGCGCCTCGCGCGTGCGGGCTTCGAGGTCGACCTCGATCACGCGCCAGCCGCTCAGCGTGCCGTCGCTGCGCGGGTCCTTGTCGTACTTGGCCTTTTTCAGGTCGAGCGCGCCGAACGACGCCGTGTTGAGCAGCAGCACGCCGTCCTTCTTGAGCTCCTTCAGGTGCACCTTGAGCGCCGCCGGGTTCATCGCCACCAGCACGTCGGGCGCGTCGCCGGGCGTGTGGATGTCGAAGCTCGAGAAGCGCAGCTGGAAGGCGCTGACGCCCGGCACCGTGCCCGCAGGCGCGCGGATCTCGGCCGGGAAGTCAGGGAACGTGGCGATGTCGTTCCCCATCAGGGCCGTGGTGCGGGTGAACTGGTCTCCCGTCAGTTGCATGCCGTCGCCGGAGTCGCCGGCGAAACGGATGACGACCTGATCGAGATCCTGCAGGCCCTTCTGCGGGGCGTTGGACGTGGGGTCGGTGTGCATCGCGCGCTGTGGTGGCGCGGCACTATAGGGACGACGGCGGTCGGCGCCATGCGGACTTGCCGACGGCGGAATTGCAGGCATCGGGTAAGGTCGCAGCACCCCGCGGTTCTCTCGTTGGTCCCGATACCCGAGCCAAGTCATGAACCGAGCCACCCGCACCCTGTTCTTGCCGGCCTGCCTGGCGCTCGCCGCCGCCACCACCGCCCAGGAAGGCACCAGCACCTTCGGCCAGGCCCGCGCCCGCGAACTGGCCGAACTCGGCCGCCTGCCGACGCGCGCCGAGGTCGTCGTCGCCGACATCGTCAACTACCACCGGCATCGCCTGCCGCTGCCGCGCGCCGGCGAGCGCATCACGCTCGACACCCGCTTCGACCACGCCACCGCCGCCGGCGCGACGCTGTGGCTGCAGGTCGGCTACACCACCGAACCGGCCGGGGACCGCGCCTTCGCCCCGCCGTGCGCGGTGGCGCTGGCGATCGATTGCAGCGGCTCCATGCAGGAGGCGGGCAAGATGTCGCAGGTGAAGGCGGGATTGCGCGCCTTCGTCGCGCGGCTGCGCCCCGACGACCAGATCGCGCTGGTCCCCTTTGCCGACGACGCCAAGCTGCTGACGCCGCTGCGCGCGCGCGGCGACGGCGCTTGGCTCGACGCCGCCATCGCCGAACTCGAACCCGGTGGCAGCACCAACCTGCACGCCGGCCTGATGCGGGCCCTGCGTTGCTTCGACGACCGGGCTGAAGCGCCGCGCGACCGCCGCGTGATCCTGCTCACCGACGGCATCGCCAACCGCGGCGTCACCGAGCCGGATCGAATCGTCGACGACGCCAACGACTGGACCCGACGCGGCATCAGCCTCGCCACCATCGGCGTCGGCCAGAGCCTCGACGTGCGGCTGCTGCAGCGCCTCGCGCAGGGCGCCCACGGCCTGTTCCACTTCGTCGCCGACGGCGACGACGTGCAGAAGGTGTTCGTCGACGAAGCCGCGGCGCTGGTCACCGCGCTGGTGCGCGACGTCACGCTGCGCGTCGAACTGCCGCCGGGCCTGGTCGTGCTGCGCGCCTGCCACGAGGGGGTGCGGCTGTCGACCGATGGCTGCGAGGTCACGCTGCCCGACCTCGGCACCGGCGTCACCGGCGTGCTGATGCTGCAGTGCCGCGCCGACGACGTGGCGGCCGACGCCAGCGTCACCGCCACCTTGCGCGCGACCGCCGCCGACGACGGCAGCCAGATCGTGCGCAAGTCGAAGGCGAGGCTGGCCGTCGGCCGCAGCTACCGCGTGCAGCAGGGCGACACCATCGACACGATCGCCAGGAAGCTCTACGGCGACCGACGCCGCGGCGAAGCGCTGCGGCGCGACAACCCCGACGTCGACTTCCAGCGCCTCGTGATCGGCCAGCAACTGCGCCTCGGCGGCGACGACGTCGACCTCGAAGTGCGCAAGAACGCCGCCATCGCCGCGCTGGCGCAGGGGCTCGCCGACATGGCGGTGGCCAACGACGCGCGCCGCTGGGCCGAAGCCGACCGCGCGCTGCGGCTCGCCAGCGACGAAGCCACCCGCCTGTTCCCCGGCGATGACCAGGACCTGCAGCGCACCCGCGACCTCGTCGCCGGCCACCGCCGCACGCTGGCCCGCTACCTCGACCGCTTCCGCGACGACTGATGCACCTGCGCTGCAGCACCTGCACCCGTACGATCGAGATCGCCGCCACCGGCGTGCTGCCACCCGCCTGCCCACACTGCCGCGGCCCGGCCGCCCCGGCGCGGCTCGGCCCGTTCCTGCCCGAACGCCTGCTCGCCACCGGCGGCATGGGCGAGGTCTACCTCGCGCGCCACGGCGAGCTGGGCACGCCGGTGGCCATCAAGGTGCTGCCGGCGATGCCGCCCGCGGCGCTGTCGCAGGTGCAGGAGCGCTTCGCGCGCGAGGCCCGGTTGACGGCGAAGGTGCAGCACCCGGGCGTCGTGCGCGTGCTCGACTTCGTCGTCGCCGACGAACGGCCGTTCCTCGTGCTCGAGCTGCTCGACGGCCAGACGCTGCGGCAGCGGCTCGGCGCCGGCCCGCTGCCGTTGGCCGAAGCCGCGACCATCGTCGCCGCCGTCGCCGACGTGCTCGCCGCCGCCCACGCGGTGCTGGTGCTGCATCGCGACATCAAGCCCGACAACGTCATGGTCACCACCGACGGCAGCGTGCGTGTGCTCGACTTCGGCATCGCCAAGGCGCTCGGTGACGACGCGCCGCTGACCCGCACCGGCGAGCTCCTCGGCACGCCCGAGTACATGGCGCCCGAACAGCTGCTCGACGGCCCCGACGGCAGCGACGCCCGCACCGACGTGCACGCGCTCGGGCTGCTGCTCTACGAACTGACCACCGGCCGCTCGCCGCTGCGCGGCAGCAACCTGTTCCAATCGCTCAAGCTCGTCGAATCGCTGCTGCCGCCGCCGCCGTCGTCGCTGCGGCCGGGGCTGCCAACGGCCGTCGACGCGTTGGTGCTGCAGGCGCTGCAGAAGGTGCCGGCCGACCGGCCCGCCTCGGCGGCGGTGTTCGCGGCGGAGCTGCGCCGGTTGGTGCCGGCGGCCGAACGCCTGGCACCCGCCCAGCGGCGCCCCGTTCGCCGCTGGCCCTCCTTCGCCGTCGCCGCGCTGCTGCTCGTCGCTGCGATCTGGGCCACGCGCGCGCCAGGCCCGCCCGCCCCGCCGGGGCCGATCGCGCCGGTCCCCGCCACCCCCGACTACGTGGCGCTGCTGCAGGCTGGGCAGTGGTCGCGCCTCGGCTGGTCCGCAGCGGCCACCACGGCCGAGCTCGACGCCGCCCGCGACGCCTTCGTGCTCCACCATGTCGCCTGGCCGCTCGCCGCCGGCGCGCCCACCTGGCTCGGGTGCTGCGACCGGCGCCAGCGCCAGCGCCTGTTCGGCGACGAGCTCGAACCGGCCACCCCGCCGTCCGTGCTGCAGCAGGCACAACAACGGCTGCTCGACGGCGACGTCGACGCCGCGGCGCGGTTGGCGGCGCCATGCGACGGCGTCGCCGCGCAGCACGTGCGCTGGCTCGCGGCAGCGCTGCAGGGCCAGCCGCCGGCGG
>JAEUHT010000176.1 GCA_016793265.1 Planctomycetota bacterium
CCACGGCGCCGGGTCCGGGTACAGCACCTGGTGCGCCGGCAGGTCGTCGGGGTCGGCGGCGCCGGGCGGCACCGCGGGCAGGTCGCGCGGGTCGTGCGCGAGCAGTTGCAGGTGCAGGTGCGGCGGCCAGCCGCCGTTGACCGCGCGCTCGCCGAGCTGCGCGAAGCGTTCGCCGGCGGCGATCGGCTGGCCCGCGCGCAGGGCCGTGAGCGACGCCGGATCGAGGTGCCCGTAGAGCGAGCCGAAGGCCGTGCCGTCGGGCCGTTCATGGCGCAGCACGACGAGGCCGCCGTAGTCGAGCGGATCGGCGCAGGTCGCCACGTGGTGCACGGTGCCGGCGACGGCGGCGGCGACCGGCGTGCCGGCCGGCGCGAACAGGTCGACGCCGAGGTGCACGGTGCGGCGGGGTGCGGTCGGCGCGTCGGCGCCGAACGCGGGGCCGGTGTAGAGCGGGCGCGGCTCGAGGTAGCGGCCGATTGCCACCGGGGCGGTGCCGATCGCGCGGGCGATGCGGGCGGCGGCGAGGTCGGCATCGAAGGTGAGCGGGTCGTCGCCGGCGGTCGTCGAGGCGAAGCCGAGGTCGAGCTGCGGTGCCCCGGCCAGAGCGAACGGCAACGTCGTGGCGACGTTCGTGGGCAACGGCAACGCGGCGCTGGGCCGGCCGCAGGCGAGCTGCAGACGGTGCATGGCCAGCACGGGACAACGGTCGAGCAGCAGCGCCAGCAGCCGGCGCGCGCCCTGCTGGCTGACCTGCGTGTAGGCGTCGTCGGGGCGTTGGTGGTGCCGCAGCGTGGCGTTGGTGATGCTGACCGCGCAGCGTGTCACGATCAGCGGCACCACCAGCGCGAGTTCGGCACAGGTCAGCGGCAGCTCGTCGTCGTAGCCGGCGACGACGTCGTCGATCGCCTGCAGCGGGTCGTCGGCCGCCATCGCCAGGTAGGTCGCGGCGATCGCCACCTCGCCGACCAGCGCCGAGTGGCAGAGATCGCCGAAGTCGATCAGCCCGGCGAAACGCAGCGCGCCGCCCGCCTCGCGCCGCACCAGCACGTTGTGGTCGTTGGCGTCGCCGTGGATCACGCCGCGGCGAAGCGGCGCGAGCCGCGCTGCCAGGGTGGTGACGAAGTGGTGGTGGGCACGGCGGACCTGTTCGCGCAGCGCCGGCGGTTCGATCGCCTGCAGGTGCTCGCCGATGCGGGCGGCGTGCTGCAGGTCCCACCACGTCGGGGGCCGCGATGGCGGTGGCGTTGTGAGGAGGGCGCGGTCGAGCTGCGCCAGCGCGATGCCGAGCTCGCGGCGCAACGCGCCGCTGGCCGGGCCGGCGTGCGCGAGCAGTTCGCCGTCGAGCCAGGTCGACACCCACAAGAGGCGCGGTCCGGCCGCGGTCGGCACCACGGTGTGGTCGGCGCCGGCGGTGGTGCGCACGAGCCGCGGCACCGGCACCTGCGGCGCCTGTTCGGCTGCCGTCTGCAGCGCGGCGAGCACCGGCGTGAGCGTCGCCGCCGTGGCCGTCGGCGGCAGCAGCTTGACCACGAAGCGGCAGCCGTCGGCCTCGAGGCACAGGTTGTCGTCGACGTCGCCGACCAGGGGCGTGAGCGTTCCCGACCGCGCGTAGTCGCGCACCAACACGGGAGCGACGGCGGCGCAGAGCCCGGCAAAATCGGCGCTTTGGTTCACGGCGTGAACATCTACCATGCCGCGATGGTGCCGGACGATCTCTCGAAGCTGCGAATCGAATACGGCGACGAACCGTTCCGGCGCGAGGACCTGCCGGTCGATCCGATCGAGCTGTTCCGCGACTGGCTGCGCGCCGCCGCCGAGGCCAGGGTCAGCGAGCCGAACGGCATGGCGTTGGCGACGGTCGACGCCGGCGGCCAGCCCCACTGCCGCATCGTGCTGCTCAAGCAGATCGACGCCCGCGGCTTCGCGTTCTTCACCAACCGCGACAGCGACAAGGGGGTGCAGCTCGCCTTCGACCCGCGCGCGGCGGCGACGTTCTGGTGGCCGGCGCCGCGCAACCGCCAGGTGCGGGTGCTCGGCAGCGTGGTCGACGCCAGCGCCGCCGAGTGTGACCACTACTTCACGGCGCGACCGCGGCGCGCGCAGCTGTGCAGCGCCGCCTCGCCGCAGAGCAAGGTGGTGCAGGATCGCGCCGAACTCGAACGGCGCGTCGACGAGCTCGAGGCGGTGAGCGCCGGCGGTCCGGTGGTGCGGCCGCCGCATTGGGGTGGCTACGTGCTGCGGCCGCACGCGATCGAGTTCTGGCAGGGCCGCGACGGTCGCCTGCACGACCGCTTCCGCTACACGCGGTGCGGCGACGAGTGGGCGATCGAACGCCTGGCGCCGTGAACCCGGTGGTGCGCCGCCGCTGCGCGCTTCCGCCGCCCGTGGCTGCCGCGTAGCGTTCCCGGCATGCGAATGACCCCGCTCGCGGCCCTCGTCCTCGCTTCCTGCAGCATCTTCTCGGGGCCGTCGACGGTGCCGTTGTGGAACGGCAACGACCTCACCGGCTGGCACGTCGACGTGCCCGACGCCGACGGCAAGCCGGACACGCCGGCGACGTTCGTCGTGCGCGACGGCAAGCTGGTCAGCCTCGGCAGCCCGCAGGGCCACCTGATCACCGACGCGTCGTTCCGCGACTATCGGCTCACGGTCGAGTATCGCTGGCCCGGGCAGCCCGGCAACTGTGGGGTGCTCGTGCACAGCTCGACGCCGCGGCGGCTCTACGGCATGTTCCCGCAGTCCATCGAGTGCCAGATGCTGCACGACAACGCCGGCGACTTCTGGTGCATCGGCGAGGACATCGTGGTGCCCGACATGGAGGCGCGGCGCGGGCCGAAGGAGAAGTGGGGCGCCGACGAGAAGGACCTGCGCCGCATCCGCAACCTGACCGACGGCAGCGAGAGGCCGCTCGGCGAATGGAACCGCATGGTCATCGAGTGCCGCGGCGACTCGATCACGGTGTGGGTCAACGACGACCTCGTCAACGCCGGCACCGGCTGCACGGCCGACCACGGCCAGATCGCGCTGCAGGCCGAAGGCGCCGAGTGCGAGTTCCGCAAGCTCGAACTGCAGCGGCTGTGACGGGGTGTGGCCTCAGCCGCGGCGGCGGCGTGGCCGCGCCTTCGCCGGTGCCGTCGCCGCCGCTTCGGCGTCCGCCATCGCCCGCACCCGGGCGCACATGAGCTCGCAGAGCCCGAAGGTGCGGTCGTCGGCGAGCCCGTAGACGACCGTGAGGCCCTGCTTGCGGCGGGTGACCCAGCCGGTGCGGTGCAGCAGCCCGAGGTGCTTGCTGACGTTGGCGAGGCTGAGGCCCGACGCCGCGACGAGGTCGCCGACCGTGCGTTCGCCCGCGAACAGGAGGTTCATCAGCGAGAGCCGCGATGGTTCGCCGAGCGCCTTGAACTGCGCCGCGACACGAACGCGCATCGCCGGCGTCATCGGGGCGGACGCTCTCGCCACGTCACTTGTCCCCGGTCTCGGCCGGCAGTTCGCTGCGACCTGCCCATTCGGTCCAGGAGCCGTTGTACCAACGCACGTCGTCGCGGCCGAGCAGGTGGCGCAGCACGAAGTAGGTGTAGGACGCGGTGTGGCCGGTGCGGCAACTGACGACGACCGGCTTGTCGGTCGCCAGCCCGAGCGCGTCGTACTCCCGCTGCACCTCGGCGCGCGGCCGCAGCCATTGACCATCGGGGCCGGTGACGAGGTCCTGCGAGTAGAGGCGGTTCTTGGCGCCCGGGATGTGGCCCGGCCGTGCCTCCGTCGACTTGTCGCCGCGGAAGAAGTCCGCCGGCCTCACGTCGAGCACGTCCGCGGATCTGGCGGCGACCATCGCCGCGAGCTGGTCGGTGGTGACCGAGAAGTCGTCGGCGCCCGGCCGCGGCTGGTAGACGGTCGGCGCGGGCGTGACGTGGGCGGTGACCAGCGGGCGGCGTTCGGTGGCCCAGCGCAGGATGCCGCCTTCGAGGATCGCCACGGCGCGGTGGCCGAGGCGCAGCAGCGCCAGCGCGGTGAGCGTCGCGTCCTGCACCTTGACGTCCGAGTAGATGACCACCGGCGTGTCGATGCCGATGCCGAGCGCGCCGAAGCGCGCCGCGAGCTGGTCGTCGCCGACGAAGTGCAGGTCGCGATCGCCGGTCTTCACGCGCAGGCTCTCGACGGCGAGGTGCACGGCGCCGGGCAGCCGCAGTTCGCCGAGGCCCGCCTTGGCGCGAACGTCGAGCACCGTGGTGGTGTCGAGGTGCTGTTGCAGCCAGGCGGCGGAGACCATGGTCGGGCTGGTGAGCGCCGGCGGGTCGGTGGCCCAGGTCGCCGCGCGCGGCGCCGGGTCGCCGAGCAGGAACGCGCGCGTCAGCGTGGCGTCGGCCACGGCCGCGGGGTCGGCGGCGGCGGCGCCTTCGCGCAGCGACAAAGGCGTCAGCACCTGGGCGCGCAGGTCGGCGAGGCCGCCGGCGAGCACCTTGACGTTGCCGCGGCCCTGCCGCTGCAGTTCGACCCAGGCCTGCCCCGGGTGGGCCGGGCCTTCGCTGTAGAGCACGACGAGGCGCGGGTTGGTGGCGAACAGCCGGGCCCCGGCCGGGCCGCAGACCTCGGGCACGGTCAGGTTGACGGCGCCGGGCAGGTGCCAGGCGGCGAACTGCGCCGCCGGGCGCACGTCGACGAGCACGAGGCCCTTGCCGCCGGCGAGCAGCTCGCGGGCGAGCTCGTGGGGCTCGATGTGGTCCTGCCCCAGTTCGATCTGCTGCGCCCAGGCCGCGGTCGCCGGGGCGTTGGTGGTGGCGACCGGTCGCGCCGCGCCGATGACGACCGCGGCGACGACGGCGATGGCCATCACGCCGACGGCGAGCAGCTGCTTGCCGAGGGGTTCGTTGGGCGTGTTCATGCCTGGCTCCTCCGTTGCATCCAGCGTTCGACCTTGGTCGCGCCCACGAAGGCCACCAGCGCGACGACCAGCAGGGCCGCGGCGCCGACCGGACCGGAGACGCCGAGCTGTGCCGGCAGCGAGCCGACGCTGCAGGTGCCGGCGTGCAGGAAGTCGGCGAACGACGTCTGCAGCGGCGCAAAGGCGAGGCTGCCGGCGCCGGCGCCGATCAGGAACAGCACCGCATCGAGCTTGCCGCTGGCGACGCCGACGGCGGCCGTGCCCGGGCACCAGCCGCCGGCGACGAAGCCGACGCCGAACAGCAGGCCGCCGACGAGCTGCGGCCAGAGGATCGACTCGGGCACGTAGAGCGCGTCGAGGTCGACGTAGCCGAGGCCGCCGAGCAGCTGCAGGCCGACGGCCGCGGTCGCCATCGCCGCGAACATGACCTTCAGCACGGCGAAGTCGTGCAGGTAGAAGATCGCCGTCAGCTTGCGGCTGGAGCCGAAGCCGGCACGTTCGAGCCAGAAGCCGAAGCCGAGGCCGACGAGCATCGCCAGCAGGAGGCCGATCGGCTGCGCGAGCAGGTCGTTGGCGTAGAGGTTCATCACCACTCCTTCTTGACCAGCGGGGCGACGGCGAACGCGGCGGCGAAGCAGGCGCCGGTGAAGACGAAGCTGCCGGTCTGCAGCATGGCGCCGCCGGACAGCGCCTGGCCCGAGGTGCAGCCGGAGGCGAAGCGGGCGCCGAGGCCGGCGAGCCCGCCACCAACCAGCGCCAGGCCCAGCCGCAGCCCGGCGCCGGCGGTGGGGCCACGTTCGATCGTGACCCGCACACGGCCGGCGGCGGCCGCCGACAGCAGGCCGCCGAGCAGCGTGCCGGCCAGCATCGTCACCAGGTAGTAGGCGAGCGGGCTGCCGTCGGCGAAGTAGCTGCCGAGCCACGGGCTCTGCTCGACCGCGGCCGGCGCCACGGCGTGTGCGGCGCTGGCGGCGAGGCGGGTGATGCCGCCGGAGGCGCCGAGGCCGGTGCCGAGCACGGCGTAGGAGAACAGCAGCGTCAGGCCGAGGCCGACGCCGGCGAGGTAGGGGTTCCAGTAGGGGCGCTGCATGGTGGGCTCCGGTCAGCAGCCGGCGCTGCGCCTGGTCTTGGGGGCGGTGGGGTTGTCGGCCGGGGCCGCCGGCGCCGCGGCGGGCGTCGTCGCCGGCATCGACGTGGCGCCGGCGCGCAGCACGATCTCCTGGTGGTACCGCTGCAGGCCGCCGACCAGGGCCCGCAGCGGCCGTTCGGGCAGGCGCTCCATCAGCGCCCCGGCGGCGGCGAACGCGAACGTGCCGTCGCGGTCGACGAGCACCACGCGCGCGCTGGCCGGCAGCGCGGCGACGTGGGCCGCCAGCGCGTCGAGGCCGACGTTCTTGGCGCCCGGGATCGTCCATTCGGCGAACTGCGCCGCCGGTCGGATGTCGAGCACGGCGTAGGCACCGGGTTGGTCGAGCAGCACCTTGGCCAGCATGGCGGCGTCGATCGGTTCGGGCAGGTGCAACGGGCCGTCGGGCCCGGGCGTCGGCGCGGCCAGGAACACGAGGGCCAGCGCGGCCGGCGACAAGCGGCGGTCGAGGTTCATGCGATCAACTATGTAGTTGATCAGGAGACAAGGCAAGAGGGCGCCGCGGGCGCCGGCTCACAGTTCGGCGCCGAGCGTCTGTCCGGCGGCGACCTCGACCGTGCTGGTGCGCGGGGCATCGCCGCCGCCCTCCACCTGCAGCCGCCAGGGCCCCGGCGGCAGGCCGTCGAAGGTGGCGCGGCCGTTCTTCAGCACCTGCGTTCGCTGGCGCGGCCCCGGCGGCGCCGGCTCGGCGCCGGCCCAGGTGGCGACCACGGTGATGGCACCCTCGCCGGTGGCCCGCACCCGCACGCGGCCGGCGGCGGCGAGCCGCAGCTCGAGCCCGTCGCGCACCTCGCCCGCGGTCACGGCGTCGACACGCTGCTCGGCGGCGACGTGCAGCGGCGCCGTGGCGCGCACGCGCAGCACGCTGCCGGGCGACACGCCGGCGAGCTCGAAGCGGCCGTCGTCGTCGCTGCGCACCCCGCCGCGCGCGCCGCCGCCGAACAGGTCGCGCAGCGCCGCGGTGGCTTCGCCGACGCCGGTGTCGGGCCCGTCCGTCCAGGCCTCGGCCGTCACCGTCGCCCCCGCGACCGCGGCGCCGGCGTCGTCGAGCACGCGACCGCGCAGGATCGTGCGCCGCAGCGCGGCGTCGTGCCGGTTGTCGCCCTGCTCGATGCGGCACGGCAGTTCGGCCGGCATCACCATCTCGCGGTGGGTGATGACGAGCCGGTAGTCCCCCGTCGGCACGTCGTGGAGCACGAATTCGCCTGCGGCGTCGGTCTTGACGGTGTTCGTGGCCTCGGCGCCGAACAGGCCACCGAGCGTATCCGCGACCGCGGCATCGAGCGCCGCGGTGGCGGCATCGGCAGCGGCGTCCGTCGCCGCCGTCAGGCGCAGTTCGGCGCGCGCGAGCGGCTCGCCGTCGAGCGTCACGGTGCCGCGCAGGCTGCCGCGCTGCGGCTCCTGCAGCAGCAGCTCCTGCGTGTCGCCGTCGGCGAAGGTCGCCACCGCGCGCGTGGTGTCGTGCTGGCGCTGCCGGCCGTCGATCATGACGCCGACCTTGGCACCGCCGCCGCGCTGCGGCCGCACCAGCACGAAGCCGTGCTGCCCGGGGGCGAGGTGCTCGAAGCGCACGTGACCGCGTTCGTCGACGGCGAGCTCCTGGTGGCCGCCATCAGGGCCGTCGTTGCGCACGGCGACGCCGGCCAGCGGCTGGCCGCGGCCGTCGAGCACGCGCACGATCGCGGTGGCCCCGCGCAGCAGTTCGACCGTCTGCCGGGTCGGCCCGCGCTCCGGCAGCCGGAACGGCTCACTCTGCGCCGGGGCGAGCCCGGCGGCCTTGACCACGAGCTTCGCTTCGACGGCCTGCTCGGCGGTGAGTTCGCAGGTGCCGTCGGCGCCGGTCACGGCGCGGTCGCGCTGCAGCGCGCGTGGGGTCGTCGCCAACGCCTTGGCGGCGTCTGGAGTGTCGTCGCCGACGTTCGCCGAGAACGAGATCGAATGGCGGACGCGCGGCTGCCCGGTGGCGGCCGGGCCCTCGGTCGTCTCGAGCCGCACCTCGGCGCCGGCGACCGGCTGACCACGATGCGTGACCGTGACGAGCACCGTCGGCGCGGGTGCGAGCTGGATGACACCGAGGTCGAGCCGGCCTTGCGCCGGCGGCCGCAGGTCGTCGCGGGTCCAGCTGCGCCGGCCGACCGCCGCGAACTGCACGCCGAAGCGAGCGCCCCGGTCGGGGTCGACGGCGATGCCGCGCAGTACGACCTCGCCGTTGGCGAAGGTGCGCTCCGGACGCGGCATCAACATCGGCACCGGCACGCTCTGCCCGAACACCTTCATCTCCTGCACCGGACCGAAGGCGACGTCGAGCGTCTCCAGCGGCCGCCCCGTCGCCGCGTCGAGCACGCGGGCGACGATCGTGAACGGCTCGCGCCACGGCAGTTCGACGCCGCGCGCGCCGGCGCCGACCTCGACCGACGTCGTGCAGCGCTGCGGCATGGTGGCGCCGGCCGGCTGGTGGGCCGCGGCGAGCCGATAGCGGCGGTCGGGGTCGAGCCCGCGCAGCACGAAGCTGCCATCGGCGTCGGCGTTCGCCGTGGCGTCGCCGAGCGGCAGGTCCATGGTCTCGAGCAGGCTGCCGAGGTCGACCAGCGCGCCGAACGGGTTCTTCGCCACCGCCTCGACGACACCTTCGATGCCGCGCGCGACGATCGTGATGGTGCCGGCGTCCGCCGGCGCGCCGACGATGCGGCCGGTGATGGTGGCGCCGTCGCGCAGCGTGATGACGAGCTCCTGACCGTTGGCCAGCGGCGCCGCGCCGCGCTGCTCGGCCGGCGCGTGGTCGGCGTGTTCCGCGCGCAGCACGAAGGGACCGGCCGCGGGCAGGCCCAGCGTGAACGTGCCGTCGGCGGCGGTCGTGGTGCGTTCGGCGCTGCGCAGCGCAAGTGGCAGATGGACCAGGCCGTCGCCGGTCGAGTCGAGGCGCACCACCGCCGCGGCGGCGATGGCCTGGCCGCGGGCATCGACGACACGGCCGCGCACGGTCACCGTGGGCGTCAGCTGGCGGTCGGTGCTGGCGGCGTCGGCGACCGCCGCCGTCGTGGCGGGGGGCGGCGGTGCCGGCGGTGTCGCGTCCTGTCGCAGGTTGCTGTCGAGTGCTGGCGCCGGGTCGCGGGCCGCGGCTGGCAGGCCGGTCGCGGCCGGTGTCGCCGGCGACGGCGGTGCGGCCTCGTCGGGTCGCAGCAACCAAGCGGCGACCAGCAGGACGGCGGCGGCGAGCAACAGGCCCAGGGTCCGGGACGGCATGCCGCCAGTCTACGCCGCACCGGCGCTGATCAGGCGGGGATGGAGCGCTCGGCGCTGCGCAGCGAGTCGAGTTCGCCTCTGGCTCCTTCCAGGGCCAGCCGCACGTGGGCGAGCTCGTTCGCGATCACGTCGCACTCCGCCTGCAGCCGCCGCAGCGACATCACCAGGTGGCTCTCCTCGCTGCGGAAGCGGCGCACGAGGTCGTGCAGCCGCGCCGTGTGCAGGGGCAGCTCAGGCGCTGCGGACATGGCAGTCTCCTTCGCCCTCGACGGCGGGCATGCCGGCGAGCACCTGGCGCAGCATCGTGACCTGGCGGCGGCAAGCGAGGCGATCGGCGCGCACCGGCTCCGGGATCGGCAGCAAGGTCGCCGCGGCCGCACGGTAGCGGGCCTCGGCGAGCGCGAGGCGGTCGTTCGCCTTGGCCAGATCGGACAGGAACCGGGCCGTGAGATCCGACGCCGCACAGGCCGCGCCGGCGAGCATGTCTTGGTCCATGCTCGCAGCATCGGCCACCCGTGTGAAGCCGTTGCGTACTCTCCGCGAAGACTCGCCGGGTGGTCAGTCGACCCACTCGGCCACGAACAGGTTCGTCTCGCCCTGCTGCTGGCCGTAGCGGTTGCTGGCGAACACGAGGTAGCGCCCATCCGGCGAGAACATCGGGAAGCTGTCGAACTCCGAGCTGTCGGTCACCTTCTCGAGCCCGCTGCCGTCGTCGTTCATCAGGTAGAGGTTGAAGATGCGCAGGGCGCTGCGGTCCTGCGTCTTCTGCGCCTTCTCCACGCCGCCGAGGTTGCTCGCGAAGATGATGCGCTTGCCGTCCGGGAACCAGAACGGGGCGAAGTTGGCGGCGCCATTGTGCGTCAACTGCGTGAAGCCGCTGCCATCGCGGTTGCACACGGAGATCTCCATCAGCGACGGCCGCACGATCTGCTGGGTCAGCAGGCTGGCATCTTCAGCGGCCTGCTCGGCCGACTTCGGGAACGCCGACCGCAGCACCAGGCGGCTGCCGTCCGGCGAGAAGAACGCACCGCCGTCGTAGCCGGGCCGGTTGGTGACGCGCCGCACGTTGCTGCCGTCGGCGTTCATGATGTAGAGCTCGAGGTCGCCGTCGCGCACCGAGGTGAACACGATGTCCCCGGTGACGCGGTCGACCGTGGCCTCGGCGTCGTAGCCCTGGGTGTCGGTGAGCTGGCGCACGTTGCCGCCGTCAGCGTCGGCGGCGAAGACGTCGTATTCCTGGTGCACGGCCCACTGGTAGCCGCGGCCCGTCATCTTCACCACCGGCGGCGCATCGCCGTGGTGGTGGGTCGAAGCGAACACGACCTCACGGTCGCCCTGCAGGAAGTAGCTGCAGGTGGTGCGGCCCTTGCCCGTCGTGATCATGCGCTGCTCGCCGGTGGTCAGGTCGAGCGTGTAGATCTGGTCGGCCGGCATCGAGCGGTCGCGGCGCTGGAAGATCAGCCGCTTGCCGTCGTTCGACCAGTAGGCCTCGGCGTTCTCGCCGTCGAACGTCAGCTGCCGCACGTTCTTCAGGTGCGGCTCGTTCGGCAGCGACGGCACGGGCTTGCCGGCGACGATGGTGACCGGGTTCGCCGGCACCAGGGGATCCTGGGGAGCGGGAGCCGACGCACAGGCGCCGAGCAGGCAGATGGGCAACAGTCGCAGACTCATGGCGGCCATGCTGCGGGCGTGATCGCGCGACTGCAATGGTGCCTTGGCGGGGGGTGTGCCCTCGCGTCATGGCAATGTCATTCGCCAGCTGTCGTCAACCGCCCCGGTCACTCGCCGGCCGGACCGCCGGTGCCGCCGATGCGGCCCGTGCTGCCCTGTTCCGGCGTGCTGAGTCCGAGCACGTGGCGCTCAGCCGGAGTCAGGTCCGGGAACGCGCTCAGGAAGTCGGTGCGGTGGCGCAGCACGAAGCCGCGGATTCGCCGCAGCAGGCGCTCGGGATCCTCGACATGCAAGAGGCCGGTGCGGGCGATCGCGGCGCCGGCGTTGCGGTTGCCGAGGTGGTCGAGTTCGTCGGGCAGCAGGCCGGCTTCGTCGAGCCAGAACTCGGCGCGCACTTCGAAGAACGCGACCAGGTTGCGCAGGTGCGGCAGCGTGATCGCCGAGCGGCCCTTGCAGATGTCCGTCGCGGTCTGCGGCGAGATGCCGAGCGCTCTGGCGAGATCCCTCTTCTTGAGACGCCGCTGCTCGAGCAGAGCAGTGATCTTCTCGTGGATGAGCACCAAGGGTGGACGACTCCTGCAGGTGGGGGAAAGCTCGGCGACAACGAGGGTAGCGACGATCGCGAGGGCGTTCAACCGCGCGCTGCCTTTGCTGTTGCCGGCGACGCGCCGGCGCCGCCTACGGCTGCTGCAGCTTGCGGCATTCGACGGCGCGCGCGGTGAAGCGCACCATCCACGACTCGCCGGGGTTGGCGCCGTGCGTGCGCAGGTGCGGCTTGCAGAGGCGGCGGGCGATGTCCTTCACGCGGCGCATGTCCCCTTCCGGGGCGATGCCGTGTCGCCACTTCTCGATCGTCGCGGCCGAGATCCGGAACGCGACCTTGATGCCGAGGACCGTTGCTTCGAAGGTGTAGCCGTCCATGGTCGAGAGAGAGGGTTGCCGACCCGGCCTACTCTACTGCAACCGGCGCGCAGGCAAGCCGGGCTTGCGGCGTGGGAGCGGCAAATGGGCAAGCGGCTCTGACCGGGCAGGCGCCGTGCGCGACGAGCCCACAACCGCCTGGATGCCCGGGAGGCGCAACTTAGGATGTTGGTCGCGTGGCACCGGCTCCCCAACGTTCCTGGCCGAGGTGGTCCCTGGCGGCAATGCTCGCCGTCTGGCCGGCGTGTGCGTCGCAGGAGGCGCGGCCGTCGATCTGGCCACCGCCGGACTTCGAGCTGACGGTCGAACAGTTCCGCGGCGACCGGGGCGCGCCGCGGGTCGTGCGCCGGGTGCAGTTCGCCGCCGACGGCCTGGTCTTCTACGCCTGTGCCGAGCGCGTGCTGCGCGACGACGAGACCCAGCTCGAGCTGCCGCTGTTCGATCGACTGTGCATCTACCGGTTGGTGCCGACGTGCGTGCGCGCGCTGGCGCGGCGGCTGCATCGGCTGGGCATCGGCGAACTCGATCGCCAGCAGGGTGAGGCCTCGGCGCCCGACAGCGACGGGCTCGGCGTGACCTGGCAGGCGTTCGGTGGGCAGAAGGTGATCGCCGCCCGCGGCCGCCTGCACGGCCCGATGGCGGAGATCCTGCAGGTCGTCATGCAGCACCTGCCCGACGGCGAGGTGTTCGCCGAGGCCTTGCGCAGCGATCGGCAGGTGGTCTCGGTGCTGCGTGGGGTGCCGGCACCGCGCCTCGATGCGGCGGGTGCGCTCGCTGCCCTGGTGGAGCTGCTGCCCGAGCGACCGGGCGACCCCGAGCTGGTGTTGCACGCCTTCGCCTTGGCCTGCGATCTGGGACAGCGCGAGGCGGCGGTCGGCCTGCTCGAACAGTGGCAGCGGCTGGTGGCCAAGGCACCGGCCGCGGGGGCGTTCGCCGATGCGACGACGAACGTCACCGTCGCGGCCCTGCAGCGGCTGTTGCCGCCGCAGTGAACGGCCTCACTTGCTCTCGGTGTGCGGCACGAAGGTCAGCATGCCCGACATCAGGCCGAACGACACGTAGACGCCGGCGCCCGCGTCCTCGGCGTAGAGGCACAGCAGGAGGCGCTTGCTCTCGTGCTCGGACTTCTGCACCGGCAGCACCATCGTCTGCGCCTTGCCGTCGGCGCCGGCGAAGTTGATCTGCCACTGGCAGTCGTCGGTGATCGTGAAGTAGACGCTGTACTCGCCGGCGGCGAGCACGAGGTCGCCACACTTGACCGCGACCGACGTCGAGAACGAGCCGAGCGGGCTCTTCGCGGCGCTGTCGTTGAGGCGCTGGCGGCTGCGCGCGCCCTTCTCCTTGTCCGTCAGCATGTTCATCGTCTTGCCGTCCGCCCACGTGATCGACGTGTAGTTCAGCGAGATCTTGGCGCCTTCGGACTCGACCGCCTGCTTGACGGTCGGGGCGTTCGAGTTGGTCATGCCCATCTTCTGGGCGAAAGCCGGGGCGCAGAGCGCGGCGGCGAGAGCGATAGTCAGCAGCTTCTTCATCGGGTTCCTTTGCAAAGGGGAATGCGAGGGCGCGGAGTCTACGCACGAGGGCCGGGGTCGGTCCTGGATCCGCCGGAGATTCCCATGCCAGCGTGGCCGGGGCCGGACTGGCGAAGGAAGAGCTCGTAGGCGACCAGCAGGTAGAGGCCGTGGCCGAGGTCGGCCTTGCCGGCGCGGTGCAGGTCGATCGCGCGGGCGACGCCGTTGGGTCGCAAGTGTGGGCGCCGGCAGGTGGTGGGTTCGCGCAGGAGGTCGAGCCAGGGAAGTTCACCACGGAACCAGCGGTCGAGCGGCAGGGCGAAGCCGAGTTTGGGCAGGCGGAGCACCTCGGCCGGCAGGTCGTCGGCGAAGGCCGTACGCAGCGGTCGCTTGCCGAGGGTGGTGCGAGTGCGGCCGAACGCGGCGCAGTCGCCTTCGAGGAACGGCGCGCGGGCCTCGATGCCGGCGGCCATGCAGGCGACGTCGACCTTGGGCAGCAGGTCCTGGCGCAGGTAACCGACGAGGTCTTCGTCGCGGGCGGCGAGCACCCGGTCGTGGTGGTGGGGGGTGGCAGCGGCGGGTGTCGCGGCGAGGCCAGGGGCCAGCACCTCGTGCGCGAACGCCGGCGGCGTCACCGCCAGCAGGGCCGCGGCCGGATCCGGGGCCGCCATCGCGCGCAGCCAACGCGCCGCGGTGCGCATCGACCAGCGTGGCAGCAGGGCGCGCAGCAGGCCGAGCGGCACGCGCCGGGCCAGCGCACGGTAGCGGCGGTAGCCGAGCAGCAGCTCGTCGGCGCCTTCGCCGCTGAGCAGCACACGCACGCCGTCGGCGGCGGCGCGGCGGGCGAGCGCGTGCACGGCGAGGATCGACGGATCGCCGAGCGGCAGGCCGGCGCAGGCGGTGAGGAACGGCAGCGCTGCGGCGATCTCGGGGCCGACGTCGACGCGGCGCAGCTCGAGTCGGGTGCGGGCGGCGACGGCGGTGGCGGCGTCGCGTTCGTCGCCACGTGCCCCGGCGGCGCGCAGCTGGTAGGCGGGCACGTGGCGGCCGTTCGTGTGCAGCGCTGCCGCGAGGCAGCTGCTGTCGAGGCCGCCGGACAACGACAGCGCCACCGGCACGCGGGTGTCGACGCAGCGGGCGACGCTCGCGAGCAGCGCCGCGCGCAGGTCGGTGGTGGTGGGCGGCGGCGGCGCGGGCGGCGCCGGTGGTGCGGCGGCGGGCGTCCAGCCTTGCCGGAACCAATCGCCGAGCCGCGCCGCGCCATCCGGTGGCGCGCCGCCGACGCAGCGCAGCGCGGCCGGGGTCGAAGCGAACGCCACCAGCTGCGGCGCGCCGCCGCGTTGGTGTTCGGTCGTGAACCACGGCTTCTCGCCATAACGATCGCGGCCGGTGGTGATCGTGCCCGTCGTCGTGTCGACGACGGCGAAGGCGTGGTGCCCGCGCAGCCGGTCGAGCAGGTCCTGTCGGCCGCGTTCGACCGCGAGCAGCGGCAGCCAGGCGTCGTTCGGCAGTTGGACGCGGCGGTCGGCGCCGGGCAGCAGCAGCGACCACAGCTCGCGGGCGTTGGTGATGGCGCCGTTCATCACGGCGACGAAGCGGCCGCCGCGGCGCACCAGCGGTTGCCGGCTCTGCGCCGGACCGATCGCGAGGCGCGCGCAGCCGAGCCACCAGGGCCCGGCGCGCACGAAGCCCTGGCCGTCCGGTCCGCGCCAGGCCAGCGCCAGGACCGCATCGCGCATGGTGATGGCGGGATCGAGCCCGTTGGCGACCAGCCAGTCGTGCCGTGCGCCGACGATGCCGCACATGGGCTGTCAGCGCGGTCGCCGGCCGCGCACACGATCGAGGTAGTCGACCAGCAGTTGCCATTGCCGGTGCAGGTCGTGTTCTCGGACGCCGAACGGCTGTTTGAAGTAGCAGGCGAGCTGCGGCATCGGCCCATGTTCGCCGCGCCGCGCGGCCAGGTCGGCGAGGCGGATCAGGTCGAGCACGAGCGGTGCGGCGAGGATCGCATCACAGCCCTGCCAGATGAACTGCATCGCCATGCGGAAGCCGAGGAAACCCTCGAAGTGCACGAAGTCCCACGCCGTCTTGAGGTCGTGCAGCGACGGCACGTAGTCGATGCCGACGTGCGTGTGCAGCGGGTAGCCGAGGATCGACGGCAGCAGCGCGTCCTTGCTCTGTACCTTGGCGCTCTTGTTGTCGCGGTCGTTGAGCACACGGCCGTCGCGGTCGCCGAGGATGTTGTAGCCGACCCACGACAGCACCTTCAGCTGGCGGTGCGCGAACATCGGCGCCAGCGCCGACTTGACCAGGGTCTCGCCGGACTTGCCGTCGCTGCCCATGAACGGGGCGCCGTTCTGCACGAACAGCTGCTGGATCGCCGGGATCAGCGCCGAATTGCTCGGCGTGAAGTGGAGGAACGGGAGGCCGAGGCTCGCCGCGGCGTAGGCGTAGATCGCCGACGGCCGCACGGCGCGCTGGTCGTCGCGGTCGATCGCGGCGTCGAAGTCGGCGAGCTTCGTGTGGGCCTTGCCGAGGCGCAGCGGCGGCTCGGTCGAGGTCAGGTTGACGCAGATCACGCGCGCCAGGCGGTGCCGGCGCTGGAACGAGGTGATGTCGCGGCGGATCTGCTCGATCTGCGCGCGCAGCGGTCGCGCCGGCCGTTGCCGCCCGCTCTGCAGCGATCGGATCGTCGGCCCCGCGTTCGGCAGCGTGCCCCTGACGACGTTGCGGCTGGCGGCGGCGAGCTCGCGGCGCAGCGGGCGCAGCAGTTCGGACGGCATGCTGCCGGTCTTGCCGTGGATCTCCTGCGCCGACGAGTAGTAGTCGCCGTCGCGGATCTCGTGGCCGCCGAAGACGATGCCGGCGAGGTCCTGCCAGGCGATGCCGGCGCCGGCGTCGCTCGCGGTCACCAGGCCGCGCACCGGGCAAAGGCCCTTCACCATCGCGCGGGTGCCGACCACGAGGGTCGTCGCGAGGCCACCGAGGGCGCCGAAGATCCAGACGCCGAGGCGCTTCGCCGGCGGAGCTATCGAGTTGTCGACCAAGGGAAGCTCGGCACGATACCGCGACCGGCCCGGCTTGCCGAACTTCTCGTCGCCGCGGCGCGCCGGGCGCCGGGGTCGGCCGCGCGCCGCGGCGACATTGGACACGGTGCCGGCCGAAGGTGATAAAGGCCGCGTGACCCGCTCCCGCCTCTGGCTGTTGCCGCTGCTGTTGGCCGTGCTGGTGGGCGGTGGCTGGTACTTCAGCTACCGCGCGCAGAGTTCGGACCGCGAGCTGCCGGTCTACGTGCGTGGTGGCGAACGTATGGCCGCCGGCGAGACGATCTACCGCCGCGGCAGCGAGGACAAGCCGTTCACCTACCCGCCGTTCGCCGCCGTGCCGTTCGTGCCGTTCGCGAAGCTGCCGGCCGACTGGCAGCCGCCGGCGTGGTTCGTGGTCAACTTCGCCATCGTGCTGGCCCTGGTGCGGTGGCTGCACGGCTATGCGCGCCGCGGACTGCCGGGCCTGGCGCCGCCGCGGCCGTGGGGGTTCTGGATCCTGACGCTGCTGCTCGGTGGTCGCCACGTGCTGTCGGTGTTCACCAACC
>JAEUHT010000227.1 GCA_016793265.1 Planctomycetota bacterium
AGGAAGCTGCCCGATTCGCCCTGCGCCGTGACGATGTCGAAGACGCCGTCGCCGTCGAGGTCGCCGACCGCGGCGTCGAGCGTCGGGTCGATCAGCGGCGAGAAGCCGGCAGTGCCGGCCTGCCGCGTGAAGGTGAAGTCGCCGTTGTTGCGGTAGAGCTTCTCGCCGTTCGACTGCAGCGAGCCGTTGACGAGGTCGAGCCAGCCATCGTTGTCGGCGTCGACGAACAGCCACTCGTTGTCGTCTTCGCCGTTGCCGCCGAGCAGTGCGCCGGTCAGGTTGGTGAACGACAAGGTGCCGCTCGGGATCCGCTCGTTCCGCAGCACGGTGTCGCTCAGGCTCGCCACCGACAGCATGGTCAGATCGAGGTCGCCGTCATGGTCGAGATCGGCGGCCTCCGCCTCGTAGGTCAGGCCCGTGCCGGGCGGCAGGTAGGTCGTCGATACGGTCGGGAAGTGGCCGCTGCCGTCGTTGAGGAAGATCTGCTGGCCCGCCGACTTGCCGATGTTGATGACGTCGAGATCCCAGTCGTTGTCGATGTCGCAGATCACGACGTCCTGTTGGTTCGACTTCGGCGCCGCGGCGACGTGCGTCGCGGTGACGTTCGTGAAGTGGCCGCTGCCGTCGTTCAGGAACAGCTTGAGCTGGCCGTTGCCGAGCTCGTCGTTGAGGAACAGGTCGAGGTCGCCGTCCTGGTCGACGTCGCCGTAGGCGCAGCCGGGGGCGGCGTGGTTGAGCGCGCCGCGGCGCGCGACCGACTGGTCGGTGAAGTGGCCGCTGCCGTCGTTGACGTAGAGGCGCTGCTGGCTCGGGCCGTTGCACGCGAACACCAGGTCCTTGTCGCCGTCGCCGTCGACGTCGAACGCGATCGCCAGCGTGCCTTTGATCGCCAGTGTCGGCAGCCGCAGGCTGGTCTCGTCGACGAGGCCGAGCCCTTCGCCGATGCGGTTGATCAGCAGCGTCGGTTGGATCGCGCTGCCGCTCGACGACAGCACGTAGCCGTTGGCGAAGACGACGTCGAGGTCGCCGTCCTGGTCGACGTCGACCAGGATGACGCCTTCGCTCATCACGGTCGGGCCGGTGACGAGGCCGACCTGCTGGGTGTAGCGGTACTGTGCCGGGGCGGGCAGGCAACAGATGAACGCGGGCAGCGCCGCGACGCAGAGGGAGGAGGGCTTCACGGGGAGGGGCCGCGGGGGCGTCGCGGGTGGCGCAGCGTAGCGAGGCGCGGCCGGTCGTGGGGTTGGTCGCTGCCGCGGGTTTGCCGACTCTTGCGTCCCGGCGGCCGGCCGGCATCGTGGCGGCATGCCCTCCGTGCCCACCGCCGCCGCCGTGCGGGAACGCCTCGCGCCGCTCGACGACCTCGACAAAAAGGTGCTCGGCGGGTTGTTGGCGACCTGGATGGCGGCGCCGCAGCGCGTGCGCGACCGCGAGTGGGTCAGCGAGCAGTTCGTGCACCTCGCCAACGCCGCGATCGGCGCTGGCGACGACGGCCCGGCGACCAGCGCCGACGTCGAGCGGGTGCGGTCGTTCGCGCGCGACCGTATGCCGGCGATCGAGGCCGCCGCGTTGCTGGTGTTCGTGCGGGTGGCGGCCGACCTGCAGGCGCGCGGCGGCGCCTTCACCTTCGCCGCGGCGCAGGAGCTGGTGCGGGGCTACCTGTCGTGAGCGGCAGCGAACGTGCGGAGCGCATCCGCGACACGCTGGCGCGGTGCTTCGGCTTCGACGGCCTGCGGCCGATGCAGCGCGAGGCGATCGACGCTGCGCTCGACGGCCGCGACACGCTCGTGGTGATGCCGACCGGCGGCGGCAAGTCGCTGTGTTACCAGTTGCCGGCGCTGCTGCAGGACCGCCTGACCGTCGTCGTCTCGCCGCTGATCGCGCTGATGCAGGACCAGGTCGACGGGCTGCGCCTGCTCGGCCTGCCGGCGGCCGCCGCGCACGGCAACCTCGACGCCGAGGGGCGCGCGCGGCTGCGGCAGCTCGCCGGCGACGGTTCGTTGCGGCTCCTGTTCGTGGCGCCCGAACGGCTGTTCCAGGACGAGTTCCTGCGCTGGCTCACGGCGCAGCGACCGGCCGCGTTCGCCATCGACGAGGCGCACTGCATCAGCCAGTGGGGGCACGATTTCCGCCCCGAGTACCGCCGCCTCGCCGAGCTGCGCGAACGCCTCCCCGGCGTGCCGTTCCAGGCCTTCACGGCGACGGCGACGCCGCGCGTACGCGCCGACATCCGCGCCCAGCTGCAGCTGCACGAGCCGGTCGAGCTCGTCGGCACCTTCGATCGCCCGGAGCTGACCTACCGCGTGCTGCCGCGGCAGGACCTCGAAGCGCAGGTCGCCTCGGCGATCGCGCGCCACCCGGACAGCGCCGCGATCGTCTACTGCATCGCGCGCAAGGACACCGAGTCGCTGGCGGCGGCGCTGCGGCAGCGCGGCATCGGCGCCGCGGCCTACCACGCCGGTCTGCCCGCTGGCGAACGCACCCGTATCAGCGCCGACTTCCGCGCCGAACGGCTGCACGTCGTCGTCGCCACCGTCGCCTTCGGCATGGGCATCGACCGCAGCGACGTGCGCCTCGTCGTGCACGCGGCGATGCCGAAGAGCCTGGAGCACTACCAGCAGGAGACCGGCCGCGCCGGCCGCGACGGGCTGCCCGCCGAGTGCCTGTTGCTCTACTCGGCCGGCGACGTCGCCAAGTGGCGGCTGATCGTCGAGCGCGGCAACGCCGAGCACGGCGGCGATCCGGCGGCGGCGCAGGCGCAGGTGCAGATGCTGCAGCAGATGCAGCGCTTCGCCGGCCGCGCCCGCTGCCGGCACCGCGCCATCAGCGAGTACTTCGGCCAGCCCTACACGGTCGACGACTGCGGCGCCTGCGACGTCTGCCTCGACGAACTCGAACGCGTCGACGGCGGCCACGTGCTGGCGCAGAAGATCCTGTCGGCGGTGGCGCGCACCGGGCAGCGCTTCGGCGCCAGCCACGTCATCGACGTGCTGCGCGGCAGCCGCAGCGAGCGGATCACCGGGCGCGGCCACGACAAGTTGCCGACGTTCGGCCTGTGCCAGGACGTGCCGGCGGCGCGGCTCGGCAACTTCATCGACCAGCTGATCGACGACGAGCTGCTCCAGCGCAGCCAGGGTGAGTATCCGGTGCTGCAGCTGACCGCGGCGTCGATGCTGGTGCTGCGCGGCGAACGGCAGGCCGAGCTGCGTGTGCCGAAGCAGACGTTGGCGGCGCGCGGCAAGCGACGGCGCGAAGGACCGGGCCGCGGCGCCGGGGTCGAACGGGAGCTCGACGCCGCCGAACGCAGGTTGTTCGAGGCGCTGCGCGGGCTGCGCCGCGAGCTCGCCGGGGAACTCGGGGTGCCGCCGTACGTGGTGTTCAACGACGTCACGCTCGAAGCGCTGGCGCGGCAGCGGCCGGCTTCGGCGGCGGCGATGCTCGACGTACGCGGCGTCGGTCCGCGCAAGCTCGAGGCGTTCGGGGCGCGCTTCCTCGCCACGATCGCCGCCTGGGGCGAGGCGAACGGTCTCGCGGTCGGTGGTGGGGCGGCGGCCGCGGTGGTCGCCGCGCCGGCGCCGGTCGTGACGGAGGCCGCCGCGTCGCCCGCGCGTCCGGCCGGCCGCGACGCTGCTGCGGTGTACTTCCGCCGCGGTCTCGCGGTCGATGCCGTGGCGCAGGAACTCGGTCGCGCGCCGAGCACAGTGTGGGGTTACCTCGCCGACTGGGTCGCCAAGGAAGCCGACGTCGACCTCGCGCCGTGGGTGCCAGCCGAAGCAGAGGCCCGCGTGCGGACCGTGCTGATGGCGAGCGAAGACGGCCGGCTCAAACCGGTGTTCGAAGCGCTCGGCGGCAGCGTTCCCTACGAGCAGATCCGCCTCGTCGTCGCCGCGTGCGAGGCGCGGCATCGTCGCGACGCCGAAGCGTAGGACGCGGATTCCCGGTCACGTTCTGCGACGTGCAGGCAACCGGTCGCGCGGATACGCTCCGCCCCCAACCATGAAGAAGTCCATTCTCGCCATCTCTCTGCTCGCCTTCGCCGCCTGCTCCAAGAGCGATGGCACCACGCCCGCCAACACTCCCGCCAACACGCCCGCCAACCCCACGGATGCGGGCGACGCCAAGAAGAGCCTGCTCGACAAGGCGAAGGAGGCCGTCAACAACGTCAAGGAAGGCGCCACCACGCCGCTGACCAGCAAGGCCGTGACCGATCTGCTCGGCGTCGCCACCGACCTCAAGGCGCAGCTCGCCACCGCCGCCGGCCAGGTGCAGAACATGAACCTGGAGACGATGATCGCCAAGGCCAAGGACCTCGGCGCGATCGCCGAGAAGCACGGCTTCAAGACCAGCGAGCTGACGGGGCTGGTGACGCGCGTCGGCGCCGTGATGACGGCGATCAGCTCCGGCAACATCCCGGAGAACCTGAAGCCGGACGCGCAGGTGATCGAGCAGTTCAAGGCCCAGCTGCAGGCGCTGTTCACCAAGTAGTCGCGGCGCTCGCCCTTCGCCTTGGCGCCGCTTGTCAGGCAAGCAGTGCCAGTTCGTGGGGGCGGCGTTATCGTTCCCTGTTCGCGATGAACGACACGCATCCTGAGGTGCAGCGCCGCATCGACGCCATCTGGGCGGCGATGAGCCCGGCCGACCGCTTTGCGGCGATGGCCGAGATGACGGAGTTCGTCATTGTGCAGTCGCGCGCGGCGATCGCTGCGACCATGCCCGGGGCCACCGAGATGGAGGTGAACCTGCGCTGGTCCGAGCTGCACTACGGCAGCGAACTGACCGACCGCGTTCGGCGTTGGCTGGTGGAGCGGACGTGAGCGGCGACCGTGTGCTGTTGGCGTTGGGGCCCGTAGCGGCGCTGTTCGATCGGCTCGGCATCACCTGGCACGTCGGCGGTTCGGTGGCTTCGACCACATTCGGCACGGCCCGGTCGACGCTTGATGTCGACATCGCGGCGGACGTGCGCCTGGAGCACGTGGACGCGATCGTGGCGGCGCTACGGGTGGACTACTACGCCGACGGCGACTTGATCCGGGATGCCGTGCGGCATCGTACCTGCTTCAACCTGCTCTACCTGCGGGCTTACTTCAAGGTGGACATCTTCGTGCCACCCGATACCCGCTACGCCAGGATGGCGATGTCCCGCTCGGTGCGCCGCGAACTGCGTGTCGGCGACGTGGCGGCGGTCTTCCCGTTCGCCACGCCTGAAGATGTTGCACTGCACAAGCTCGACTGGTGGCAGCAAGCCGGTGGCAGCGAACGTCAGTGGGCTGACCTGATGGGCCTGCTGCGTGCCCAGCGCGGGAGGCTTGATCTCGCCTACTTGCGCGAATGGGCTGCCGCCCTCGGCTTGACGGCTGAAATCGAACAGGCCCTGCACGAAGCGATGTGAGGCTGGCAACTGCTGAGATCGTGCGCCACTCGGGCGCACGATCGGGTGTTCGACGCCGCAGCGGCGTCGGGTGCGCTTGCCTTGGCGATGTCGCCCTCGCCGCGATGCGGCGTCACGGCAACTGCTGAGATCGTGCGCCACTCGGGCGCACGATCTCAGTGCTTCTTCGGCGCCTGGAAGATGTGCACGGCCATGTTGTGCACGGCCTCGGCGGCTTCCATGATCGCCTCGGGCAGCGTCGGGTGGGCGTGGATCGTCTGCGCGACGTCGTTGACGGTGGCGCCCATCTCGATGGCGAGCGCGGCTTCGGCGACCAGCTCGGTCACCTCCGGGCCGATCATGTGCACACCGAGCAGCTTGTCGGTCTTGGCGTCGCCGATGACCTTGACCCAGCCTTCGGTCTCGTTGAGCGACATCGCGCGGCCGCTGGCGCCGAACGGGAACTTGCCCTCGACGGGCTCGAAGCCGGCCTTCTTGGCCTCCTCGGCCGACAGACCGACCGAGGCGATCTCGGGATCGGTGAAGATCACCGCCGGGATGCAGGCGGGGTCGTAGGCGGCGCCCTTGTCGCCGGCGATGGCGGCGGCGGCGACGAGGCCTTCGTGCGAGCCCTTGTGGGCGAGCATCGGCTGGCCGGCGACGTCGCCGATCGCGTAGATGCCCGGCACGTTGCTCATGCGCTTCTGGTCGACCGGGATGAAGCCGCGGTCGTCGACCTTGACGCCGATCGCCTCGAGGCCGAGGCCCTTGCCGTTGGGCCGGCGACCGACGCACGACAGCACCACGTCGCATTCGAACGTCTGCGGCTTGCCGTCGACCTCGGCGGTCACTTCGAGCCCACCCTTCGTCTTCTTGTAGCTGACGGCCTTGGTCTTCAGGTGCACGTCGATCTTCTTCTTCTTGAGCGAACGGCCCATCTCCTTGGACAGCTCCTCCTCCATGCCCGGCAGCACGCGGTCCATGAACTCGAGCACTTTGAT
>JAEUHT010000248.1 GCA_016793265.1 Planctomycetota bacterium
AGCCAGACGAACCGGCGCCGTTACCCGGCGAGCGTTAGCGCTCGCGGAACCCTTGGCGCTGAGCGATGTCGCGCCGGCGCGGTCAGCCGTGGTGCCTGGCTTCGAGGAAGCGCTCGACCTCGATCGCGGCCATGCAGCCGGAGCCGGCGGCGGTGATCGCCTGCCGGTAGTAGCTGTCCTGGCAGTCGCCCGAGGCGAACACGCCGGGCACGTTGGTCGCGGTGCGGCCGGGCACCGTCTTGATGTAGCCCTTGTCGTCCATGTCGAGCTTGCCGCGGAACAGCTCGGTGTTGGGTTGGTGCCCGATGGCGAGGAACAGGCCGTCGGCCTCGACCTGCTGCTTCTTGCCGTCCGCGGTCGCCGTCAACTCGAGCCCCGTGACCTTGCCCTTCTTGACGTCGAGCACGTCGGTGACGTTCTGGCCCCAGAGCATCTCGACCTTCGGGTTGGCCAGCACCCGGTCCTGCATGATCTTCGACGCCCTGAGCGCGTCGCGCCGCACGACCAGGTAGACGCGGCTCGCGTACTTGGTCAGGAAGTTGGCCTCCTCGCACGCCGAGTCGCCGCCGCCGACGACGTAGACCTTCTTGTTCTTGAAGAAGAAGCCGTCGCAGGTCGCACAGGCCGACACGCCGCGGCCCTGCAGCGCCTTCTCGTTGGGCAGCCCGAGATAGAGCGCGCTGGCGCCGGTCGACACGATCAGCGTCTCGGTCAGGAACACCTGGCCCGACTCGGTGGTGACCTGGAACGGCGCCTTGCCGAGGTCGACGGCAGTGCCGACCTCGTCGAGGATGCGCGTGCCGAAGCGCCCGGCCTGCTCGCGGAACATCTCCATCATCTCCGGGCCCATGATGCCCTTCGGGAAGCCGGGGTAGTTCTCGACCTCGTTGGTGATCGTGAGCTGGCCGCCGGGTTGGCGGCCGGTCAGCAGCACCGGGTTGAGGTTGGCGCGGGCGGCGTAGATGGCCGCGGTGTAGCCGGCCGGGCCCGAGCCGAGGATCAGCGTCTGGATTCGTTCGCTCATGGTGGGTGCGTCGAGGCCGCATGCTACGAGCCCCGTTGCCGCGGTTCCCGCCCAAACTCGCCGCCCGACGGCCCGGCGCCGGCTCAGCGCGGCGGCCTCGCCAGCTCCCGCTGGCGGATGCGGTCGAAGTCCGCGGGCGTCAGTTCGCGCGGCACGAACACGTCGGGCGCTGCCCCGGCTTCGCTGGTCGTCGCGGTCAGGCCGGCGGTGGCGACGAGGTCGACCACGAGGCGGCCGTTCTCGCGCACGACCACGAACTCGCCGTGGCGCCCGGCGTGGTTGGGGTCGGCCACCTGGACGCGATAGCCGAGCGAACGCCGTTCGGCGCCGAGCACCTGCAGCGGCGCCGCCGCCGCCACCTGCTGCCACGGCACCTGCTGGAGCGCCGCCGCCGATTCGCGCGTCAGCAGGGCCCGGCACCCGGGTTCGTCGTGGGTGCGCAGCGCCGCCTGGAACGCGTCCAGCGTGCGCATCGCCGCCACAGCCTCCGGGTCGCCACCGCAGCCGGGCAGCAGCGGCAGCAGCATCACCATCACGATCGTGGGCCGCATGTCGAGAACATCGGCATGTCCCGGATCCGGACTGAAGCTGCCCCGACCGCCGCCGCCGCCGGCGCGGCATACTGGGCGCCATGCCGAAGCGATGGACGCAAGCGTTCGCGGTGGCGACGCTGAGTGCCGCGGTGCTGGCCCAGGGGCCCGCCTCGCGGCGGCCGACGTTCGTGCTGGTCGCCGACGCCGCGGGCAAGCCGCTCGCCGGCGCGGTGGTCACGTTCGCCGGTTCGATGCCGAGCCTCGCCGGTGCCAGCGGCGACCTCGACTTGTTGCAGGTGCAGAGCGACGCGCGAGGCCGGGCCCGCGCCAGCCTCGACGCGCGCTTGTGCTACGTCGCCTGGGCCGAGGCGCCGGAGGAGGCGGCCGGGATCGTCAGCAGTTCGCCCGTGATCGGCCACTTCGCGGCCGGTGCCATGCTCGAGCTGCGCTGCTCGCAGCGGCACCTGCCGGCGGACCTCGGCGTGCGTGGTGCCGACGCCTGGCGCGAGGCCGGTGGGCCGCTGCGCTTCGTGCAGGTGGGGGCGCGGCCGGCGCCCGAACGGGAGCTCGTGCTGGCGGCCGGGGATCGGCTGTTGGTGCCGGCGCAGGCCGATTCGAAGGTCGAGGTGCGGCTCGCCGATGGGGCGCCGCTGCTGGTCGGTCCGAGTGAAGGGGCGTGGCTGGACGTGCCGCCGCCACAGCGGGTGCCGGTGCGTGTCGTCGACGAGGCCGGCGCGCCGTTGGCCGGGGTGAGCATCACGCAGCGGGTCGGCCGCTTGCTGGCCCAGGAGCCCGACGGCATCAAGAGCCTCGACGACGACCGCCAACGCCTGCTCGGCGTCACCGATGCCGATGGTCGGCTGCTCGCGACCGTCGCCTGTGACACGGATCCGCTGCGTGAGCCCGGCCGCCAGGACGTGGTGCTGATCGCGCGGGCAGCGGGGCGCGCCGAGGTGGTCGGCGGCGTCCTGGCGAAGGTGCGTTACCAGAACGACCGCAAGGTCGACGCCTTCGCCGCGGACGCGGTGCAGTTCGTATTGCCGCGCAGGGAGCCGCTGGCAGGGCGCTGCCTCGGCGTGCCCGCCGGGTCGATCGCCTACCTCGCCGGCGTCTGCAAGCTGTTCCGCGATCCGACGAACTACATGCATGACACCCGCGTCTGGCAGGCGCCGGTCGACGCCGACGGCCGCTTCTGCTTCGACAGCCTGCCCACCGAGCTGCACTCGTGCCGGCTCGCCGTGGTGCCGCCCGCGGCCAGCGGGGCCACGCCGATCCTGTTCCGCGCCCAAACCGGACTCGGCTTGCCCGATGCGGTGAACGCGGCGGCGCCGGTGGCGCCGGCCGACCTCGCCGTCGAGGCGGTCGACCCACTCGGTGGCCCGGCCCGCGGCAGCATCGGCTACCTGGTGCCCGCCGACCTGCGCGGCATCCTGATGCGCGACTCGGTCGTGCGCTTCCCGCTCGACGCGCGTGGTGGTGCCGGGCTGCGGGTCGAGCCCGGGGCCTGGTTCGTGGTCGTGCAGTCGGAGCGCGGTTGGGCGGCCGAACGGGTCCAGGTCGACGCGGGCGCCGCCAGCCTGAAGCTGGCCATGAAGCCGCTCGCGCACATGCGCGTGCAGCTGCTCGACGACCAGGGCCAACCGATCGCCGGCGCCCGCTTGCAGACGCGCAGCTCGTCGACGCGCGGCTCGTCCGATGCGCGCATGACCGTGCTGCAGAGCTTGCGCAACGCCGCGCGGTCGCGCTGGCAGCGCCTGACCACGGACGAACTCGGCCGCGTCGTGATCGCGTTCGTGCCGCTGGACTCGGTGACGCAGCGGCTCGGGTTCCAGTGGCAGGGCGGCCGCTCCGCCGATTTTGACCTCGCCGCCGCCGACGACTGCGTGGTGCGGCCGCAGTGACCCTTCGGCGGTCTGTTCCGCGGCCCGGCCAGGCGGTATCTCGGTGGCATGGAACTGCCGCGCTCGATCCCGAAGGTCTGTGAAGTCGAACTCGTGCGCGGCGCCGCCGCTGGTGCCGCGGCAGCCCCGGACCTGCTGCTCGAAGTCGCGCACGGCGCCACCACGGCGGCGCACTTCGACGGCCTGCGCGCGGAGCTGCGCGGCGACTACGACGGCAGCCTGCGCGACTTCTTCTTCGTCAACACCGACGTCGGCGCGCCCGAGCTGGCCGCGGCGATCGCCCGCGCCGTGGTCGCGGCGGACCCGCGGCGCTCGGCGCTGGTCGTGCGTTGCCTCGTGCCGCGCACGTTCGTCGACTGCAACCGCCGCGTCGACGACGACACCATCGCGCGCGCAGCCAAGGCCGGTGAGATGACGCCGGGCCTGCAGCCGTGGGTGCAGCTCGCCGCCGATCGTGCGCTGCTGCTCGAGCGTTACCGCGCCTACCGCGACGCGGTCACCGCCGCGTTCGCGGCCGTCTGCGGCCACGGCGGCACGGCCCTCTGCGTGCACAGCTACGCGCCGCGCAGCGTCGACGTCGCCGTCGACGCCGACGTCGGCAAGAACCTGCGGTTGGCCTACGCGCCGGATC
>JAEUHT010000263.1 GCA_016793265.1 Planctomycetota bacterium
AGGCCACGGGGCGCGGGTCCAAGGGCCCCGGCTCACTGCCGGGCCGGTTCGAGCTCGCCGCGATGCTGCTGCAGCGCCGCCACGACGAGCTCGTGCAGACCTTCGGCGCCCGCCTGGTCGAACCGCGCCAGCAGCTCCCGGCGCAGGCGCGGCTCCCAGAACCGCTTGAGGTGGCTGGCGACGCCGGCCACGGCCTCGGCGCGCACCGGCTCGGTGGCGAAGTGGGCGGCGATCTGGTTCGCCATCTTGACGATCTTGTGCGGGTTCATGCTCGGGACCGGTGCGATCAGGAGGCCGGGGGCGGGTTCTTGGCCACGGGGTCGCCGCCGGGCGACAACTCGCGCTGCGTCCTCGCGAACGCGTCGAAGCGCCGCTGCCACTCACTCTTGTCGGCGACGACGCGACTGACCTGCACGGCGGTGATCTTGTACTCGGGGCAGTTGGTGGCCCAGTCCGAGTTCTCGGTGGTGACGACGTTGGCGCCCGACTCGGGGTGGTGGAACGTCGTGTAGACGACCCCCGGCTGCATGCGGTCGCTGACCACTGCCCGCAGCGTGGTCAGGCCCTTGCGGCTCTGCAGCGACACCAGGTCGCCGGTGACGATGCCGCGGTTCTCGGCGTCGTGGGCGTGGATCTCCAGCACGTCGGCCGCGTGCCAGGCGGTGTTGGCCGTGCGGCGGGTCTGGGCGCCGACGTTGTATTGGCTCAGGATGCGACCCGTGGTCAGGATCAACGGGAACTTCGGCGTCGTGCGTTCGGGCGTCGGCAGGAACTCGGTCAGGTGGAACTTGCCCTTGCCCCGCACGAAGTGGTCGACATGCATGTGCGGCGTGCCCTCGGGCGCGGCGTCGTTGCACGGCCACTGGATGCTGCCGAGCTGATCCAGCCGCTCGTAGCTGACGCCGGCGAAGGTCGGGGTCAGCCGCGCGATCTCGGCCATGATCTGGCTCGGGTGGTCGTAGGGCATCGGGTGTCCGAGCGCCTTGGCGAACGCGATCGTCACCTCCCAGTCGGCCAGGCCCGCCAGCGGTGGCATGACCTGGCGCACCCGGCTGATGCGGCGCTCGGCGTTGGTGAAGGTGCCGTCCTTCTCGAGGAACGAGCTGCCGGGCAGCAGCACGTGCGCGTACTTCGCCGTCTCGTTGACGAAGATGTCCTGCACGATCAGGCATTCCAGCGAGCCGAGCGCCTGCTGCACGTGCTGGGTGTCGGGGTCCGACTGGGCGATGTCCTCACCCTGCACGTAGAGCGCCTTGAACGAGCCGGCGATGGCGGCGTCGAACATGTTGGGGATGCGCAGGCCCGGCTCGGGGTCGATCGGCACGCCCCACGCCGCGGTGAACAGCTCGCGCACGGCCGGGTCGCCGACGTGGCGGTAACCCGGCAGCTCGTGTGGGAACGAGCCCATGTCGCACGAGCCCTGCACGTTGTTCTGGCCGCGCAGCGGGTTGACGCCGACGCCGGGACGGCCGACGTTGCCGGTCAGCATCGCCAGGTTGGCGATCGTCATCACGCCGGTGGAGCCCTGGGCGTGCTCGGTGACGCCGAGGCCGTAGTAGATGGCGCCGTTCTTCGCCGCCGCGAACCGCCGCGCGGCGCCGCGGATCTGCACGGCCGGCACGCCGGTGTGCGCTTCGAGCGCCTCGGGCGAGTTGCGGGCGTCGGCGATGAAGGCGCGCCACTTGTCGTAGGCCGCGGCCTCGCAGCGTTCGGCGATGAAGTCCTTGGCTTCGAGCCCCTCGGTCACGATGACGTGGGCGAGCGCGTTCATCACCGCGACGTTGGCGCCCGGCCGCAGCTGCAGGTGGTAGTCGGCCTGGATGTGCGGCGTGCGCACGAGGTCGATGCGGCGCGGGTCGATCACGATCAGGCCGCAGCCCTCGCGCAGGCGCTGCTTGAGCCGCGAACCGAACACCGGATGGCCGTCGGTCGGGTTGGCGCCGATGACGATGACGCAGTCGCAGAGCTCGACGCTGTCGAAGTCCTGGGTGCCCGCCGACTCGCCGAGCGTGGCCTTGAGGCCGTAGCCGGTCGGCGAGTGGCAGACGCGGGCGCAGGTGTCGACGTTGTTGTTGCCGAACGCCGCGCGCACGAGCTTCTGCACCAGGTAGGTCTCTTCGTTGGTGCAGCGCGAGCTGGTGATGCCGCCGACCGCGCCGCGGCCGTACTTCGCCTGGATGCGCCGGATCTCGCCGGCGGCGTAGGTCAGCGCCTCCTCCCAGCTCACCTCGCGCCATGGATCGGTGATGCGGGCGCGAATGCGGGGCCTGGTGACGCGGTCCGGGTGCGTGGCGTAGCCCCAGGCAAAGCGCCCCTTGACGCAGGAGTGGCCGTGGTTCGCCTTGCCGTCCTTGTCCGGCACCATGCGCACCACCACGTTGCCCTTCATCTCGGCGCGGAACGAGCAGCCGACGCCGCAGTAGGCGCAGGTCGTCACCACGGCGTGGTCGGGCTGGCCCTGCTCGGCGATCGAGTTCTCCATCAGCGTCGCCGTCGGGCAGGCCTGCACACAGGCGCCGCACGAGACGCACTCACTGTGCAGGAAGTCGGTCGGGCCGGCGGCGATCGTGGAGCCGAAGCCGCGGCCCTGCACGGTCAGCGCGAAGGTGCCCTGGATGTCCTCGCAGGCGCGCACGCAGCGCGAGCAGACGATGCACTTGCTGGGATCGAAGGTGAAGTACGGGTTCGAGCGGTCCTTGGCGGCAGCGAAGTGGTTCTCGCCCTGGAAGCCGTAGCGCACCTCGCGCAGGCCGACCACGCCGGCCATGTCCTGCAGCTCGCAGTTGCCGTTCGCCGGACAGGTCAGGCAATCGAGCGGGTGGTCGCTGATGTAGAGCTCCATCACCGAACGGCGCAGCTTCGCCAGCTGCGGCGTCTGGGTCTTCACCTTCATGCCGGGCTCGCACGGCGTCGTACACGACGCCGGGGTGCCCTTCCTGCCGTCGACCTCGACGAGGCAGAGCCGGCAGCTGCCGAAGGCGTCGAGCGAGTCGGTGGCGCAGAGCTTGGGCACGCGCACCCCGGCTTCGGCTGCCGCCCGCAGCACCGAGGTGCCGGCGGGCACGGTCACGGCCCTGCCGTCGATCTCCAGCGTGACCAGCTGCGCGCCGCAACGGGCGGGCGTGCCGAGGTCGGGGACCTTGTTGGAGTACATCGGATCAGCCCTTCTTGAAGTCGCCGGGGAAGTGGTCGAGCGCGCTGAGCACCGGCATCGGCGTCAGGCCGCCCATGGCGCACAACGAGGCGCTGCTCATGGTCGCACAGAGGTCGCGCAGCAAGAGCTCGTTCGCCTCGCGCCGTTCCCCGGCGAGCATGCGGTCGATGACCTCGACGCCGCGCTGGCTGCCGATGCGGCACGGGGTGCACTTGCCGCACGACTCGTGCACGCAGAAGGCCATGGCGTAACGGGCCATCTGCGCCATGTCGACGGTGTCGTCGCAGACGACGATGCCGCCGTGGCCGATCATGCCGCCACCCTGCGCGAAGGCCTCGTAGTCGAGCACCAGGTCGAGCTTGCTCGCCGGCAGCCAGGCGCCGAGCGGACCGCCGACCTGCACGGCGCGGATCGGGCGGCCGGACGCGGTGCCGCCGCCGAAGTCGTAGAGCAACTCGCGCAGCGTGATGCCGAACGGCACCTCGACGATGCCGCCACGGGCGATGTTGCCGGCGAGCTGGACCGGCAGCGTGCCGAGGCTGCGACCGACCCCGTGCGCGGCGTAGGCGGCCCCGCCGTAGGTGAGGATCCACGGCGCCGCGGCGAGCGTCATGAAGTTGTTGACCACGGTCGGCTTGCCCCAGAGTCCAACGAGCGCCGGCAGCGGCGGCTTCTGCCGCACGACGCCGCGCTTGCCCTCCAGGCTCTCCAGC
>JAEUHT010000310.1 GCA_016793265.1 Planctomycetota bacterium
GTCGAGTTCGAGCTGCTGCGCCAGCAGATCGGGCTGCCGGCGTTCGTCAAGCTCGACGCCTCGGGCAGCACCGTCGGCGTACACCGCGTCACCACCGTCGACGAACTGCGCACCTTCCTGACCAGCTACGGCGGTCGCTTCCGCCGCTGGTTCGCCGAGCAGGCGCTGGTTGGCGAGGAGATCACCGTGGCCGTGCTCGGCAACACCGGCGACGAGCTGCAGCCGCTGACCCCGGTCGGCATCTACCCGCGCGTCGACACCTGGTTCACGCACGCGGCGAAGTACCTGCCGAACGCCAGCGAAGAGCTGGTGCCACCGCGCGGCTGGACGGCGAGCCGCATCGCCGAGGTGCAGGCGCTGGCGCTGCGCTGCCACGAGGCGCTGGTCTGCGATGGCATGTCCCGCACCGACATGATCGTCACCGCCGACGGCCCGTGCGTACTCGAGACCAACACCCTGCCCGGCATGACCACGACGAGCTTGTTGCCGAAGGCCGCGGCCTACGATGGCATCGCCTTCTGCGCGTTGCTCGACCGCCTGCTCGAGCTGGCCCTGCAGCGGGCTACCGCGAGCCGGCGGGCGGCGCCCGGGGCCAGCAGCAGCGGGGTCGCCACCACCAACGCCGCCGCCGCACCGGCCCCGGTGGCCAATCGCGCGGGGGCCTGAACCGCCACCATGCGGACGATCCGCGAGCTCCCCGGATGGTCGCCGCAGTCGCCGGCTGGCGCGCCCCTGCCGGGTCCCGCCGCCGAGCCGGCTGCCGCGGCGCCGGACGGCGGCGGCTTCTGGCACTGGCTGTGGCAGCTCAGCCGCGAGCCCGGCGTGCTCGAGGTGTTGATCGCCGCCGCGCTGGTCGCCTTCTCGCTGCTGTTTTGGTGGCGCCTCAGCAAGCTCGTGCGCGGCGCGCGTTCGCGGGCGGCGCTGGGCGACTACCTGCTCGGCGTCGAACAGGCCATGCACGGCGACCTCGACGGGGCCCACCGGCGGCTCACCGGCGTGGTCGAACGCGACCCCGAGAACAACTACGCGCGGCTGCTGCTCGGCAAAGTGCTGGCGCAGCTCGGTGAGCCGGCGCTCGCCCACCAGCAGCACGTCTACCTGAAGACCGCGTTCGGCATCGACAGCGCCGAGAACGACCTGATGCTGGCGCAGAGCCTGCTCGAGGCCGGCCGGCCCGTGGAGGCCGCCGACGCCGCCGAACGGGCGCTGCAGCGGGCGCCCGAGCGCGCGGCCGGCTGGGACTTCGTCTACCGTGCCCGCCTGCAGTGTGGCGACTTCGAGGCGGCGGCGCGCGCCGGCCGCCGCCTGCTGTCACTGACGCGCGATCCGACGGCGAAGCGCGGCATCAGCCAGGACCTCGCGCGCACGTTGGCGCAGGCCGGCGGCCACCTGCTGGCGCGCGGCGACGAAGCCGGCGCCGCCGCGGCCTTGGCTCAGGCCCGGGCCCACGACGAACACGCCGAGCAGGTGCCGTTGTTGGCGGCGCGGCTCGCGGCGCGCACCGGCGGGGTCGACGCCACCGTGCGCAGCCTCTCGCTCGCCGAGGCCGCCCCGCCGCCGCGGTTGCCTGCCGTCGCCACCGCCGTGGTGGCGACGAGCCCGAGCGGGCTGCCGGTGGCGACCTTCGCCGGCCTGTTGCCCGCGCATCGCTTCGCCTGTCGCCACTGCGGCGCGCCGCTGGCTCAACACGTCACCGAGTGCGCGCGCTGCCGCGGCGCCACACCCGGCGCCCTGCTGGAGCCGAAGCTGGTGGCGCCGCTCGATTCGCCGACCCACGCCATGGACGCGATCGAGGCCAACGTCGCCCACGTGCGGCGCCTCGTGCGTGTGCTGACCGGCGACGACCTGGCCCAGCACGCGGCGGCGCGCGACGAGCTGCTGACGCTGCGCGAAGCGGCGGTCGAGGAACTGCTCGGCGCGGCCTGGCGCAGCAGCGGCGAGGCCGAGGCGCGGGCGCTGTCGACGCTGCAGTTGATGGGGCCGACGATCGCGCCGGCGCTGTTCGCCGCCAGCGACGCCCTGGCCGGGCAGCGGCTCTTGCCGCTCGGTTCCCGTTCCCCCGGGGCGCTCGTCGGTCGTGTGGTGCAGGGCTTCGACCGCGCCGCCCTGCCGCACGTGGCGCCGCTGTTCGCGTCGGCGAAACCCGAACACCGCAAGATCCTGATCGACTTCTTCCTCGGCCTCGCCGACCTCGAGCAGTTCCAGCTCGTGCTCGAGCGCTTCCCGCCGATGGAGATCCTGCATCGCCTCAACAAGGCGGAGGCGAAGGTGCTGCGGCGCTTCCTGCAGGTGGTGCCGAAGGGGCACTTCGTCGCCGAGACGCTGCTGCTGGAGCCGACCTTCTACCGCGACGAGGAGCTCTTGGCGGCGGTGCCGGACGCCAACGACCCCGAGGTGCTGCTGACGGTGCTGCGCCGGCGCGGGCCGACGCGCAGCCTGACCAAGATCCTGATCGAAGCGCTGGCCAGCTCCGAGCTCGCGAGTGTCGCCGAGCGGGTGCTCGGCGAACTCGGCGCAACCGTGCTGGAGCACGTGCTCGCCGCCTTCGCCGACGCCGAGCGGTCCGCGGAACAACGCCGCCGGTTGGGGCGGGTGCTGGTCGTCGGTGGCGCCGCGGCGGCGGCCCACCTCGCCGACAGCTTCGGCCCCGAGCCGTCCGCGTTCGACGACGAGCTGCGCTCGGTGCTGGTGCAGATCGGCGACCCCGCGGTGGCGCCGCTGTTGGCCGCCTACGAGCACTCGGGTTGGCTGGAGAAGGTCAGCATCGGTCTGATCTCGCGCCACACCAACCGCCGCGTGCAGATCATCCTCTCCCTGCGCGCGCTCGGCTCGGCGCCCGCGCGAGCGGCGTTGACCAGCATGCTGGCCGGTGAACGCGACGACAACCTGCGCATGCGGCTGTCGCAGGCGCTGCACGACGGGCCGCGAGGAGGTGCCGATGGGCCGGATCGGTGACCTCGTGCGCCGCGGCCTGTTCGCGCCGCTGAAGGTGCTGCTGCCGAAGAACCCGTGGTTGCGCTTCCTGCTCTACGCGCTGCCGGTGGTGTTGCTGCTGGCCTTGTTCCGGCCGGCGCTCGACCTCGTGCTGGAGCTGCTGCGGCTCGTCATCCGGCTGCTCGAGCCGCTGCTGCAGACCACCATCGGCCGCATCGTGCTGCTGATCGTGGTGTTCACGCTCGGCGCCGCGCTCGCGGTCTGGCTGCTCAAGAACCGGGTGCGCGAGATGCGCGGCGAAGCGGTGCTCGGGCGCCACCTGCTCGCTATCGGCGCGCTCGTCGGCCAGGACACGCGGCGCTGCCGCGAGCTGTTCCGCCGCGTCGCGCGTTACCGCGGCCCGGCTCCCGACCGCTTCCCTCACGTCGTGGCGGACGCCAACCTCAAGCTGGCCCGGCTGGCGCTCGACGCCGGCCAGGTCGAGCCGGCGCTGGGCTTCCTGGCGCGGGTGGTCGAGCCCGGCCTGCCCGACGAACTGGTGCGGTCGCTGCTGCAACTGCGGGTGCGCGTGCTGGCGCTGCAAGGTGAGGTGCTGCCGGCCGCCCTGCGAGCCGAGATCGAACGCGCCGTCGAACGCTTCCCGAAGGACTACCGGCTGCTCGGCGAGCTGCGCGACGTGTTGCCGAGCACCGAGGTGCACGAGATCGCCGCGGTGCAGGAGCGGGTGGTCAAGGTGGCGCCGCCGGCCGCCGCCGCCCGCGAGCGCCAGCGGTGGCTCGACCTGCTCGACGCCGCCGGCCAGCGGGCGCTCGCCGACGGCGCCGACGACCTCGCCAGGAAGGTGGCCAAGAAGCTGGCCAGCGTCGACAAGGACGGGCCCCGCAGCGGGCTCCTGCTGGGTGATCTGCTGCAGAAGAACGGCGACCTGCGGCAGGCGGCGC
>JAEUHT010000028.1 GCA_016793265.1 Planctomycetota bacterium
GGACGGCTGCGGCGACACCGCTGCCGCCGGTCGAGGTCGACTTCGTCAAGTGCGTCTGGTTCTTCCTGCGCAACCGGGAACTGCAAGCGACCGCGGACCGGGTCTTCGCCAATCACCCGAAGCTCACCATCACCTACGAAGAGCTGAGCGCAGACCCGCAGCGCGTCGGCAGGCAGTGCGTCGAGTTCCTCGGGCTCGACCCCAGCGTGCCCCTCAAGGTAGGACAGAAGAAGAGCGCCACGGACACTCTGCGTGAGGCGATCTCGAACTACGACGAGCTGAGGTCGCAGTTTGCCGAGTGGGCGGGGTTCTTCGACGACTGACCCGGTGCGGCGCCCCGGCCGGATGCTCGCGGCGGGCGGGGGTTCCTTGCCGGCCAGTGGAGCGCGGCCGGTGCCGCCGGCATGCTCCTGCCATGACCGAGCGTGTGCGCCCCTACCTCTTCTACGGCGCGACGACTGCGTTGTGCGGGACCTGCCTGCGCCCGGTCGAGGCCAAGGAGGTGATCGAAGGTGATCAGGTCTGGCTGCTGAAGCACTGCGCGACACATGGTGCGCAGCGCGTGATGATCGCCGCCGACGCCGAATACTGGCGGCACGGCCGCGAGCGCTTCTTGAAGCCGCCGGAGCAGGTGGCGAAGCCCAACACCACGTTTCGCTGGGGCTGCCCGTTCGACTGCGGCATCTGCACCGAGCACGAGCAGCACGGGTGCCTGACACTCCTCGAGATCACCGACCACTGCAACCTGCGCTGCCCGACCTGCTATGCCGGCAGCGGACCGGAGCGGCTCTTGCACCACGACTTGCCGACGATCGAAGGCATGCTCGATTGCATCGTGCGCAACGAGGTCGATCCCGACATCGTGCAGATCAGCGGCGGCGAGCCGACCTTGCACCCGCGGTTCTGGGAGGTGATGGACGCGGTGCGCCGGCGGCCGATCCGGCACCGCATGCTCAACACCAATGGCCTGCGCATCGCCGACGAACCGGGCTTCGCCGAACGCCTCGCGTCGTATGGCCCGGGCTTCGAGGTCTACCTGCAGTTCGACAGCCTGCGCGAAGCAGCCTTGCGCACGCTGCGCGGTGCCGACCTGCGTCGCGTGCGGGAACGGGCGCTCACGCGGCTGAACGCGCTCGACCTGTCGACGACGCTCGTCGTCACGGTCCGTCGCGGCTGCAACGACGACGAACTCGGCGAGCTGCTTCGTTTCGCGGTGGCGCAGCGCTGTGTGCGCGGCATCACCTTCCAGCCGGTGCAGGACGCCGGGCGCAACGACGGCTACGACGCCGGCGCGCACCGGCTGACGCTCGGCGAAGTGCGGCGCCGGCTGCTCGCGCAGTGTGATTGGTTCACGCCGGCGGACATCGTGCCGGTGCCGTGCCACCCGGACACCCTGGCGATGGCCTACGCGCTGCGCCGCCCACACGGCAGGTCGCCGATCACGCCGCTGACCGGTCTGGCGCCGCCCGAGGTGTTGCTGCAGGGCACACGCAACACCATCGCGCTCGAACGCGACGACGTGCTGCAGCGCGAATTCGTGCGCGCCTTCAGCACCGCGCACGGACCCGAAGGTGCCGCCGCGGCGATCGGCCGGCTGCTGTGTTGCCTGCCCGGCGTGCGGCTCGCCCAGGCCGCGCCACCGCGCTACCAGGACGTGTTCCGCGTCGTCATCATGAAGTTCCTCGACCGCCACGACCTCGACCTGCGGTCGGTGCGCAAGTCCTGCGTGCACATCGCCCACCCCGACGGCAAGCGCGTGATCCCGTTCGACACCTACAACCTGTTCTATCGCGGAGGCCTCGAGGCCGAGGTGTTGGCGCCGCTGCGGGCGGCGAGCGAACGGGCGCGGTCGTGACGGGCTACTTGCTGTGGGTCGTGGCTGGGGTCGTCGCCGCCGGGCTGGCGACGCGTTGGCAGGGCCGCAGCTTCGCGCTGGAACCGGCGACGCGGCAGGAGATCGCCCTTGCGGCGCTGCTCGGCGCCTTGCTGGGCGCCCACCTGCTGCAGCTGCCCGCGGACGCATTCGGGTGGCACGCCCCACCGCCGCCCGGGCTGCCGGCGGAGGTGTCGCCGTTCGGTGGCCGCACCGTGCTCGGTGGCCTGATCGGCGGCTGGCTGGCCGTCGAATGGCAGAAGCGACGCCTCGGGGTGCGGTCGGCGACCGGCGGCGGGTTCGCCTTGCCGGTCGCGCTGGCGCTCGGGTTCGGGCGCCTCGGCTGCATCGCCGCGGGCTGTTGCGCCGGCGTCGAATGTGCGCCGGGTTGGTTCGCGACCACCGACGTGGCCGGCGTGCCGCGAGTGCCGGTGCAGGCGATCGAGGCCGGCTTCCATTTCGTCGCCGCCGGGTTGCTGGCGCTCGCCGCTCGCCGCCGCTGGGCCCAGTCGCGGCGCCTGGCCATCTACTTCACCGCCTACGCGGCGTTGCGCTTCGGCCTCGAGTTCCGGCGGCAGCATCCCGTGGTGCTGCTCGGGCTCACCTGGCATCAGTGGCTCGCCCTGGTGTTGTTCGGCATCGCCGGCTCGACCTGGTGGCGGCGGCGCGTCACCGGTAGTTGAACATCATCGTGCCGTAGCAGCCGCCGATCGCGAAGGCGACCGCGAGCATGACGATCGCGAACGTCTGCTGGCCGCTGGAGCGCACCGCCCGCGGCCAGGCGAACTGCTCGATCGCCAGCGCGACGGCGGCCACGGCCATCATGGCGCTGCCGAGCGCGAGGCCGAGCACCTGGTACTTCGGCTGCGCCCACGGGCCGAGGCCGGCGTCGCCGAGCGTGATCAGCACGCACGTGCCCGAGGTGAACACCAGCAGCACGAACGCCGCCCACGAGAGCACGCGCCGCGGGGGCGCAGCTCGCTGCGGTTGTCTGCCGAGCAGGCGCAGGCCGGAACGCAGGGCCAGGGAGCCCACCAGCAGGGTGAAGAGTGCATCGATCGGCCACATCGGCGGCGACTCTACCGGTGGACCCGCGCCGGCGCCGGCCTGCGTGATTCGTGCCAGATCGGCACGGTCGATCGTCGGGTCGGTGTTGCGGGGTGGCGCGGGGACCCGGCCTACCCCCGTTGCCCGATGTCACTGGGCTGTAGTAGGGTGTCGCAGCCTTTCGCGGCTCCGTTCGCAGCCAGCCCCGTCCGTCCAGCCTGCCCAAGAGGAATCCGTGCGTCTCAAAGCCTCGTACTGCCTGGCCACTGCGGTGGCCGCAATCGTCTCTCCGACCCTGCGCGCGCAATGGGTCACCTTCCAGGACCAGACCTCGACGCGCCTCGTCGCCGCGGCCAGCCTCGGCTCGGCCGACGTGCAGGAGAAGGACTACGCCTGGGCCGACTTCGACCACGACGGGGACGTCGACCTCGTCGTCGTGCGCAAGCAGCCGGTGACGACGACGGGTCGTTATCCGAACGTTCTGCTCATGAACGAGGGCGGCGTGTTGACCGACCGCACCACCCAGTACGCGAGCGCGTCGACGGTGGCCGGCAGCCAGGGCATGCTCGACGCCACCAACGACCGCGACGTCGTCGTCGCCGACGTCAACGGCGATGGCTGGGAGGACCTCGTCACCGCGACCACGCTGTCGCAGGGGCTGGCCCAGTACATCCGCGTGCCGCGCGTCTACATCAACCTCGGCGACGACCTGGTCGGCAACTGGCAGGGCTTCCTGTTCGACGACGCGCTGCGCATCAACGACATGCAGGCGGGCGCGAGCTGGAACGGCGAACACCGCTTCTGCTCGGTCGCGGCCGGCGACATCGACGGCGACGGCGACATCGACCTCTACTTCGGCGACTACCAGCAGGGCGGCACCCGCTCGATCGACATCGACGATCGGCTGCTGATCAACGACGGCAACGGCTACTTCACCGACCAGACGGCGGCGCGCATGACGGCCACGATGGTCGAGTCGTCGTTCGCGATGAAGGTCGCGATGGTCGACATGAACCTCGACGGCAAGCTGGACATCCTCAAGGACGATGCCCTCAACGCGCCGCAGGGCATCTCGGTCAGCTACAACGACACGGCGACGCCGGGCGTCTTCGGCACCTACCAGGTCGTCTACAACAACGCGCCGTACCACTTCAACGTCGGCGACCTCAACAACGACAACCTGCCCGACCTGATCGTCAGCGACGACGGCCAGGACCGCTACCAGCTGCACGCCGGCGTCGTCGGCGGCCTGGCGACCTTCGGCGGCACCATCTCCTTCACCTACGTCGGTGGCGGCAACGACGACGGCTTCGGCGGCAACAACCTGATCGCCGACCTCAACAACGACGGCTGGAAGGACGCCATCATCGCCGACGTCGACGTCGACATCGCCGGCTGCGCGCGCCGTTGCCACATCTTCCAGAACCTCGGCAATGCGCCGAACGTCACGATGCAGGAGCAGCAGATCAGCGGCGCGGTCTGCGGCATCCCGACCGCCGACCTGATCGGCACCTACGACGTCGCGGTGTTCGACATCAACGGCGACGGCTGGAACGACATGGTGATCGGGCGCTGCACGGGCACGCAGGTCTGGATCAACCAGCCGCCGACCGGCATGACGTTCAGTTACCCAGGTGGCCTGCCGACGATGATCGCGGCTGGCAGCATCCAGCAGATCGACGTCATCGCCACCGGCATCGGCGGTGTCGTGCCGCAGCCGGGCGCCGGCCGCCTCTATTCGTCGATCGACGGCGCGCCGTTCACCTTCACGGTGATGAGCGACATCGGGCCGGGCCACTACCACGCCAACCTGCCGGTGATGGCGAACTGCGCCAGCACGCTGCGCTTCTACGTCACCGTCGGCACGCAGGGCGGGGTGACCTTCTCCGACCCGCCGATGGCGCCGGCCGCGTCGAACGTCGCGACTGCGGCGAGCGGCACGCAGGTGCTCTACGAAGACGGCTTCGAAGGCACCGTGACCGGCTGGTCGGTCTCGAGCCTGGCGCTGACGTCGGGCGCCTGGGAGGTCGCGGTGCCGAACGGCACCACGGTGGTGGGGCAGTTCGCGGCGCCGCCCGAGGACGGCGAGGCCAGCACGTCGTCGACGCATTGCTGGGTGACGCAGAACGGCGTTCCGTTGGGCGCGGCCTCCGCGGCCGACGTCGACGGTGGTCCCACGGATCTGGTCTCGCCGCCGATCGACTTCGGCGGCACCGACGGCTTCATCTCCTACCGCCGCTGGTTCTACTGCAGCACCAACGACGACACGCTGACCGTCTGGGTGTCGCCGAACGGCAGCAACTGGACGCTGGTCGAGACCGTCACCGGTCCGAACATGAACCAGTGGATCCAGCACCAGTTCCGGGTCAGTGACTTCATCACCCCGAGCAGCACGGTGCGCGTGCGCTTCCGTGTCGCCGACAACCCCAACAACTCGACGACCGAAGCCGCGATCGACCTGTTCCGCGCCGAGGCCTTCTCGTGCCAGACGTGCCAGCAGGTCATCACGCTGCCGACGGTCGGTACCGCGACGATGTCGATGTGCGGCGGCGACCTGTCGCCGGGCACGCTGACCACGCTCACCATCGACGGCATGCCCGCGTTCGGTAGCGGCCTCTTGCTGTTCGACCTGTTCCTGGTGCCGACGCCGTGGCAGGGTGGCTCGTTGCTGGCGCCGGCGCCGGTGATCCTCGGCCCGGTGTTCGGCGACGCCAACGGCGACTTCGTCGCGCCGCTGCCGATCGGCGGCCTGCTGCCGGCGGGTTGGGCGCTCCACATGCAGACCGTCTACTCCGACGCGGCGCAGCCGTTCGGGGTCGGCCAGACGAACGTCGTCAAGGTCCAGTGGTGACCGCCGCGGCGTAATCAACGCGGCGCGCCGCTCCGCGTCCCCGCAGCCCGGGCTTCGCCGCCGTGCGGTGCCCGGGCTCTTGTGTTCTTGGTAAGCTCTCTCTTCCCGAAGTGCGCCCTGCCCCGGGCGCCTCTGCTTCTGCCACTGCCATGCGATCCTTCGAACTCTCCTTCACTGTCGCCGTCTTCGCCGCCCAGGGCCTGATCGCCCAGGCGCCCCAGCCCAAGATGGGCGCGCCGCTCGCCGGGCTCACCGCTCCGCAGATGCAGCGCTTCGTCGCCGGCCGCGTCGACTTCACGCACCAGACCACCGTCGGTGAGGGCCTCGGCCCGATCTTCAATCAGAGCGCGTGCTCGAGCTGCCACAACAACCCGGTCGGTGGTCCCGGCAGCATCACGGTGACGCGCTTCGGTTACCTGGACGGCAAGGGCACCTTCGATCCGCTTGCGTCGCTCGGCGGCTCGCTGCTGCAGCAGCTCGCGATCGATGTGGCCTGCCAGGAGATCGTGCCGTCGGCCGCGAACGTGACCGCGACCCGCGTCACCACGTCGACGCTCGGGCTCGGCCTGATCGAGGCGATCGCGGACGCCGACATCGCGGCCAACGAGCTGACGCCGCCGGCGCCCGGCATCTCGGGCCGCGTGCACTGGGTGCACGAACTCGAGAACCCCACCGGCCCGCTGCGCGCAGGCCGTTTCGGCTGGAAGGCGCAGCTCGCCACGGTGCTGAGCTTCTCGGGCGACGCGGCGCAGAACGAGATGGGCTTCACCAACCGCCTGTTGCCGACGGAGAACGCGCCGAACGGCAACCTGGCGCTGCTGGCCGCCTGGGACGGCGTCGCCGACCCCGAGGACGGCCCGGACGGCAACGGCCTGCACTTCATCGACCGCATCACCGACTTCCAGCGTTATCTCGCCGCGCCGCCGCAGACGCCGCGCGCGGGCATGACCGGCGAGGCGATCTTCAACACCGTCGGCTGCGCGGCGTGCCACGTCGCGACCTTCACGACCGCCAACGCCCCGGCGCTCGAGCCTGCGCTGCGCAACAAGATCATCCACCCGTACAGCGACTTCCTCGTGCACGACATGGGCGTCGCCGCCGACTTCATCGAGCAGGGTGGCGCCAGCGGCCAGGAGGTCCGCACGCCGCCGCTGTGGGGGCTGCGCAATCGTGATCCGCTGTGGCACGACGGCCGCGTCGCCGGCGGCACGCTCGAGACGCGCATGCTCGGCCCGGCCGGCATCATCTTCCAGCACGCTGCGTTCGGCAGCGAAGCGGCGGCCTCGGCGGCTGCGTTCGGCAACCTGACCACGGCCGATCAGCTGCGGGTCGTCGCCTTCCTCGACTCGCTCGGCCGCGCCGAGTTCGACTGGAACGGCGACAACGTGCTCGACCAGGTCGACCTCGCGGCGTTCCGCGACGCGATGGGCGGCGGGCCGTTCACCGCCGATGACCCGAAGGCGATCTTCGACATCGACCAGAACGGCTTCGTCGACAGCGCCGACCTCGCCGCCTTCGCCACCGTCTACGAGGTGGACTGCAACGGCAGCGGCGGCACCGACCTCGCCGACGTGCTCGCCGGCCTGGCCGCGGATTCGAACGGCAACTACATCCCCGACGTCTGCGAACACTGCCAGCTCGACCTCGGCTTCGCCGGCGGGGGCAGCCTGCTGCTGACGATGTGTGGCGACGTGATGACCACGGCCGGCTCGAAGGGCACCTTCGAGCTGAGCGCGGGCCCTGCCAATGCTCCGGTGTTGGTCGGCATCGGCATCGCCGCCAATCCACACCTGGTCACGGCGACCGAGTTCCTGGTGCCGCTGGAGCCGATGGTCGCGCTCGTCATCGGCCTCGCCACCGACGCCAACGGCGGCCTGCGGCTGCCGATCTTCGGCGGCGGCGTCTTGCCGACCACCGACTGGGTGTTCCAGGCCGCGACCTTCGACGGGGTCGCCTTCGACCTGTCGAACGCCGTGCTGATCACCGTCGGCGGCTTCTGATCGGCCGGCGCGGCCCGTCCGGCGGCGGCCGCGGCCCCTGCGTGAGGAATCGACCAAGCTGCCGGCAAGGTTCGGCGGGCGGCACCACGCAGCGTCGGCGTGTGGCAGCATTCGCCCGCCCATGAAGCTCCCGTTCGCCCCCGTCCTGCTGTCTGCCTTGTGTGCCTGCAGCTCCGGCAGTGCCCCGTCGACGCCCGCGCTGCGGGCCGACGCCAGCATCACCGTCGAGAACGCCCTCGCGGCGTCGCGCGCCGCGGTCGACGCCACCGTCGACGTCGTGCGGGTGGCGCAGATCGGCGCTCGCTTCCTCACCGAGCAGCCGCCCGAGCCGCCGACGGGCACTGCGGCCGCCGAGCTGTCCCTGACGTTCGACGGCCCCAACGGCGGCCAGGCCATCCACACCTGGAACGACGCCGACGGCGACGGCAAGCCGTCCACCGGCGACACGTTCACCGAGACCTTCGTTGCCTGGTCCGACGGCTACGAGCTCAGCGGCACCGTCTTGTTCGACGAGGTGGTGGTCACCGGCGACCCGTTCGACGGCATCACCTGGCGCATCGAGGCGCGGCTGCACTTCGTCAATCTGGTGGTGACGCAGAACGCAGCGACGACGACCTGGAACGGCAGCGTGCTCTGCACTCGCGAGCAGCGGCTGACGGCGAAGCTGCTGGTGCTGCAGTTCGACAGCGACTTCCGGCTCGGCGCGCTGACGCTCGCCGCTGGCGCGCGGCTCGAACGCAACGAGTACCCGATCGACTTCACGATGGGCATCTTCGTGCAGGGCTTCGTAACCGTGCCGGAGCTCGGCGGTGGCCTCGAAGTGGCGACCGTGGCGCCGTTGTCGGGGCTGGCGGCGCTGCAGAACCCGTGGGCGGGCACGCTCGAAGTGCGCGGCGGCGATCGTGGTGTGCTGCAGGTGGTGCCGGTCGACTTCTTCAACGTCGAGATCCACGTCGACGCCGACGGCGACGGCATCGAGGACGCGCTGTTGCCAGCGGAGTGGGCCGAACTGTGAGGCGGCGGCCGCGGCGGCCGACCGCGGCTTGTGGGTGGGCGGCGGCGCCGTAGGCTTCCGCCGATGCTGCGACCGCTCGCCCCGTTGTTGTTCTCGTCCCTGCTCCTGGCGCAGGCGCCGGCGCCGGCGCCGGCAGGACCACTCGCCTGGCTGCCGGCGAATGCGACCAACGTGATGGTCGTGCACGACCTGCTGCCGCACCTGCAGGCGCTGCTGGCCTCGCCGGTGTTCGCCGAGCTGGTCACGGCGTCGATGCCGCTGCAGGAGCAGATGTTCGGCGGCGCCCGCGACCCGAAGGCCCTGCAGCGGCTGGCGAAGCCCTTCGAGGTCTACGTGCCGCGCGAGTTCGGCCTCGCCCTGCCGACGGCGTTCTGGGACCGCCTGGTCGACGTGCTGGACGCGGCGACCGCGGTGTTGGGCCTCAAGGACCAGGACCTCGACGCCGGCGAAGCCAGGGCGCTGCGCCTTGCGGCCGAAGAGGCGATCACCTCGGTGCGCCGTGTCGATGGCCTGATCTGGGTCGAGGCGCGCGACGAACGGGTCGCCGATCGTTGGTTCGAGTCGATCGCCGGCATGCTGCGCGAGCTCGACCCCGGCCTCGGCATCGGCGTGACCTTCGGCGATGGGGTGGTGACGGCGACGGTCAAGGCGCGCGAGTTCGCCGGCGGTCGCCTCGTCACCCAGCTCACGAAGCTCGGCCTCGACCTGCATGGCTCCTGGGACCCGACCTTCGCGGCGACGCTGCGGCTCGACGGTGCCCGGCTCGTGCTGCAGCTCGGCGAACGTGGCGCCGGCAACTTCGACGGCAAGGTCTTCGGCGACCTGTGGCCCGCGGCGACGCCGCCGTTCGCGGCGTGGACGGTCGATTGCGGCGACAACCTCGCCCGCTTGGCCGAACTGCAGGAACGCCTGCTGGGCATGCTCGGGTCGCCCGAGGAGGCGGTCGTCGACGTGGCGTCGCAGGCCTTCTTCCGGCTGCAGCGCATGCTGGACAACCTCGGCCGCTATCGCGGCGCGGTCCAGCTCGGCGCGGAGTGGGTGTGGACCACCGAAGAGCTGTTCGACGAGGCCACCGAGACCATCGACCCGGTGCCCGTCGCACTGCAGCGCGGCTACGCGCCGCTGGCCGGCCCAGGTCTGGTGATCGCGGCGCCGCTCGACTTCGTCGGCGCCACGGTGTTGGACCAACTCGCCACGCAGTTCGGCAGCCGCGGCATGATGACGTCGGACGCGTTCGACCAGATCTACGACTTCTTCGCCGGCGAGGAGTCGGCCCTGTTCGAGCCGGGCACGCTGCTGGTCACGCGCCCCGCCGCGTTCCGCGGTCAAGAAGGCTGGCCGCACGGCGCTATGCCGTTCGCCGCGTTCGCGGTGGTCGCCAAGGCCAACGACGACGCCGCGGCGGGCGCCTTCATGGCCTCGCTCTCGACCCACCTCGCCACCGTGCTCGATGTCGAAGAGCTGGCGTGGAAGGCGGCGGACCTCGGTCCTGGCATCGACGCCAACCTGCTCGACCTCGAAGCGCTGGCACCGGAGCTGGCTTCGCCACACACGGATTGGGACTTCGCGCCGCACTGGTGCGTGCTCGACGGCATGTTCGTGCTCAGCAGCGACCCGAACCTGACGCGTGAGCTCGCGGCGCAGATGCGCGGCGACCAGGTGCCGGTGCCGGCCAGCGCCGAGGCCGTGGCGCTGATGAGCCTCCGTGGCGACGACCTGCGCGGCATCGCCGTCGGGCTCGGCAAGTGGGCGGCCGTGGTGCCGCTCGGTGACGCCGGGCTGATGGTGCAGCCGCTGCTGCGCGCCGTGCAGGTGTTGGGCGAACAGCTCGATGTCGTCGACTGGCGGCTCGACGAAGAAGTCGACATGCTGCGCGACGTGCTGCGCGTGCGCTGGAAGGCGGCGAAGTAGCGCTACGCTGCGGCGTCACGGGCGGCCCACCGGCCACCGCCCCCCGGGGCTCTGGGCGTTGACGGCGCTACCCGGCCCGGCGACCCTGTGCAGCCCATGCGTCGCCGAGCCGCCAGCTTCCTGTTCACCTTCGCCCTGGCCGCCACGGGCCTCGCCCGCGCCCAGACCCCGGTCGTCACTTTCGCCGGCGAGACGATGCGGCTGCGCAGCGCGACCGTCAGCAACGGCAGCGGCGGCGCCTTCAACGTCGGCCTCGTGATGGAGGACGACAACGCCAACGGCTCGCTCGGCAGCAGCTTCCGCCGCTGGTGGCACTGCCAGATCGGGAGCCTGAATCCCGCCGGCACGACGATGACGATCACCGTCAGCAACGCCGGCTACACCGACATCATCCTGCCGGTGTGGTCGTCGTCGACCGATGGTGTGACGTTCGGTCCGTACACGCGTGTGCCGCTGAGTGCCCTGCCGACGCTGATCGGCTCGACGCAGCACCGCTTCACGCTGACGACGCCACCCGGCGTCACCGCCATCCGCCTGGCGAAGTACTTCCCGTACTCGGTGACGCGCAAGGACGCGTGGCTGGCGACCCTGGCCGGCGATGCCCACGTGCGCAGCATCGCCGTGATCGGCAGCTCCACCCAGGGCCGCCCGATCCACCGCATCGAGATGACCGACGGCACCGTGCCCGACGCCGGCAAAGCGCGCATCTGGATCCACGCCGGCATCCACCCGAGCGAGACCACCAGCTACTTCACCGTCGAAGGGCTCGTCGCCTGGCTGCGTTCGGGTGACGCGCTCGCCGAGGTGCTGCTCGACCACACGATCCTCGACATCGTGCCGATGGCCAATCCCGATGGCGTCTTCCTGGGCAACTACCGCACCAACGCCAACTCGGTCAACCTCGAGAACGAGTGGGCCGCGCCATACAACAGCTCGCAGGGCGAGATCGTCGCGCTGCGCACCACGATCGAGTCGTACATGGGCACGGTCGCCAGCCCCGGCGCCAACCCGATCGGCGTGCTGCTCAACCTGCACAGCTCGCACAACGTCAGCTTCCCGTTCCATTTCCGGCACGTGGCCAACGCGAGCTGGAATCCGACGACGAACAACTCCGGCGTCATCCCGCTGGTCAACCAGATCGAAGGGGATTGGATCGACGCGTTCGCAGCGCGCAGCAACTTCGTCGATCTCGGCTCGACGCAGAGCAGCACCGCCGGCGCGCCGTCGCGGCCGTTCGTCGAGTCGATGTGCCACGATCGCTGGACCGCGGTGAACGGCTGGCTCAACGCGCCGGGCTTCCAGGACCCGGTGATGGCGATCACCTTCGAGGGCACCTACGGCAAGGGCCCGGACGCGGTGACGTGGAACACCGAAGCCGACTACCGCCAGTGTGGTGCCGAGATGGGGCAGGCGCTCGCCGACTACCTCGGCCTCACGCTGACAGCGAGCCTGACGACCTACGCGGGGCCGTGCAGCAGCGTGACGCTCGGCGGTTCGCTGGCGGCGCAGCCCGACGGCAGCCACGTCGCCAACCTGCAGATCACGAACGGCTACGCCAACGGCGGCTGCATCCTCGTGCTCGGCGGCGCACAGATCCTGGCGCCGCTGCCGGCACCGTGGAATGCGTGTGCGCTGGTCTGCTCGCCCGACGCGTCGGTTGCGTTCCTGCTCGATGGTTCGGGGGCGGCGTCGGTTCCGCTCGCGGTGCCCGCGGTCGCCGGCCTCGGCGCCTACCTGCAGGCGCTCGCGCTCGACTTCTCGATGCCACCGGCGCTGCTGCTCGACGCCAGCAACGGCGTGCACCTCGCCAACGACTATTGAGGAACGTGCGGACCACGGGCTCGGTCCGCCCGGTTGGAGACGCCCGCAGCGGGCGCGGCGCAACGGCGCCGGTCGCGGTCGGTCGCGGTCGGCCGCGCGGCGGGAGTTGCCACCTCGGCGTTTTGCTGCGCCGAAAGCGCGCCGCAGCGCGACGGCATCCGTCGGCTGAGCCTGTTCCTGGCCGTCGCGCTTCTCGCTAACCTGCTGCGTCTCGCCCGGTCGTCGGATGGCCTGGCGACCATGCTCATCTCCCGAAGGACACCTCATGCTCCTCACGCTTGCCCTCGCTTCGATGGTGCCGCAAGGCCCTGGCTCTTCTCTCGCCCCCGTCGTCATCAATGAGTTCCAGTATGACGACAACGGCACCGACGACGTCGAGTACGTCGAGCTCTTCAATCGCACCGCGCTGCCCATCGACATCTCGGGCTGGAAGCTGCAAGGCGAAGAAGGCGACCTGACCGGCGCGGCCAACGGCGCCTTCACCTTCCCCGGCACGCCGGGATCGATGACGTCGGTCATCCTGCCGGGCAGCTACCTGCTGGTGTCTCAGCCGCTGGTGCCCAACCACGACCCGAACTACGTGCTGCCGACGACCGTGCTCGAGAACGGCGGCACCACCGCCGTGCTCGGCGCCGATGGCGTGACGCTGCGCGACGACCTCGGCAACGTGATCGACGCGGTGGTCTGGGAGGCCGTCGGCTGGACCGCGGCGGTGCCGACCTGGATGGAAGGCACGGGCTGTTACGGTGGCTACCAGCTCTCGCTGGGCCTCGCAACCCTCAACGGCGCGGCGATGGGCCGCTGGATCGACGGCTTCGACTCGAACGACAACGGCGCCGACTTCGTCATGCTGGCCTACAGCCCGGGTCAGCCGAACGGCTTCGGCAATACGCTCGCGCTGCCCGTCGAGGAGAACTTCGACGCCGGCGTCGGCACCACCATCACCAACGTCTTTGCCTCGTCGTTCGTGTCGCCGACCATCCAGGATCCGGCCGCGATCACGACCTCCGGCGTCGGCATCTGGACGCTGCCGCCGTCGCCGCAGGGCGGCAACTGCGCGACCCTGCACGACAACACCGGCGGCGGCAACTCGCAGATCTCGCGCAATTCGGTCGGCACGGACTACCTGGTCGAGCTCTACGTCTACGTGCCGGGCAGCAACGCCGCGATCACGACGGCGGAGAAGGAAGGCTGGGCCGTCGGCGTCGGCACGACGGATTCGTTCGGTCACCCCTACGACGTCGTCGGCACCTACTACCCCGGCCTCTTGTGCACGATGGGCAACGGCCCCGGCGGCACCGGCATCGCGTGGATCGGTTACCAGAGCAGCACGCAGACCGAGATCTACCTCGTCGACCTGAACAACGGCGGCCCCGGCGCCACCGTGATCGGCGGCCCGATCGTCGCCACCACGGGCGTCAACGACGGCTGGCAGCGCCTGCGCATCCGCGCCTCGGGCAACAGCGTGGTCGGCAACTTCGGCGGCACCTACGGCGTCGATGACGGCCAGCGCTTCACCGCGACGATCACGCCGCGCCTGTACGGCCAGGTCTACCTGCAGTACCGCGAGTGCATCTCGACCAACGCGAACATGCACCCGCTGACGATCGACGCGCTGCAGATCTACGGCACGCTCGACTCGAGCGTGACCTTCTTCGGCACCCCGTCGCCGACCAACTTCGGCACCCCGAACATCAGCGTCTCGGGCGGCCTGCCGAGCGTCGGCAACAGCGCCTTCTCGATCGACTGCACCGGCCTGCTGCCGGGCGGCGTCAGCCTCGTCGCGCTCGATGCCGGCGCGCCGCTGCCGGGCATCCCGATCCCGGGCGCACCGGCGACCATGCTGGTCTATGCGGCGCCGACGGTGCTGATCAGCGTGTTCAACTCGCTCGTCGGCACGGCCTCGTTCGCGTTCCCGATCCCGCCGGTCAACTCGCTGCTCGGCATCAGCCTGGTGACGCAGTACTTCGACGTCGATCCGACCCTGGGCGTGCCGCTGCCGCTCGGCAGCTCGCGCGGCTGCCAGCTGCTGGTCGGCAACGGCTGAGGCGCCGGCGTCGCCGGTGACCCCGGCGGACACGATGGCCGCGTTCCCGCTCCGGCGGAACGCGGCCATTTTGCCTTCGGCACCTGGGCCCGCGAACGGCTAACTTCCCGCCCGGTGAGCTACCGCGTCGAGCTTCCGGTCTTCTCGGGTCCGATGGACCTGCTGCTGCACCTCGTGCGGCAGTCCGAGGTCGACATCCACGAGATCTCGATCGCGCGCATCCTCGACGACTATCTGAAGCACCTCGGTGTGCTGCAGCAGCTCGACCTGCACGACATCGGCGACTTCGTCGTGATGGCGAGCACGCTGATGGAGATCAAGTCGCGCGAGCTGCTGCCGAACGAGGCGGTCGAACTCGAACAGGAGCTCGATCCGCGCGACGACCTGATCCGGCGGCTGCTCGAGTACAAGCGCTACCGCGACCTCGCGCGCGAGCTCGAATCGCGCGCCGACAAGCGGTCGCGGCAGGCGCCGCTGGTCTTGTCGCAGCCGGCGCAGCTCGAGGTCGAGGGCGACGACAACCTGCTCGACATCGGCGAGGTCGGCATCTGGGACCTGACCAGCGCCTTCGCCAAGCTGCTCGAGGAGATCGGGCAGCAGGGCAAGATGGAGATCGAGGTCGAGAAGCGCGACGTCGGCTACTACACGCGCCGGCTGCTCGACCGCTTCCGCCAGCGCCGCGAGGTCGCGTTCTCCGACGTCTTCGACAAGACCGAGGGCCGCTACGCGCTGATCGGCACGCTGATCGCGTTGCTCGAGATGATGAAGCAAGGCTACCTGCGCGCGTTCCAGGAGCGCTGCTTCGACGAGATCCAACTGGCCTTCCGCGGCAGCGACGAGGTCACCGCCGACCAGATCCTCGCCGGCATCACTGCCGACGAGGAGCGCGAACGGCAGCGGGTGGCGATGGCGGCCGAGGCCGCGGCTGGCGCGGAGCCGGGGGAAGACGCCGAGATGGCCGCCTTCGCCGCCGCCTCGCTGGCGGCGAGCGCCGCCGCCGCCGACGACGACGAAGACGACTTCACGTCGGTCGCCAACGACGACGATGAAGCTCTGGCCGATGACACCGACGCCACCGGGCCGGTGGCCGAAGCCGGCGCCTGATCGCGGCCGTCACCCGGCACCCGGGTTTCCGTCGTCCGCGCCCGGCGTCAGGTTCTATCCTTCCCGGCCTTCCGATCGCTCCGCACCGAACGCGCCACGGCGAACGTCCCGCTCATGCCCACCAAGAAGTCCCTGCTCGCCGGCGTCTTCTGCCTCGGCCTGTCCGTCATCACGTTCGAGATCGCGCTGACCCGCGTGTTCGCGATCATGATGTGGCACCACTTCACCTACATGGTGATCTCGATCGGCCTGCTCGGCTTCGGCGCCTCGGGCAGCCTGCTGACGGCGACGCGCATGGGGCAGAAGGAGGGCTCGGCGCAGCGCCTGCTGGTCTGGACCAGCCTCGCCTACGCGGCCAGCGTCGTGCTGGCGTTCTGCTTCGCGACGCTCGTCAACATCGACAGCCTCGACATGTGGCGGGCGAAGAAGAACTTCATCGCGCTGTTCTTCGTCTACCTGATCATCTTCGTGCCGTTCCTGTTCGGCGGGCTCGGCATCGGGCTGGTGCTCACGCGCTTCGTGCAGCAGGTGAACCGCCTCTACTTCGCCGACCTCGTCGGCAGCGCCCTCGGCGCCGGCATCAGCGTGTTGCTGCTGCAGCAGTTCGGCAGCTCCGTCACCGTCGTCGCCGCCGGCGGCGCCGGTGCGTTGGCCGCGTTCTGCTTCAGCCTCGGCCTGCCGCGCCGTTATCTCGTGCTGACGGTGCCGGGCCTGCTCGTCGCCGCGCTGACCATGCTCATGTTCCTGGGCGGCTCGTGGCGGCTCGGCATCCCGGCCGCGGACTGGAACGTGCCGTTCGCGCCCAACAAGGAGGCGCGCTTCGCCGAGATCAAGTACCAGCGGGACAAGTTCGAGGGCAAGCTCGGCGATCAGTCGCCGGAGTTCGACCGGCTGCCGAGCGCCACCGCCGAGGTCGAAGTCGGGCCGGACGTCTTGGGCGCGCCGATGATCGGCGGCGACATGGGCATGGTCGATGCGATGGGCATCCGCGCCCGCTCGGTCGGCCAGGACGGCGGCGCGCCGACGATGCTCTACGCCGGCGCCGCGGACCTGTCGAAGTTCCCGTTCCTCGATGACACCCAGGCGGCGTCGGCCTACGTCGTGCACCAGGCCGCGGGCCGCAAGGACCAGCAGACGATGGTGATCGGCGTCGGCGGTGGCGTCGACGTGCTGGTGGCGCTCGCCAACGGCGCCGCCCACGTCACCGCCGTCGAGCTCAACACGGCGATGATCGACATGGTCACCGACCGCTACGCCGACTACCTCGGCGGGCTGTTCGTGAAGGGCAAGAGCCCGCTCGCCGACAGGATCGACCTCGTCAACAGCGAAGGTCGCGCCTGGCTGCGCTCGCACGACACCAAGTACGACGTCATCCAGATGAGCGGCGTCGACTCCTACACGGCGCTGAGCTCGGGCGCCTACACGCTGTCGGAGAGTTACCTCTACACGATCGAGGCGGTGCAGGACTTCTACTCGCACCTGCGGCCCGACGGCATCGTCTGCTATTCGCGCTTCATCGAGCTGCCGCCGAAGCAGTCGCGCGAGACGCTGCGTCTCGCCAACATCGCCTGCCAAGGCCTCGCCGCCGCCGGTGTCGCCGATCCGGCCAGCCACGTCTGCGTGCTGCAGGGCCGGCAATGGGCGTCGACGATGATCAAGCAGAGCCCGTTCACCGCCGAGGAGATCGCGGCGCTGCGCGCGTTCGCCACCAAGCAGGCGTTCGTCGGCCTGATCTTCGACCCACTGCGCCGGCCGGGCTCGGCGTACGTGCCGGAGCCGACCCACTTCGCCCTGCTCGAGCCGCTGGTGCGAGACTCGATCGGCGGCACCGTGGCCACGCTGCCCGAACGCGACGACGGCATCCGCGCGTTCCTGGCCGTCGCCGCCGAGGTGGCGAAGGGCAAGGCGCCGGACGCGGCGATGCTGCCGGAGGCGATGCGCGCCCAGCCGGTCGGCGCCGCGGTGCTCGAGCTCGCCAAGGCGCCGCCGATGCAGGCCGCGATCGTGGCCCAGCGCGACTACTTCGCGCGCACCACGGCCGACTTCCTGCGGCTGCTGCGCGCCGACGCCGCCGGCCAGCAGGCGTTCTACGCCGAGTATGCGTTCGACGTCTCGCCGGCGACCGACGACAGCCCGTTCTTCTTCAACTACTGGCGCTGGTCGAGCGTGTTCGGCGGCCCCGGCGCGCGCGACACCTCGCTCTCGAACTACCACAACGACCTGCCGATCGGCCACCTCGTGCTGCTCGGCTCGATGCTGCAGATCGTGCTGTTGGCGGCGCTGCTGATCTTCCTGCCGATCCGCAAGCTCGCCGCCGACGGCCTGCGTACGCCCGGCGCCGTGCGCTACCTGCTCTACTTCGGCGCGCTCGGCCTCGGCTTCATGCTGATCGAGATCGCGCTGATGCAGAAGCTCGTGATCTTCCTCGGCCATCCGACCTACGCGCTGTCGGTCGTGCTGACGAGCCTCTTGGCCGCGGCCGGGGTCGGCTCGCTGACGACCGGCCGCTTCGCGAACGTCGGCCGCAAGCACGTCTGGCTGATCCTGCTCGCCATCATCGCCGTCGTCGCCGCCGACGTCTATGTGATCAACGAGGTGCTGCCGGACCTGCTCGGCCAGCCGCTGTGGCAGCGGGTGCTGATCGTGGTGGCGATGCTGCTGCCGACCGGCTTCGTGCTCGGCATGCCGTTCCCGACCGGCATGCGCATCGTCGAGGGATCGTGCCCGCAGCTGGTGCCGTGGGGCTGGGCCATCAACGCGTTCTTCTCGGTGTTCGGCTCGATCTTCTGCATCGTGCTGAGCATGGCCGTCGGCTTCTCCTACGTGTTCTACGTCGCCATCGGCGTCTACGTCGTCGGTCTCGTCGGCATGAAGGCGTCGGCGCGGCCGGCGCCGGACGAGCGCGACCCGGCCGACGTGGTGTCACTGCCGCCGATCGAGTGAACCGCTCGCGAGCCGCAGCGTCGCGGTCACCGGGTGGTGGTCGCTGACGAAGTGCCCGTTCGGCCCTGGCTGGTCGAGGATCGTGGCCGCCAGGGTGTCGACGCCGGCGGTGGCGAGTACGAAGTCGATCTTGTCGCCGGCGAGGCCGCCGCGGAAGGCGTGGAAGGTGCCGACCTGGGTCGCCGCGGCACAGGCGTCGCGGAAGGTGTCGCGCAGGCCGGCCGCGCGCAGCGTCGCCAGCGGCGCGCTGCTCTCGCCGGTGTTGAGGTCGCCGAGCACGAGCCCCGGCTCGCCGCTCCCGGTGACGCGCGCGGCGATCATCGCCGCCGCCTGGTGGCGGGCTTCGGCGCCGCGGTGATCGAAGTGCGTGTTCCACACCGTGAGCGAGCGGCCGTCGCTGCGGTCGCGCAGCCGGGCCCAGGTGCAGATGCGCGTCAGCGCCGCGTCCCAGCCGACCGAGCCGACGACGTCCGGCGTCGGGCTCAGCCAGAAGGTGCCGCTGGCGAGCACTTCGAAGCGCCGTGCATCGACGAACAGCGCCGAGAACTCGCCGGCACTGCCGCCGTCGCGGCCGACGCCGATGCGTTGGTGGTGCGGCAGCGCCTGCTGCAGGAACTCGACCTGGAAGGCGAGCGCCTCCTGCACGCCGAGGATCGTGGGCTGCTGCGCCGTCAGCAACGCTGCCAGCATGTCGCGGCGCTCGGGCCAGGCGTCGGCGCCGTCCCTGGCGGTGCCGTAGCGCACGTTGCTGGAGACGACGACGAACGGCGCGGCCGTTGCGCGGGCGACGGTCGCGGCCGGCTGCGGTCCCGCGCAGGACGTCAACGCCGCCACCACCAGCAGGGTGGGCGCCTTCACCGTGCGCCGCCGAGCAGCATCGGCAGCTCGGCCGCGAGCTGCCGCAGCGCCTTGCCGCGGTGGCTGAGCCGGTCCTTGGTCGCGGCGTCGAGCTCGGCGAACGTCTTGTCGGCGGCGCCCGCGAACTCGCGCGGCACGAAGATCGGGTCGTAGCCGAAGCCGCCACTGCCGGCCGGTGCGTCCAGCAGCGAGCCCTCGCAGATCGCCTCGATCGCCGCCAGCACGCGGCCGTCCGCGGCGGCGACGCAGAGGCTGCAGGTGAAGTGGGCGGTGCGGCGATCGGCGGGCACGCCGCGCAGCTCGTCGAGCAGGCGTCGCAGCCGGCCGCGATCGTCGAGCCCTTCGCCGCCGTAGCGCGCCGACAGCACCCCCGGGCGGCCGCCGAGCGCATCGACGCAGAGCCCGCTGTCGTCGGCGAGGGCGGGTGCGCCGGCGAGCTGCGCCAGCAGCACGGCCTTCTGCCTGGCGTTGCCGGCGAAGTCGGGCTGGTCCTCGACCGGTGCGTAGGCGCAGCCGAGGTCCCGCGGTGTGCGCAGCGTGAGCCCGAGCGGGGCCAGGATGCGCGTCAGCTCGGCCAGCTTCTTCTGGTTGTTGGAGCCGACCCAGAGCGTGCACGTGCTCATCGCTGCTCGCCGGCTCAGATGCCGAGCGCCTGCTTCTGCAGGTCGCGGATCTCGGCGCAGGACTTCTGCGCCATTGCCACCATCGTCTGCAGTTGCTCCATCGCGAACGGCTGCTTCTCGGCGGCGCCCTGGATCTCGATCAGGCGGTCATCGCTGGCGAAGACGATGCTGAGGTCGACCTCGGCGGAGCTGTCCTCGTGGTAGTCGAGGTCGATCATCGGCGTGCCGCCGACGACGCCGACCGAGACCGCCGAGACCAGCCCACGCAGCGGCCAGCGCGGCAGCTGCTTCTGTTCCTCCATCCACAACAGCGCGTCGTAGAGCGCGACGATGGCGCCGTTGATCGAGGTCGTGCGCGTGCCGCCATCGGCCTGCAACACGTCGCAGTCGACCCACAACGTCACCTCCGGCATCACCGTGAGGTCGATGGCGCAGCGCAGCGCGCGGCCGACCAGACGCTGGATCTCGAAGCTGCGGCCGTCGAGCGGCCGGCCGGTGCGCCCGTCCCGCGGTTTGCGCGGCGTGCCGGCGTTGGGCAGCATCGAGTACTCCGCCGTCAGCCAGCCGCCCTGGTGGCGGCTGTGCATCCAGTGGGGCACCTGGTCCTGCACCGACGCCGTGCAGAGCACCTTCGTCTTGCCACATTCGGCGAGCACGGAGCCCGGCAGGTCGGTGTAGGAGCGGGTGAACTTGATCGGGCGGGTCTGTTCCGCCGCGCGGTTGTGCTTGCGTGCCAGGGTCGGTCTCCGAAATCGGGGCGCCCAACCTACCCGGCTGCCAGCACCGTGGCGAGAGCGTGGCGCAGTTCGTGCACGCCGAACGGCTTCTGCAGGAAGTGCAGCCGCGGCCACGCCGCGAGGCCGTGGGCGCCTTCCTGGCCGAGCACGAAGATCTTCAGGTCCGGCGTCAGCGCGCGGATCGTCTGCGCCAGCGGGTCGCCGACGTCGAGGCGCTGCGGGTGGTCGACGACGAGCAGCTCGAACCGATCCGGGGTCGCCGCGAGCATGCTGCAGGCGGCGGCGCCGTCGGCGCAGGCGAACACGGCGCGGCCGGTGGCCTTGAGTTCGTTGGCGAGCACGGCGCGGATCGCCGGGTCGGTCTCCAGCAGGATGGTGCCGCCGTAGCCGTGGCCGGCGGCCGTGGTGGGGTTCGTGGTCGGCTCCGGCAGGGCGGTGACGGGCGGCGCCGCCAGCGCCTGCGCGAGCTCGACGTCGCCGGTGGCGGCTGGCCAGGTGACGACCGCGCGCACCGAACGTCCAGGCAGGTGGAACACCGTGACCTCGCCCCCGTGGTCGGCGGCGAGGTTGTTGGCGGCCTCGAGGTCGAGGGCGAAGCCGGGGTTGTCGAGCAGCGTGGTGGCTGCGTGCTCGGAGCCCCATTCGAGGGCGAGCTCGAGCTGCACACACGGCGCCTCGTGCGCGTAGGCGACCTCGGCGGCGATCGAGAGGTGGGTGGCGCCACGTTCGGTGCGCAGCAGCGCCGCACACAAGAACAACATCGTGTCGCGCACGGTGTCGCCGGGAACGGCCAGCGTCGGCAGCCGCGGCGGCAGTTCGAGCCGCAGCTCGATGCCGAACTGCATCTCGGCGAGGTCGCGCACGAGGCCGCGTACGATGGTCGCCGCCTCGCAGCGGCCGACCCCCGGCGCACGACGCTGGCCGAACGCGAGCAGCTTGCCGTGCAGGGTGCGCAGGCGCTGGATCGCCGACAGCAGCGCTTCGGCAGCCGCGGGCAACTGTTCGCGCGCCGGCGCCGCCTCGATCAGGTGGTGGGCGCGGCCTTCGACGCCCGAGGTGATGTCGGCGAGTTCCTGGGCCATCGCCAGCGCCAGCGCCTGCGCCTCGACCGGGGGGCGCGCTGCGGGCCGTTCGGGCGGGTTCGCGCTCGCCGCGCCCGGTGCGGTGGCGGGTTCGTCGCCGGCGCTGGCTGCGGCGGGGCCGCGGCGGCGCCACGGGCGCAGCACGAGCCAGGCGATCGCGGCGCCCGCGATCAGCCAGACGAGGTTCGAGAGCGACGGCACGATCCGGAAGGAGGGGAGAGCCGGGCCACGCTAACGAGCACCGCGGCGAGTGTCGAGTGGCGCGTTCGTGGTGCGGCGGCGGCCGTCACGGCGGCGTGCTGCCGAGCCGGAACACGTGCTCGATCACGCCCTGGCACTGCGCGCCCGGCACCGCGAGCGGGTGGCCGTCGACGAGGAGGCGGCCGTTGGCGCGCAGCAAGGTGCAGGCGACGAAGCCGCCGTGGTCGCCGTCGACGGCCTCGAATACGGGCGTGCAGTCGTGGTGGATCACCGCCATCGGCAGGCCGAGGAAGCGCGCCCGCAGCCGTGTGTCGAGCTGCCGGTTGTCGATGGTGAGGCGCAGCTCGACGGTGGTCGCCGCGGCATCGCCGCGCAGCGTGAGGCGGCAACCGAAGCCGTTGGCGCCGCGACCGAGGCGGCCCGCGAGCACGAGTTCCTGGTGGTCCTGGCCCTCGACGTAGCGCGCCGGGGCGAGGAACTGCGCCGAGAACAGCCGCGGCCGGTCGTCGCCGGGCACGAAGCCGTCGAGCGTGCCGCGGTCGTCGCGGGCTTCGAACCGCAGGCAGTTGGCGGAGTGCAGACCGTCGTCACGGTCGACGAACAGCAGCCCTTCCTTGCGCGTGAAGCGCACCCGGGCGCCGCCGCTCTTGACGAGCAGGTCCTTGCGGCGACGCAGCTCCTTGCCGGTGGTGACGCGCGCGCTGGCCTCGGCGGTGACCGCCGCGGCGCCGGCAACTGGGGCGGGTTCGGCCGCCGCCAGCGCGATGGCCTCTTCAAGCCGCGAGGCGAAGCCGCGGGCAACACCATCCTGCACCGTGCCGGCCCACAGGTCCGGGTGCGCCTCGACGGCGAACGGCGCCAGGTGCGCGCGCGCCGCGGCCGAACGCACCATCGCCTGTCGCGCGCGCCAGACCAGCAGCTTGAGGTCGATGCGGCAGTCGTCGGCCCCGGTGCTCGGGGCGCGGAACGGTGCGGTGCGGCCGGCGGCGACCGCGGCCACGTTGGCGAGGGTCGCGGCAGCTCGATCCGGGTGCGACGGCGTCGCGATGGGCATCGGCGGATCTTGGCGGAGGGCTTGCCAGTGTGCCACAGCAGTGTCGCGGGTTTCAGCAGTGGGGCCGAACTGCCGATGAGAAGGCGCGATGAACCAGGTCAGGATCCACGGCGACCCGTTCGGCGACGATGCACCAGCGACCCTGCTGCGCAACTTCTTGCGCCTGGCGCTCGGCAGCGGGGTGCGCTGCGCCCTGTCATTGAGCGCGGTGCGGCCGCGGGCGGCGACGCCGGGCGAACACGAGATCGCGCTGACCGACGGGGTGCGCGACCTGCGGGTCGGCACGCGCTTGCCGCCGGCCGAGGTGGAGCTGCTGCTGCGTGCCGCCGGTGAGGCGGTGGCGGCGACCGCGCCGCTGCTGGTCTTCGCCGCCGCCAGCGAACGCGACGACCAGGTGCAGCTGGCCGGCTTCGAGTGGCGGCAGGCGTGCCGCGTGCTGGCCGTTCGTGAAGGCGCGACCGCGGGCGAGCTGCTCGAACGGGTGCGCGCCGAACTGCGGTGGTCGGGCCAGGAACAGCCGCCGCATGCGCTCGACGCCGCCGAGCTGGCGCCGTGGTTGGCGCTGCCGGGCTACGGCGGCGGCGGGCCGATCGTGCACGTCGGCGGCGACGACTTCGCCGCCGGCACCGACCTCGTGATCGCCGCCTGGCGCGCCCACTTCGCGGAGGTGCCGCTGCGGCTGGTGCTGCCCGATGCCGATGCCGAACGGACAGCCCACGTGCTGCAGCAGCTCGGGGAGCACCACCATCACGTCGAGATCCTGCGCCACGGCTTCGACCCGGCGCTGGCGCGCGACGCCGCGGCGATCGTGCTGCCCGTGCGCCGCCTGGATGCCTCGCGCACGCTCGTGCTGGCCCTGGCTTCAGGCCGTCCGGTCTGTGTCAGCCGGTTCGATGCGACCGCGGCGCTGCTCGATGGCGCCGGCATCTGCTTCCCGATCGGCGGCCGCATCGTGCCGGCGAGCGCCGAAGGCACCCATTTCGCCCCCGACGCCGCGGCGCTGGTGTCAGCGCTGCGCCAGGCGCTCGCCGACGGCGCCCGCGCGGCCGCGACCGGCCGTCGCGCCCGGCAACACGTCGTGCAACAGCTCACGCGCGGCCGGCCGACCAGCCCGCCGCCGGCGCTGTCGGCGCGCGCCGGCAGCCGGCCGACGGTCGTGCTCGAGGCGCCGTTCTTCGAGACCTCGTCCAGCGCGGAGCTGTCGATCGAGACGGCGTTGGCGCTGCAGCAGCGAGGCGCCGTCGAGCTGCGCCTCGTCACCAACGCGCCGCTGCGCACCGACCTCGATTGGTTGCGGCGGCGCGCGCCATCGCTGCTGCCCCTGCTCAGCCGCGATCCCGGCCTGCCGGACCTGTGGCTGTCGTCGGGTTGGCCGGTGCGCGCGGCGCGACCACGTTGCCGCCGTTGGGCCGTTCGTGTGGACTGGGAGTACGGCGAACTGCCGTTCGAGCTGTTGCCGCACGTGACCCAGGAAGCCGACCTCGTGGTCGTGCACAGCGAGCACGTGCGCGGCGCGGTGCTGCGCGCCGGTGCGACCCCGGCGAAGGTGCACCTGGTGCCGCACGGGGTCGACGTCTGCATGCACGAGCAGGCGCCGCCGGACCCCGAGGTGCTCGCGTTCAAGCGCGGCCGGCCGGCGGTGCTGTTCTGCGGCGGGTTGGTCTGGCGCAAGGGCTTCGACGTCTACCTGCGCGCGGCGTTCGCGGCGCGTGAGGCCGGCCACGACCTCTGCCTCGTCGTCAAGACCACCGGTCACGACCAGCACTACGGCCGCTTCCACCTCGGCGAACTGCTGCGCCGTGTGCAGCGAACACCCGGCGCGCCGCCGCTGCTCGCCACCGACGACGACCTGCCGCGGTCGCGCCTGGCGTCGCTCTACGCCGCCTGCGACGTGATGCTGCACCCGTACCGCGGCGAGGGCTTCTGCCTGCCGGTGCTCGAAGCGCGCGCCTCGGGCCTGCCGGTGCTGGCGACCGCGGGTGGTGCGACGGCGGCGCTGATGCACGGCCCGGGCGCCGTCGAGATCCCGTCGACGCGGCGCGAGGTCGAGCTGCCCGATGCACACGTGGCGGCGCCATGGGTGCTCGAACCCGACCCGGTCGCGGCCGGTCGCCAACTCGCCGAGCTGCTCGCCGACCTGCCGGCGCAGCAGGCGGCGGCGCGCGGCTTCGCGCGGTCGGTGCGCGCCGCGTTCCGCTGGAGCGAGGCTGCCGCCGCGATCGAAGCGTTGGCGGGCGCGCAGGCCGGCGCCGGGTCGCCGGGCAACGAGCCGATCGTGACCTTGCCGACCATGGCCGCGGCCCAGGCTGCGACCGGTCGCGAGCCGCGACCGCAGTTGGCGCCGGGCCGACGCCCGTGACGCGAACGGCCGCGCCGCGGCCGCCGCGCTGCGATCAACGGCCCGTTTGCGCCGCGGGCCGCGGCCGGCCATCGTGCCGCGCCGATGGTCGAGACCCCGCTGCGAGTGCCGCCGCCGTGCCGGCGCCGATCGGCGCCTGACCGCGCCGAAGTGGCGCTGCGGGCCCGGCTGCACCACGTGCTGCATCGCACCGGCTGCGCGCGCGGTTGCCGGTCGAGCGGGTCGTGGCGCTCGGCAGGTGCAGCCGCGGTCGCACCCGTGCCGATGACGGGGTATCCATGACGTTCGCCATCCTGCTGGTCCTGGCCGTGCTCGCCGGCGCCATGCTGTTGTTGGCGACCACGCGGCTCGCCACCGACGCGGTGATGGTGGCGGCGCTGTTGCTGCTGCTGGCGGTGCCGGTGCCGACGGCCGCTGGCTGGCGCTGCGGCGTGCTGACCGTCGAACAGGCCTTCGCCGGCTTCGGCAACCCGGCGATGCTGCTGGTCGGCGTGTTGTTCGCGGTCGCCGTCGGCCTGCGTGAGACCGGCGCGGTCGACTGGATCGCGGCCCGCTTGTTCGGCCGTCCACGCAGCGAACGGGCCGCCATGCTGCGCCTGATGGTGCCGACCTGTGCGCTGAGCGCCGTGCTCAACAACACACCGCTGGTGGCGATGCTGATCCCGGCGGTGCAGGACTGGGGCAAGCGCCTCGGCATCGCGCCGTCGCGGCTCTTGATCCCGCTCAGTTATGCGGCGATCCTCGGTGGCACCTGCACGCTGATCGGCACCAGCACCAACCTCGTCGTCGCCGGCCTGATGGCGACGCAGACCACGCTGCCGCCGCTGCGCATGTTCGATCTCGCCTGGATCGGCGTACCGACGGCGGTGGCCGGCATCACGTTCTTGCTGACGTTCGGGCGGCGCCTGTTGCCTGCGCACGGCAGCGCGCGGCCGGCGGTCGGCGATACCAACGAGTACATGCTCACCCTCGTCGTGCCGCCGGGCAGCCCGCTCGCCGGCCGCACCGTCGACGCCGCCGGCCTGCGCAATCTGCCGGGTTGCTTCCTGACCGAGATCGAACGTGATGGCGAGGTGCTGGCCCCGGTCGGGCCTGAGCAGGTGCTGCGCCAGGGCGACCTGGTGTCGTTCACGGGCGTCGTCGACGCCATTCGCGAGCTCATCAACACGCGCGGCCTCGCGCCCGCGACCAGGCAGGTGCACAAGCTCGACGCGCCGCGCTACAAGCGCCGCCTGTTCGAGACCGTCGTCGCGCCGGCTGGCGCGCTCAACGGCACGACCATCCGCCAGTCCGGTTTCCGCAGCCGCTTCCACGGCGCAGTGCTCGCCGTCGCGCGCAACGGCGAACGTGTCGGCGGCCGCCTCGGCGACGTGCGGCTGCGCGGGGGTGACCTGCTGCTGGTCGAAGCCGACCACGGCTTCGACGAACGGGCGCGTGCGGCGCAGGACTTCCTGCTGGTGCGTTCCCTCGAAGGCTCGACGCCGCGCCAGCACGATCGGGCGCCGATCGCGGTCCTGATCCTGCTGCTGATGATCACGCTCGGTTCGCTCGGCGTCTATCCGATGCTGGTCGCCGCCGGGCTCGCCGCCGGCGCCATGGTGGTCACCCGCTGCTGTTCCTTGGCCGAAGCGCGGCGCGGCATCGACTGGTCGATCCTGGTCGTGATCGGTGCGTCGCTCGGCATCGGCGAGGCGATGCGCAGTTCGGGCGCTTCGCGCCTGCTCGCCGACGGCATCGAGGCGCTCGTCGGTGGCGGGCCGTGGTTGGCGCTCGGGGTCATCTACTCGGCCACCGCCGTGTTGACCGCGCTGATCGCGAACAGCGCCGCCGTCGCGCTCGTCTTCCCGATCGCGGCGGCCACCGCGGCGGGGCTCGGCGTCGAGCTGCTGCCGTTCGCGGTGGCGATCACGATGGCCGGCTCGGCCAGCTTCGCCACGCCGATCGGCTACCAGACCAACCTGATGGTCTACGGCCCCGGCAACTACACGTTCGCCGACTTCCTGCGCGTCGGCCTGCCGATGAACCTGGTCGTCGGCGTCACCACCGTGGCGCTGACGCCGCTGGCATTCCCGTTCCACGTCGGATAGGCAGGGCCCGATGCACGGGCTCACCCAACAGCAGATCGACGAGCGCCTCACCTTCGCGGCCCAGATCGCGGCCGAGGCCGGCCGCCGCGCGCTGCACCTGCGCGCCAGCGGCCGTTGGCAGGGGGATACGCTCGCCGACGTCGGCGACCAGGCCACCGACGGCTTCCTGCAGGGCTTCCTGCGCGGTCGCTACCCCGACGACGGCCTGTTGTCGGAGGAGACCAAGGACTCGCCCGAACGGCTGGCGCGGCGGCTGACGTGGATCGTCGACCCGCTCGACGGCACGCGCGAGTTCTCGACCGAGCGCCACGACTGGGCCGTGCACGTGGCGCTGGCCTGCGATGGCGTGCCGGTGCTCGGCGCCGTGGCGCTGCCGGCCGTGCAGCGCCTGATGACGGGCTGCATCGTCGACGGCAGCACGCGCGCGCAGCTCGCCGGCGAAGGTGGCGACTGGCCACGCGGCTTCAGCAGCGCGGTCGACGACGACCCGGCGCGCCCGCTGCGCCTCGCCGTCAGCCGCAGCCACACTCCCGACTGGGTGCAGCGCTTCGCCGATGCGCTCGGCGCCGAACGCGGCGTGCCGTGCGAACTGGTGCCGTGCGGCAGCGTCGGCTTCAAGGTGGCGCTGCTGTTGTTCGGCAAGGCCGACATCTACGTGCACAAGAAGGGCCTCAAGGAGTGGGACACCTGCGCCCCCGAGGTCGTCGCCCGCGCCGCCGGCTTCACCGTCTGCCGCTTCGACGGCTCGGCGCAGCGCTACAACCGTCCCGACCCGCGCAACGACGAGATCGTGGTCTGTCGGCCGTGGCACAAGGACCGCGTGCTGGCCAAGATCGCCGCGCACGCGCCGCGCACCTGATCGCGCGCCACCGGCGCCGCGCTCAGTTCCAGCGCATGCGGCGGCCCGAGAGCAGCACCATGGCGAGGAATCCCGCGGCGAACAGCGCCAGCGCCAGCGGCGGGCCGGCGGCGACGAGGCCGGCGAGCCAGGTGTGGCCGTTCGTGTGCAGCAGCACGCTGCCGCCGATCATCAGCACGAGCAACCCGGCCGCCTTCTGTCGCGACCGCACCACCCGAACGCCGTGGGCGCGGCCCGGGATCAGCGCCGGCAGCACGGTCAACAACGCCGTGACCTGCAGCGTCCAGGCGAGCCACAGCCACCACGGCGCCGATGCCGCCGGCGTTGCGCGCGGGGGCTCTGGCGCGGGGGGCGTGATGGCGGGCCAGCCGAACAGCGTGGCGGCGCCGAGCAGCAACCAGCCGGCCGTGGTGCCCACCACGATGCCGGCGAGACGGCCGCGGCCGAGCCGGTAGCCCCACGGCAGCAGCAGGCCCGCGACGCGGTTGCGCCAGCCCATGCGCCCGGTGATCAGGCCGCGCAGCAGCGAGGCGCCCAGCGCGGCCATGCCGGCCCCGACCGCCGTCGTCGCCAGCAGCGCCAACCCGGCCGGCAGCACCAGCCCCAGGCCGCGCGCGGTGACGACCACGAGCAGCACCGGCAAAGCGCGGAACAGCAGTGCGTACAGCCAGAGCATGCTGGTGCATCCGGAGCGGGCGCCCGTCGTGGCAGGCAAAGCGGGCGCCGACGTCGCCACCGCCGGTGGCATGGCGACTTGCCGCCGCCGCCAGCCCGGCTCGATTCGTGGTCCGTGCCCGTTCGATGAGGATTGCCATCAACCCCTGGTCGCGCGCGCCGGCATCCGTAACGTGCTGCCGCCCGCTCCCGGGCGCCTCGCCCCGCACAGAGATGAGCTTCGTCCGCACCTACGACACCGCCACGGCCTCGAAGTCGCCGCTGCGGCACCTGCTGTCGATCGTCCGCTACCCGGGCGTCATCTGGCAGAACCGTTTCATGGTGCAGAACTTCCTGCGCCGCGACCTCATGGGTCGCTTCCACGGTTCGCTGCTGGGCGCCTACTGGCTGCTGATGCAGCCGCTGTTCCTGTTCGCCGTCTACTACTTCGTCTTCGGTCTGCTCAATGGCAGGCTCGGCCCGGAGTTCGCCCTGTACATGTTCTCGGGCGTCGTCTGCTTCCACGCCTTGACCGAGGCGACGTCGACCGGCTGCGTGATCATCACCGACAACGGCAACCTGGTGAAGAAGGTCGCCTTTCCGTCCGAGGTGCTGCCGCTGCACGGCGCGCTGGCGTCGTTGGTGGTGTTCGGCGTCGGCGCCCTGGTCACGCTCGTGCTCGGCCTCGCGTTCGGCGTCCTGCGGCCGACCTGGCTCCTGCTGGCGCTGCCGCTGACCGCGTTCGCGCAGCTGACGATGACGATGGGGTTCATCTTCCTGCTCGGCACCTGGCACGTGTTCGTGCGCGACACGGCGCAGTTGTGGCGCATCATCTCGATGGCCTGGATGTTCATGTCGCCGGTGTTCTGGCACATCGAGGACATCAACAAGCTGCCGTCGTGGGTGGTCACGCTGCTGACCAACTTCAACCCGGCGTATTCGCTGATCCAGGCGCACCGCGCCGCGATGGGCATGGTCGGCCCCGAGTTCGTGGACTTCTGGGGCCTGCTCGCCACGGCGATGGCTTGGGGCCTGGGTCTGCTGCTGGCCGGCTACGCAAACTTCGTCGCCAAGAAGCACATGTTCGCGGACCTGATCTGACGCGCTCGAACGGACCAGCCCGAACGCAGCCGATCAGGGGCGGGTCGACTCGATCTGCCAGCGGTGCTCCTGCAGGAACAGGCCGAGGTCCTTGGTGCGGTTCTGCACGATCAGGTTGTCGTTCGCCGGGCGCTCGTGGAAACGGTGCACGCCGTGTTCGTCGAACAGCCAGACCGGCACCGTGAACTCGCCCGAGAGCAGGCCGAGCCTCTCGAAGTGCAGCTGTACGACGCCTTCCTCGAAGTCGAAGGTCTGGCCGGCGAACTGGGTCGTGTGCGCGAAGCACAACGTGCCGTCCTTGCGCATGAAGCCGACGGCCAGCGACAGTCGCTCGCGCTTCTTGCCGTTGCGCACGAACACACGCACGGTCAGCGGGTCGCCGGGGGCGAAGGTGTTGCGCCGTTCGCCGGTCTTGGGGTCGACCATCCAGGCGTCGGTGATGCACGGCAGGTCGGCCTCGGGGCCCTGCGCCTTCGGCACGCCGTCGTACTCGACGGGGTCGGCGGCGCCCGCGACCTTGGCCTCGTAGGTCGCGTACTCGTTGGTGACCGTGATCGAGTCGGCGAGCAGTTGCATGCGGCCGTTGCGCATCCAGATCGCGCGTTCGCAGATCTGCCGCACGTCGTAGAGCGAGTGCGAGCAGAAGAACATCGACTTGCCGCGCTTCTTGTAGTCCCAGATCTTGTCGACGCACTTGCGGCGGAAGTTCATGTCGCCGACGGCGAGGATCTCGTCGATGATCAGCAGGTCCGGCTCGGTGGCGACGGCGACGCTGAAGCCGAGCCGCGCGCCCATGCCCGACGAGTAGGTGCGCACCGGCGCGTTGATGAAGTCGCCGAGCTCGCTGAACTCGACGATCTCCTGGTACTTGCGCTGCGCCTCCTTGCGCGAGAAGCCCATCATGGCCGCGTTCATGAAGATGTTCTCGCGGCCCGAGAAGTTCATGTGGAAGCCGGCGCCGAGCTCGAGCAGGCTGGTGACGCGGCCGCGCACGGTGTAGCTGCCGGCGGTCGGGTAGGTGGTGCCGCTGAGCACCTTGAGCAGGGTGGACTTGCCGGCGCCGTTGCTGCCGATCAGGCCCATGCACTCGCCAGGCTTGACGTCGAAGTTGACGTCCTCGAGCGCGTTCACCTCGCGGTAGCGCTGCTTCTTGTTCCACGGCAGCCGTTCGAGCAGGCGCCCATACGGGCTGTGGTAGAGCCGGTAGGCCTTCGACAGCCCCTTGGCCTCGATGATCGGTTCGGCGGTCATGGCAGCAGGTGGCGCGAGCGCAGCAGCTGCAGCACCTTGTCGATGTTGTCGGCGGCCGGCGTGTTCGCGGTGTCGAGGGTGAGTTCGGGGCGCTGCGGCGGTTCGTACGGCGCGTCGACGCCGGTGACGTTCTGGATCTCGCCGGCCCTGGCGCGGGCGTAGAGGCCGTCGTGGTCGCGCGCCTCGCAGACCGCGAGCGGCGCGTCGCAGAACACCTCCAGGAAGCGGTCGGCGCCGACGATCGCGCGCACCTGCTGGCGTTCGAACTCGAGCGGCGACACCAGGGCGACGATCGTGCTGATGCCGGAGCCGAGGTTGAGGCGCGCCAGTTCGGCGGCGCGGCGCTGGTTCTCCCAGCGGTCGGCACCGCTGAAGCCGAGGTCGCGGCTGAGCCCGAGCCGCAGCAGCTCGCCGTCCAGCACCTGGACGTGGCGCTGGGCCTCGAACAGCTTCTCCTCGAGCGCGTAGGCGAGCGAGGTCTTGCCCGAGCGCGGCAGCCCCGTGATCCACAATACGAACGGCTCCTGGCCGAGCCGCGCCTTGCGTGCCTCCGGCGTGATGCGCCGCTTCGCCTGCATGCGAACGAAGCGGCCGGCGTCGGCGGCGGCCTGCCGGCGCTGCGTCGCGTCGGCGGCGGTCTTGCGTTCGACGATCATGCCGGCGCCGACGGTGGCGTTGGTGAGCCGGTCGATCAGGATGAAGGCGCCGGTGGCGCGGTTCTTGGCGTAGGCATCGGCGGCGAGCGGCCGGGTGCACTCGAGGCGGATGCGGCCGACCTCGTTCATCTGCAGGCCCTGCGCCGGCTCGCGGTGCAGGTCGCCGACGTTGATGCGGTAGCGCACCTCGTCGACGACGCCGGAGGTCGTCGCCGTGGTGTGCTTGACCAGGTACTGCTTGCCGGTCTGCAGCGGCGTCTCGCTGAACCACACCAGCATGGCCTCGACCGAGTTCTCGAGCGGCGGCGCGTTGTTCGGGGCGACGATCATGTCGCCGCGGCTGATGTCGATCTCGTCGGTCAGCGTCACCGTGATCGCCATGCCGGCGAAGGCCTCCGCGAGCTCGCCGTCGAACGTCACGATCGACTTGACCCGGCTCTGCTTGCCGGACGGCAGCGTCGAGATGCGGTCGCCTGTGCGCAGCACGCCGGAGGCGAGTGTGCCGGCGAAGCCGCGGAAGTCGAGGTTGGGCCGCACCACGTTCTGCACCGGGAAGCGCAGGTCGACGAAGTTCTTGTCGCTGGCGACGTGCACCGTCTCCAGGTGGTCGAGCAGCGGCGACCCCTGGAACCACGGCATGCTGGCGCCTCGATGCACGACGTTCTCTCCCTTCAACGCCGACAGCGGGATGAAGTGGATGTCGCGCACGCCGAGGCGCGCGGCGAACTCGCTGTAGGCCTCGCGGATCTCCTGGAAGCGCGCTTCGGAGTAGCCGACCAGGTCCATCTTGTTGACGGCGATGACGAAGTGCTGGATGCCCAGCAGCGAGCAGATGAACGAGTGGCGCCGCGTCTGCTCCAGCACCCCGTGGCGGGCGTCGATCAGGATCACCGCCAGGTCGCAGTTCGAGGCGCCGGTGGCCATGTTGCGCGTGTACTGCACGTGCCCCGGCGTGTCGGCGATGATGAACTTGCGCCGTTCGGTGGCGAAGTAGCGGTAGGCGACGTCGATGGTGATGCCCTGCTCGCGCTCGGCTTGCAGGCCGTCGACGAGCAGCGCCAGGTCGACCTCCTCGCCGGTGGTGCCGAACTTCTCGCTGGCCTTCTTGGTCGCGCGCAGCACGTCGTCGAAGACCATCTGCGAGTCGTAGAGCAGGCGGCCGATCAGCGTCGACTTGCCGTCGTCGACGCTGCCGCAGGTCAACAGCCGCAGCATCTCGCGGTTGCCGTAGCGCTGCAGGTAGGTGTCGATGCCCTGCTCGTCCAGTTGGCGGGAGTAGCTCATCAGAAGTAACCCTCGCGCTTCTTGTCTTCCATCGAGCCGGACTCGTCGTAGTCGATGACACGCCCCTGCCGCTCGGAGTCGCGGCTGCGCAGCATCTCCTCGATGATCTTCGGCAGCGTGTCGGCGCCCGACTCGATGGCGCCGGTCAGCGGATAGCAGCCGAGCGTGCGGAAGCGGACGCGCTTCATCTCCGGCTGCTCACCGGGCTGCAGCGGCAGGCGGTCGTCGTCGACCATGATCATGGCGCCGTTGCGGTACACGATCGGCCGCTCCTTGGCGAAGTAGAGCGGCACCACCGGCAGGTTCTCGTGGTGGATGTAGAGCCAGACGTCGAGCTCGGTCCAGTTGCTGAGCGGGAAGACGCGGATCGACTCGCCCTTGGCGACGCGGCAGTTGAACAGGTTCCACAGCTCGGGCCGCTGGTTCTTCGGGTCCCACTGGTGGAACTTGTCGCGGAAGCTGAACACGCGCTCCTTGGCGCGGCTCTTCTCCTCGTCGCGGCGCGCGCCGCCGAACGCGGCGTCGTACTGGCCCTTGTTGAGCGCCTGCTTGAGCCCTTCGGTCTTCATCACGTGCGTGTAGCGCTGCGTGCCGTGATCGAACGGGTTGATGTTGTTGGCCACGCCCTCGGGGTTGATCCACTCCTCGAAGTCGAGGTCGAGGTCCTTCACCATCCGGTCGCGGAAGGTGATCATCTCGCGGAACTTCCACGTCGTGTTGACGTGCAGCACCTTGAACGGGATGCGGGCCGGCGCGAACGCCTTCTGCGCGAGCCGCAGCATCACGCCGGAGTCCTTGCCGATCGAATAGAGCATCACCGGTCGCGCGAACTCGGCGGCGACCTCGCGCATGATGTGGATGCTCTCCTGCTCGAGTTGCTGCAGGTGCGTGAGCGCGTAGTGGTTCATGACTTGCTGGCGGAGACGGTGAGCACGCCGCGCGCGAACAGGTGGTCGCGCACCGCCGCGGCCGACTCGGCGAGCGTCTGCTCGCCGGTGCGGAGCCGCAGCTCGGGTTGCTCCGGCGGCTCGTAGGGCGAGCTGATGCCGGTGAAGTCGGGGATCTGGCCGGCGCGGGCCTTCTGGTAGAGGCCCTTCGGGTCGCGGCCTTCGCAGACGGCGAGCGGGGCGTCGACGTGCACCTCGACGAAGTCGGGGCCGACGATGTCGCGCACCTGCTGGCGGTCTGTGCGGAACGGCGAGATGAACGCGGTCAGCGTGATGATGCCGGCGTCGGCGAACAGTGCAGCGACGTGGCCGATGCGGCGGATGTTCTCGGTGCGGTCGGCGGCGCCGAAGCCGAGGTCGCGGCACAGGCCGTGGCGGATGTTGTCGCCGTCGAGCACGTAGACGAGGTGGCCCTGGTCGGTGAGCAGCTGCTCGACGGCGCGCGCCACGGTCGATTTGCCCGATCCGGACAGGCCGGTGAACCAGACCACGGCGCCACGCTGCCGCAGCAGCCGTTCGCGGTCCGCGCGCAACACGGTGCCGTCGTGGCGGCGCAGGTTCGGTGGTGGTTGGGTCATGGGCGAAGCGAGGGCGCGATGCGAGGGGCGAGTAGGCTCCGGCTCGTCCGGAAGCCTGTCAATCGGATTCATCGACCGCCCCAGGAAGAGTGCTGGAGGCGCGATCCAAGGCGACTGAGTCCGCCATGCCATGGCGGTGGGAGGAGCCGGGATGCCGCGAGGGGCTGCCGGTGGCGGTCGCCAGTCGGCGCCGCCGCCGGCCGGCGGCACGTCCGATCGCGATCAGGCTCTGGCTCCGCCGGTCGCCGTCGCCGCCGTCCCTGGCTGCGCGCCCGGATTTGATGCAGACCAGAGGTCCGGAGGCAACGGTCACACGGTGGCATTGCGGGACATCCACTCCGCTGTCCTCGAGACCATGACCACCTACCTGTTGTTCGGCCTGTTCGCGGCCACCCTGCTCGGCATCGCCACCTACCACAAACGCGCCTTGACCTTCGCGGTCGTCGGCCTCGGCCTCGTGCTGAGCGTGAAGCTGAGCACCCCGGACTTCTACCTGCTGCAGCACGCCGAGCACGAATGGCGCACGCTGCTCAACCTCGGCGGCCTGCTGCTCGGCTTCACCCTGCTGGCGGACTCCTTCGAACGCAGCGGCCTGCCCGAGACGCTGGCGGCCGTGCTGCCGGGCGGGCGGAAGGGCGCCTTCCTGCTGCTGGTGCTGGTGGCCGTGATCTCGTCGGTGCTCGACAACATCGCCGCCGCCCTCATCGGCGGGGCGGCGGCGACGCGGTTGTTCAAGGGTCGCGTGCACGTCGGCTACGTGGCAGCCATCGTGGCTGCCAGCAACGCCGGCGGCGCCGGTTCGGTGCTCGGTGACACCACCACGACGATGATCTGGCTCGCCGGTGGCCGGCCGATCGAGGTCGCCGAGGCCGCCATCGGGTCACTCCTGGCATTGGCGTTCTTCGGCGGCTTCGCGAGCCGGCAGCAGGATCGCCTGCAACCACTGGTCAAGGCGACCGGCCCGGGCGCCAGCATCGACCTCGTGCAGATCCTGATCGTGGTCGCGATCCTCGCCGGAGCCATCCTGGCGAACGTGCTGCTCGGCTTCCCCGCGCTCGGCGTCTGGGTGGCGATCCTCGCCGGTGGCCTGTTCCGGCCCCTGCAGTGGCAGCTGCTGCCCGGCGCCGCCCGCGGCACCTGCTTCCTGCTGTCCCTGGTGATGAGCGCGTCGCTGATGCCGGTGCAGTCGCTGCCGCCGGCGTCGCCAGGCACGGCGTTCGGCCTCGGCGTCGTGTCGGCGTTCTTCGACAACATCCCGCTGACGGCTCTGGCCATTGAACAGGGAGGCTACGACTGGGGCTACCTCGCCTACTGCGTCGGCTTCGGCGGCTCGATGCTGTGGTTCGGCTCGTCGGCTGGCGTCGCCATCTCGGGCCTGTTCCCGGAGGCGAAGTCGGCGAAGAACTGGCTGCGCCATGGCTGGCACATCGGCGTCGCCTACGTGATCGCGTTCGGCGGCATGTTGCTGCTGCTCGGCTGGCACGCGGGCGCGCTCCACAAGCCGCACTGACCCCGGCGCGCGTCGCGGCGGGGCCTGGCCCACCCGGCCTTCACGTCAGCTGCTTGACGCGCAGGTGCGACAGCGACAGGGTGGTCCCGGTCGTGACGATGACGGCGAAGCCGCCGCAGCGTGCCGATCCGGGGACCTTGCTCGCGAGCTTGGTGTCCTTCGCCTGCACGACGAGATCGCTGCCGATCACCCGCATCTCGACGTGCACGGGCACGGCCTCCGGCACCTGGACGGCGTTCGGCGTCGTCACCAGCACCAGCTTCACCGCCGCCGCGTTGGTGGCCTGGGCGCGCTTGTCGGCCCGCACGAGGATCGTGGCCGAGCCGCCGGTCAGCGTGACGTCGAACTCGACCAGGCAGTGGCGCAGCGGGTGCCCGCTCAGCGTGACCACACCACTGCGCTTGTCGCCCGCGTCCTTGGCCTCGACGCGCAGCGTGTCGCCCTGCACGGCGTGTTCGAGGCCGCCGGTGGCGCTGTGCAGCCAATCCGCGGTGCGGGTGCCGGGCAGCAGGTCCTGCCACGGGGAGGCCGCGATCCGCGTCGCATCGAAGACCTTGCCGACCAGGTCGTCCTCCAGCCGCACGAACCCGGAGAGCTCGGCCGCCCGGCGGTCGTGGTCGGCGCGGTCGTGGGTCAGGTCGGCAGCCGCCAGCAGCTCGGCGGTCAGCGTCTCGGCGGTCTCGAGGTTCGCGAGTGTCGCCTTCGGGTCGGCGCCCGGGTTCGTGTTCACTGCGGCTCGCAGCGCGGTCAGGTAGCCGTCGGCGACGCGGTCGACGCAGCTCCGCACCTGCTGCTGCACGGCCACCGGCACGTTCTTGGTCGCCTCCTTGAGTCGCCGCCCACGCTCACGCATCGTCGCCCAGACGGCCAGGTCCGTCGGCGGCGCCGCCAGCAGCTGCTCCAGCTGGTGCACTTCGTCCTGCAGCGCGCCGGCCGCGCGGGCCGCGACCAGGGCGGCCTGGGCCTTGGTCCGCAGCTCGGCGAAATGGCCGGCGGTCGGCCAGGTGCGCCACTGCTCCTGCGTCGCCTCGAGCCGGCGCACGACCCGTTCGGCTTGCGTCGCGTTGTCGAGATCGAGCGCGTCGACCTCGGTGCGCAGGGCCTGCTGCGCCTCGGCGAGTTGCTGTCGGCTGGCTTCGGCCGCGGCCTCGGTCACGTGCCAGTACCAGAGGCCGCCGCCGCCGCCGATCAGGAACAGCCCGACCGACACGCCGCCGAGCAGGGTCTGGCGGTGGCGGGACACCTCGTTGGCCCGCCGGCGGACGTCCGCCAGGCGTTCTCGCGGCTTGGGTTCATGGGCGCCGGAGGTCGCAGCGGACGGACGCGAGGAGCGGGGAGAACGTTCTGGACGAGGGGAAGTGGCAGCACACATGGCGGGATCACCTTGTGGTCGCGGATCGCGAGGGGAACGACCTCAGGTGTAGTCCCCGGCGTGCGCTTGCAACCGGACTGCCCACCTTCTTGATGCGGCGCTGATGCGGCGCCTCGACAGGACGGTGACGGCCTCGGCGAGGTTCCCGATCAGCGGTCCGCACGCAGGCGGTAGCCGAGGCCCAGTTCGGTGAGCAGGCACTGCGGCCGCGCCGGGTCGGGTTCGAGCTTGCGGCGCAGTTGGGACATGTAGACGCGCAGGTAGTGGGTCTCCTGCACACACTGGGGCCCCCAGACCTCCTGCAGCAGCTGCTGGTGCGTCACCACCCGCCCGGCGTTGACCACCAGCACGCTGAGCATCTTCCACTCGATCGGCGTCAGCTTGAGCTCCTCGCCGTTCAGCACCACCTGGCGGCGGCCGAGGTCGACCCGCAGCGCCCCGCGTTCGAACACCGGCTCGCCGCCGCCCGTCTTCACCGTCAGGGCGCGCCGCAGCGCAGCCCGCAGCCGGGCGAGCAGCTCCCCGACCCCGAACGGCTTGGTCAGGTAGTCGTCGGCGCCGGCGTCGAGCGCCTGCACCTTGTCCATTTCACTGCCGCGCGCCGACAGCACCACGATCGGCAGGTTCGAGAACGCCCGCAGCTCGCGCATCACCGCGAAGCCGTCGACGTCGGGCAGGCCGAGGTCCAGGACGACGATGTCGGGGACGTGGCGCGTGGCGTGCATCACCGCCGTGGCGCCAGTGGTCGCCTCGGTGACCTGATAGCCGTTGGCGAGCAGGGTGGCGCGCAGGAAGCGCTGCATGTGCACCTCGTCTTCGACGACGAGCACGTTGGTGGACTGGCCGGTGGTGGCGTTCATTCCTCCCCCGCCCGCACGGGCACGAGTGGTGGCAAGGAGGGGCGTTCGAGCGGCAAGGTGACCACGAACCGCGCGCCGCCACCCGGGTGGTCCTCGAACCTGATCGAACCACTGTGCAGGGAGACGATCGCGCGGCAGATGGCGAGACCGAGCCCGGCGCCGGCGCCGGCCGCGTTGCCCTGCAGCTTCGCCGCGATCCGCTGCGCGACCAGGCCGGTGATGCCGGGGCCACGATCGGCGACCGCGAACTGCAGGTGGCCGCCGTCCGCTCGGGCCGACAAGGTGATCGACGCGTGGCCCGGGGTGTGGCGCAGGGCGTTCTCCAGCAGGTTGACGAGCACCAGCTCGATCAGCATGCCGTCCACGGGGACCGGCGGCAGATCGGCCGCGACCTGCACCTGGAGTTCGCGGTCGCGCAGCGGCTCCTCCAGGCGGGTGAGCGCGGCCCCGACCACATCCTCGACCGGGGTCCACTCGAAGCGGGGTTGCACGGTGCCGGCCTCGAGGCGTGTCATGTCGAGCAGGTTGCGCACCTGCCGCTCGAGCCGGGCGCCCATCTGGTGGATGCTCTCGAGCAGGCTGGTGCGGGTGTCGTCGTCGAGGGACCGCTCGCGCAGCAGCGTGCTCGACGCGCCGATCACCGCGGCGATCGGCGTGCGCAGGTCGTGGCTCACCGAACTCAGCAGGGCGCTGCGCAGCCGTTCGTGTTCGACGGTGACCACGGCTGCCTGGGCGGCCTCGGCGAACAGTGTGCGTTCGAGCGCGGTCGCGGCCAGGTTGGCGAAGGCACGCAGGTGGCCGGGGTCCGGTTCCTCGGTCGCGCCGGCGCCGAGCACCGGCCGCACCACGAGTGCGCCGACGACGCCCTTGCCGGTCGCCAGTTCGTGGCAGGACGAGCCGGGCGGACCGGGCCTGCGCGCGGCCTCCGCCTCGCCGTGCATCGCGGCGTTGGCGGCCAGGAGCAGCTCTGGGTCGGGCGGCGTGTCGCCGTGGCCGATCGCACTCAGTCCCCCATTGCGCGCCGCGAACAGCGCAGTGCGGCATCGGAAGCGGCTCTGCACGTGGCGGTCGATGGCGGCCGCCACCGCGGCGGCGTCGGCGGCGCGCGCCAGATCGCGGGCCAGCCCGTGCAGGTCGGCGGTGTTGCGCTCCCGTTCCGTGGCCAACTTCAGCTCCTCCCGCAGCCGCGCCGCGAGGCCGCCGACGGTGAACGCCACCAGCAGCATCACCACCAGGGTCAGCAGGTGGGGGGCGTGGGTCGGCAGCAGCCCGAACACCGGCGGCAGCAGCAACAGGTCGACCGCGAGCGCGCCGAGCAGGGCGGCGAAGACGGCCGGTCCACGGCCGAGGGAGGCGGCGACGACGACGACACCCAGCAGGTAGATCGCCACGACGTTGCCGAGGTCCAACGGGTGGTTCAGCAGGCTGGAAGCCGCGGTGCAGACGGCGACGATCAGCAGCGCGGTCAGGTAACGATGCAGCGACGGACGCCACGAGGCGTTGGTCGGCGGCTCGGTCCGGCATGCCGCGCGGTCCGCTGCGGACCTCCGACGGGCCATCATCACGAGCCGGATTCTGGCGGCGGACCCGGCGGGTGCGCAAGCGGTCGGCGCCCTCGGTGCGGTCAGGCGTCGCCGGCGGTGCGGAAGCCGCCGAACACGTCGGTGCGCTGCGGCAAGTAGAAGTTGCGGTAGCGGCGATCGTGCAGCAGCCGGTGCGTGGCGAAGGCGCCACCGCGCAGCTCGCGGTGGTTGTGGAACCACGGCGTCGAGTAGGTCGTGTCGGGCCCCGGTCGGAAGCCGGGATACGGCGCGAACGGGTCCACGGTCCATTCCCAGACCGACTGGCCCCAGGCGAGCCGGGGGGCGGCGGCCTCCCATTCGGCGGCGTGCGGCAGGCGACGGCCGGCGAAGCGGCAGAAGGCCTCGGCCTCGAAGGCGTTGACGTGCACGACTGGTTCGGCGAGCGGCAGTGGCCGCCACTCGGAGAACCAGCGCTGCGCGTAGTCGCCGTTCTTCAGGCGGCGCCAGCGTTCGGGCGCCTGCCGCCCTGCTTTCTGCAGCCAGACCCCGGCCGGACCCGGCCAGAACTCCGCCCGCTGGTAGCCGTCGGCGCGCACGAACTCGAGGAAGCGCGCGTTGCTGACCGGCGCGTGGTCGATCGAGAACGCGGCCAGCTCGACGCCGCGGCTCGGCATCTCGTTGTCGAAGGCGAAGCCGAGTTCGTCGGGGTGGCGGCCGATCTCGTGTTCGCCGGCGGCGATGGTCAGCGGCGGCGCGTCGGCGAAGACGCGCATCCCCATGCCGGCCGGCGCAGGCAGGCTCAGCAGGTCGCACATGCTCACCATCGCCTCGTGGTGCACCAACTCGTGGAACACGGCGAAGCGGGCGTGGTAGAGGTCGCGGTCGTTGCCCTGGCCGCCGGCGACGCGGTTCTTGCAGGCGAGCAACTGGCGCTGCAGGCGGTCGAAGACGCCCTCGCGGTCGGGCAGCGGCAGGTCCCAGCGGGCGCGGTGGCCGATGCGCGCCGAGTCGAGCTGTTCGTCGGGGCCGGTGATGCGTTCGTGGCGTGCGGCGCGCACGGTGCCGTCGAGGTCCAGCCGGTGCGGGCCGCGCAGCAGCCAGAACTCGGCGAACCAGCCGATGTGCAGCAGGTCCCAGGCCACCGGCTGCACGCCAGGGTGGTAGGGGGGGCGCCACTGGGTGTCGTCCAGCACCGTCGCCACGCCGAGCGTCGCCGCGCGCGCCTCGTCGAACGCCGCCAGCAGTTCGTCCTTGCCGGAGAGGCGCAGGTTGCTCATGCCGTCGCCTCCACGCCGGCCGCCGCGGCGCCTCGCCGTGACGGTGGGGCCACGGTCGTCTGCGGGCAGGTCGCCGGCAGGTGCGTGGGCTGCGGCGGGCGCGGGGCGGGGGAGGGCTCGGCCGTCATCGCCGCCGCAGCATACCGAGGCCCTCCGGCCGGCAAACGTGCGGGAACATCTCCTCGTGCAGTTCCCCGACAGCCGGCCGCTGTCGCGGTGGCGCCGATTCGGCAACCTCCGGTCTCAAGGCGGACTGGGCCACGCGCCGATGCTGAAGGGCAAAGCAGGCAATCCCATGATCGACATCGACCGCGACACCGCCTTCTCACAGCGCATGCTCGACGCGCTCAGCACGCGTACGAAGGCGTCGATCAACAACATCGCCAACCAGAACGTGCCCGGCTTCAAGCGCATGGTGGTGCGCTTCGAGGACGAGCTGAAGGAGGCGATGGCGAAGGGCAAGGACGAGACGACGGTGACTCCGGTCGTCGAACGCGACAGCAGCGGCCCGCCGGAGCAGAACAACGTCGTGCTGATGGAGGAGCTCGCCCTGCTCGGCAAGACCTCGCTGCTGCACGACGTGATGACGCGGCGCGTCGGGTCCTACTTCCAGACCCTCAACAAGGCCATCCTCGGCAGGTGATGCAGATGAGCGATCCGATGAAGGGCGTCTTCCGCGGCTTCGACATCGCCGCCTCCGGCCTGCGCGCCGAGCTGCAGCGCTCGGAGATCGTCGCCAGCAACCTCGGCAACATGCATCGCACGGGCAACGACAAGCACCTGCCCTATCGCCGCAAGGCCGTGCAGTTCGAGGAGGTGCTCGCCGACGCGACCCAGGCCGCCGGCAAGGCGGGCAAGGGCCTGGTGCCCGAGGGCGTCACCATCGCCAAGGTCGTCGAGGACCAGTCGCCGTTCCCCGTCTTCTACCAGCCCGGACACCCCGACGCCGACGAGACCGGCAAGGTGCTCGGCAGCAACGTCGACCTGTTCCAGGAACTGATCGACATGTCGACCATCGAACGCAGCTTCGACGCCAACCTGACCGCGCTCAGGACCTATCGCTCGATGCTGCAGAACACCATCACCAACATGTCCAAGTGAGGTGACCAGCGATGAGTGGACTCGATCTGCCGCCGCTCGGCGGCTACGACCTGAACCGCTTCACGCGCGAGCTGCGCGCGGCGCTGCCGGGCCTGCAGGGGCGCGAAGGCGTCGAGCCGACGGCGCCCGAGGGCCCGAGCCTGGTGCGGTCGCCGTCGCCGTCGTTCGCCAGCTCGCTGGCCGACGCCATCGAGAACGTGCAGTCGCTGCAGGACGAGACCGCGCAGAAGACGCGCGGCCTCGCGCTCGGCGAAGACGTCGAGATCCACGACGTGCTGGTCGCCGCCGGCAAGAGCGAAGTCGCCTTCAACCTCATGCTCGAGGTCCGCAACAAACTGATGGACGCGTGGGATCGACTCTCGCGTTCGGTCTCCTGATCCCATGCGCAACGTCCTCACCGACATCCTAGGCCAGGTCCGCGGCATCTGGTCCCGCCTCGACGGCGGCCAGCGGCTGGTGGTCTCTGCAGTGCTGTTCGCCACGCTCGCCGGGCTCGGCGGCGTCGTCTGGTTCGCCGGACGGCCGAGCTACGAGACCGTGTTCGTGCCGAAGAACGGCGACGACATCGGCCGCGTGCAGCAGGCGCTGCAGAGCGAAGGCATCACCTGGACCTACGGCGCCGACAACCGTTCGTTCATGGTCGAGCGCGCCAAGGTCGGCGCCGCCAACATCGCCATCGCCAAGGCCGGCCTCACCGGCACCCAGGCGCCGGCGATCGGCGGCGGCGCGAGCCTGATCGAGGACTCCGAGACCAAGGCCTACCGCCTCGACATGGCGTCGATCGCGCTGGCGCGTTCGGCGGTCCTGTCGAGCCTCGAAGGTGTGCTCGACGCCACCGTGACGGCGAGCCGGCCGCGCCGCGCCACTGCGTTCCGCGATCGTGAGGAGGAGCAGAAGCCGACCGCGACCATCGCGCTCAAGCTGCGCCAGGGCGTGGCGTTCGACAACATCGCCGCCAGCGCCGCCGACCTCGTCGCCGCCCAGCTGATGGTGCCGCTGAAGAACATCACCGTCGTCAGCGCCGCCGGCAGCCAACGCTGGCGCTACGACGCCGACCGCACCGGCGGCGGCGGCAGCTCGGACGCGTTCCTGGCCCTGCAGCAGAAGCTCAGCGACGACCGCACGATGAAGGCGCAGGAGCGCCTCGACCAGCTGTGGCCCGGCAAGACCTCGGTGGCGGTGACCATCGAGCTCGACCCGTCATGGGAGGTGCGCAGCGAGAAGGTGCTGCCCGACGGCAAGGTCGTGCGTTCGGAGAAGACCTCGAAGGACAGCACGCCGGGGGGCGGCGGCGCTGGCGGTGGCAACGGCGGCCAGGCGGCCGACGCCAGCGGGCGCAAGAACGAGACCCTCGACCGTGAGTTCGTCACCGAGATCGGCGAGCGTCGCAGCGGCAAGATGATGCCCGACATCAAGCGCATGTCGGTGGCCCTGATCTACGACGCGTCGCTGGCGCAGTCGGCGGCGGGCTTCAACGCCAAGGACCTCGAGAACACCGTCAAGGCGATCGTCGGCTGGGACGCCACGCGCGACCAGGCCGAGGCCTTCAGCACCATGGCCGGCACCTTCGCGCCGCTGGAGCCGGAGGCGCCGGTCGAGGCGGGACCGGGCATGCTCGACAAGCTGCAGCGCTGGGCGCCGACGATCGGCCAGGTGCTCGGCGTGTTCGTCGTCGTGCTGTTCCTGCGCGGCATGTTCAAGCGTGTGCCCAAGGCGGCGGCGGCCGAAGCCGCGCCGGCGACGGCCGCGAAGGTCGAGGTCGACGAGTCGACCTTGCCGCCCGAGGAGCAGCAGAAGCGCATGCGGCGTGAGATCGAGCGCACCATCGCCAGTGATCCGGCCGCGCTCGCCAAGCTGCTCGAGGCGTGGCTGATGGAGCAGAAGGCCTGAGGCAGGCGCCATGGCGGACACCACCAAGAACCTCGCTCCCGACAAGCTCGTCGCGATGCTGCTGCTGTCGATCGACCAGGAGCTGGCGGCGAAGCTGCTGCGCAACTTCTCCGACGACGGCGTCGACAAGGTGACGCGGGCGATGCAGGAGCTGCAGGAGATGGCCGTCGACCGCGATTCGATCCGCGCGGTGTTCCAGAACACCGTGCAGCGCATGCGCCAGGGTGGCATGGCGCTCGGCGACGTCAGCGGGCTCATGCGCACCGTGCTGTCGCGCGCGTTCGGCGAGGAGCGCAGCACCGACGTGGCGCGGCGGGCCAACAGCGACATCCTGGCCAAGCGCCCGTTCGCGATGTTCGAGGCGCTGACCGCCGCCGACCTCGCCAGCCTGCTGGTCGAGGAGCACCCGCAGATCGCGGCCGTGTTCCTGGCCCACCTCGATCGCAAGAAGGGCGGCGAGGTGCTGAAGTTCGTCGAAGAGGACCTGCGCGCCGACCTCGTACAGCGGGTGGCGACGCTCGATCGTACGCCGGCCGACGTCGTACAGCGCGTGCTCGAGGTCATGCGCAAGAAGGTCAAGGACCTCGGCCTGACCACGCTGCGCAGCGAGCCGAAGGCCTGGATCAAGGCGGCGGCGTCGCTGCTCAACAACCTCGGCGGCGGCGAGAAGGCCGTGCTGGAGAAGATCGAGACCACCGATGCCGAGGTGGCGTCGGCGATCCGCGAGGAGATGTTCACCTTCGACGACATCCAGAAGCTCGACAAGAAGTCGATGCAGAAGATCCTCGCCGCGGTCGACTCGCGGCAGCTCGCGGTGGCGCTCAAGGCGGCGATCCCGCCGGTCGAGCAGGCGATCCTCGGCAACCTCAGCAAGCGCGCCTCCGACATGGTGCGTGAGGAGCGCGACAACCTCGGGCCGACGCCGTTGTCCGACGTGCTGGCGGCGCAGGCGGAGATCCTGAAGATGATCCGCGACCTGATGGACAAGGGCGACATCAAGGCCGGCGGCGCCGCCGAGCAGATGGTGTGACATGACCGAGACCACGACGCTGCCGCTCACCACCCGCCTCGTCGCCGTGCGCCTGCACGCGCGTCGCGGCAGCGGCGGCACGCCGGCCGCCGCCCGGGTGCAGACGTTGTTCGACCTGAAGCAGCGGGAAGCGGCGCGGGCCGCCGAGAGCGAGGCGCTGCGCGCGTTCGTCGCAGAGGCGCGGCGCGCCGTCGAGGCCGTGCCGGGGCTGGTGCAGCAGGGCGTCGACCAGGTCGCCGGCATCGCCGTCGAGCTCGGTCTCGCCGTCGCCCGCGAGCTCGTCGGCGCCGCGCTCGAACGGGGCCTCGTCGACCCGACCCCGACCGTGGCGCGCTGCCTGCGCGACTGCGTGCATGGCAGCGACCGCGCCGATCTCGTCGTTCGCGTCCACCCGGCCGACCTCGAACCGGTGCAGCAGCGGCTGGCGGCGATGCCGGAGCTGCACGAAGAGCTCGAGCTGGCGCGCTTCGTCGCCGACACCACCATGGCGCGCGGCGCCGTGCGCGCCGAGACCGGCGCCGGCCGGCTTCGTTACGACCCGCGCGAGGTGCTCGAGCGCATCTGCGACGAGGTCCGCCGCGAGGCCGCGTCGTGACCCTGCCGGCCAACCTGCAGCGCGCGGTCGACGTCGCCCGCACGCTCAACCGGCCGCTGGCCGAGGGCCGCGTCAAGGCCATCCGCGGCATCGCCATCCACGTCGCCGGCCTGCGCGCCGCGATCGGCGATGCCTGCACGATCGCCGCCGACGGCGGCAGCGTGCGCATCCCCGCCGAGGTCGTCGGCTTCGACCGGGACGACACCGTGGTGATGGCGCTCGGCGACGCCAACCGCGTGGCGCCCTGGGACCGCGTGCAGAACGAACACCGCCCGCTGACCGTGCCGGTCGGCGCCGGCCTGCTCGGCCGCGTCGTCGACGCGCTCGGCCGACCGCTCGACGGCGGACCGCCGCTGGTCGGTTCGATGCGGCCGTTGACCGGCGAAGCACCGTCGCCGCTGCAGCGCGAGCCGATCCAACGCCCGATCGAGACCGGTGTCGCCGCCATCGACGGCCTGCTGACGTGCGGCAAGGGCCAGCGCATCGGCATCTTCGCCGGCTCCGGCGTCGGCAAGTCGACGCTGATGGGCCAGATCGCCCGCAGCGGCGCCGGCCAGGTAAACGTCATCGCGCTGATCGGCGAACGCGGCCGCGAGGTCGGCGAGTTCGTCACCGAGGCGCTCGGCCCGCAAGGCCTGCAGAAGAGCGTCGTCGTCGCCTGCACCTCGGACATGGCGCCGATGCTGCGGCTGAAGGCGCCGCTGACCGCGGTCACCATCGCCGAGGCGTTCCGCAACCAGGGCGCCGACGTGCTGTTCATGATGGACTCGGTGACGCGCTACGCGATGGCGGTGCGCGAGGTCGGCCTCGCCGCCGGCGAGCCGCCGACGTTGCGTGGTTACCCGCCGTCCCTGTTCGCCTCCTTGCCGCGGCTGGTCGAGCGGCTCGGCAGCGACGGTCGCGGCACCATCACCGGCATGTTCACCGTGCTCGTCGACGGCGACGACATGAACGAGCCGGTCGCCGACGCGCTGCGCGGCTACCTCGACGGCCACATCGTGCTGAGCCGCCGCATCGCCGAACGGGGCAAGTTCCCGGCCATCGACGTGCTGGCCTCGATCAGCCGTCTGATGCCGAAGGTCACCGGACCCGACCACCAGCGCCGCGCTCGCCGCCTGCGCGAGCTGTTGGCGCACTACGAGGAGAATCGCGACCTCGTCTCCGTCGGCGCCTACCGCCGCGGCGCCGATCCGCTGCTCGACCAGGCCCTGCAGCGCATCGGCAACATCGAGGGGCTCCTGTTCCACGGCACCGAGTCGCGGCCGGCGGCCGAGACCCAGCGCCTGCTGCAGCAGATCGCCGGCAGCTGACCACGAACGTGGCGGCAGCCGACGGCGGCGGCGGCGGGCGGCGGGATTCCGCTCAGCTTCCGCCCATGCCACGGCCGATACGGCACGCATGCGACGATTCCGCTTCCGCCTGGCCCCGCTGCTGCGCCTGCGCTCGCAGCTCGAGCGCAGCGCGCGCCGCGAGCTGGCGGCGGCGCTCGGCACGCTCGATGGCATCGAGCAGCGGCTCGCGGCGGCCACCGCCGGCGTGCGCGACTGCGGGGAGCAGGGGGTGCGCACCGACGCCGTTGGCCACCTCGCGCGTGGGCTCGAGACGGGGCTGCGGCGGTTGATGTGGCGGCTCGGCAAGCAGCGCCTCGAGGCGCAGCAGAAGGTCGACGTCGCCCGGGCCGACTACGCGCAGAAGGCGCGCGACCTGAAGGCCCTGCAACGGCTGCGCGACCAGCAGCGTGAGGTCTGGCGCCAGGACGTGCAGCGTGCGGAGCAGGCGGAGATCGATGAACTCGCGGTGCTGAGCCGCGGCGCCGCAGCGGCGCAGCTCGGAGGTGAAGAAGCATGATGAGCATCCTCGTCAAGGTCGTGATCGGCCTCGTCCTGTTCGTCGGTTCGTTGCTCGGCGGCCTCGCGGCCACCGGTCGCCTCGACCACGAAGGCACCGCCAACATCCCGCTGCTCAACAAGCTCTTCCCGGCGCCGCCGCCGCCGGTGGACGCGGCGGCGGACGGTCAGCACGGCGCCGAGGGACAGCCCGGCGATGCGGCCCACGATGCAGCGGCCGGTGGTGAAGCCGCGGCCGCGCACGCGGCGGCGGCCGACGCGGCCCACGACGGGCCGCCGCCGGCGGCCGTCGACGCCGCGCACACGGGCGAGGCCGAGCCGCAGGGGCAGGACCCGAACAAGCGCCAGGTGCCGAAGGCGACCAAGCGTGAGGAGGGCAAGTCGATCTTCGAGACCGAGAAGCCCGCCGGCGGTGGCCATGGTGGGGGTGGTGGTGAGCACGGTGGCGGCGACGCCGGCGCCGACGCCGGCCACGGCGCCGAAGGTGACCATGCTGCCGACGCCGGTCACGGCGACGGCAAGACCGCGCACGGCAAGCCGGCCGGGGAGACCGCACACTCGACGCCCGAGCAGGACTTCGACCAGGCGGCGCAGCGCCTGCGCAGCCAGGGCAAGGTCGGCTACCGGCCCGGTGAGTACTTCCGCTTCGAAGGGCTGCCGGCGGGCATCACCCCGGCGCAGGTCAACGAGGCGTGGCAGCGGGTGCAGGGCCTGATGGAGCGCATCAAGCAGCGCGAGACCGCCCTCGACCTGCGCGAACAGGACCTCAACCAGCTCGCCGAGGACATCGCCCAGCGGCTCAAGGTGCTCGGCGAGGAGCGCAACAAGATCGAGGAGATGCAGCGCCGGCTCGACGCCAAGATCGTCGAGTTCGGCGAGCAGGTGAAGCTGGTGCGCAAGGACGAGGTGGCCGGCCTCAAACGCAACGCCGAGTCGCTGGCGGCCTTCGAGCGCGCCAAGGCGGCCGAGATCGTGGTCGACAAGTGGAAGTCGGAGAAGGGCCAGGACGAGGTCGTCAAGCTGTTCGAGTTCATGGAGGCGGACGTCGTCAACGAGATCCTGGCGTTGTTGCCGACGCCGACCATGCAGGACGTGATGGCGCGCCGACTGCGCGTCAGCAAGGAGGCTTCCGGCGCCGGCAAGAAGTGACGGCGGCGCCCGCACGGCGGGCGATGAAGACTTCAACACCCGCACGGTGCGCTGCCGATAAGGGCACGGCTCAGGATCGGCGGCGCCAACGAGGAACCACGTGGCCGAAGACAAGAAGAAGGAAGCGGACGGCAAGGCCGAGGGCGGCAAGAAGAAGGGCTTGCCACCGATCGTCATGATCGCGCTCGGCGCCATCGTCGGCGGCGCCGGTGTCGTGTTCGCGGTGCCACCGAAGACCATCGAGAAGAAGGTCGAGGAGAAGCCGAAGGAGTACGTCGACGTCGGCTGCCCCGACATCATCCTGCACGAGTTCAACCCGGCCACCCGCGCCGGCAAGGGCAGCGCCCGCCTGGCCTTCAAGTTCCGCTACACGGTGCGCGAGGACCAGAAGGCCGAAGCCGTCGAGGCGCTGAAGGCGCACTGGGACGACGCCAAGTCGAACACCTTGCTGATGCTCAAGGCGCGCAGCTACGAGGAGCTCAACCTGGAGACCGGCATGCGCCTGCTCGAGAAGGACCTCATCAGCTGCCTCGACGACTCGCTGTTCCCGGTCGTGGACGGCGAGAAGGTCGCCCACGTGACCAAGATCGTCTGGGACAAGATCCAGACGCAGTGACCGCCGCGTCGCCTGTCGACGCCCAGGACCACCCCCGTGAACGAGATCCTCAGCAACGAAGAGATCGACACCCTGCTGGACATGTTCCGCAGCGAAGGTGCCAATCTCGAGGCCGAACCGGCCGGGATCGCCGCGCCCGCCGTCCCCTCCGTCGGCGCCGACGATCGCGTCGTCAGCACGATCGACCTGCTGAAGCCGAACCGCCTCGGTCGCGAGCAGATGCGCGGCATCGAGCGCTACTTCGAGAGCACCGGCAAGCTGCTGTCGGCCACGATCAGCGACCGCCTGCGTCTCGACACACGCTGCGACTGTGTCGCCGTCGAGCAGATGCGCTACGGCACCTGGCTGGAGCACCTGCCCGGCCCGGTGGCGATCTACATCGTGCAGATGGAGCCGTGGAAGCTGCCGGTGGTGCTGACCGCCAGCACCAGCCTGCTCTACGGCGCCGTCGACCGCATCCTCGGCGGCTCCGGCAAGGTGACCAAGGTGCCGAAGGACTTCACGACCGCCGAGCACACCGTCGCCGAAGCGCTGATCGGGCCGTGCCTCGATCGCATCTGCGAGGGGCTCGCCGAGGTGGTGCAGTTGAAGTGGTCGATCCAGAACCGCTTCTGCAACCCGTCGATGGCGCAGATCCTGCCGTCGCAGGACGTCGTGCTGTCGGTCTACTTCCAGTCGACCGGCGACTGCCTGATCGGCGACCTGCGCCTGGTGATCCCGTTCGCCTCGATCGAACCGCTGCTGGAGCGCTTCTGCCGCGACTCCATCACCCGGCACGAGCCCGGGGCCATGAAGGCCTCGCTGCAGAAGAACGTCAACGACATGCCGATCGACATCGCCGTGCAGCTCGGCCAGGCCAACATCCGCCTGCGCCAGCTGCTGCAGCTGCAGCCAGGCGACGTGGTGCCGCTGGCGACCCGGCTCGGCCAGCCGGCGATCGTGCCGGTCATGGGCAAGCCCAAGTTCACCGGCCACGTCGGCCGGATCGGCAACAGGTTCGGCGTGCAAGTGGCCGATGTCATGGCGCAGTAGGCAATGAGCAACCCCTCCGACTTCGGCGATGCGGCCTTCGACGCCGCCAAGGTGGCGCAGGCGGGCGCAGAACTCGCGGCCGCGGCCGTGCAGCCGGTGGCCTTCGGCCAGCTCGGCCTCGGCACCGCCGGCGACAACGCCCGCAACCTGGATCTGCTGCTCGACGTCGACATCCCGATCTCGGTCGAGGTCGGCCGCACGCAGATGACGCTCGACGAGGTGCTCAAGCTGGTGCCCGGCAGCGTCATCGCGCTCGACAAGAAGGCCGAGGAGCCGGTCGACCTGCGCGTCAACGGCAAGCTCGTCGCGCGCGGCGAGGTGGTGCTGGTCGACGACACCTACGGCCTGCGCATCACGCAGATCGTCGACGCCGCCGGCCGCATCGAGAGCTTGCGCTAGTCCGCTCGGCCCGCTGAACGGTGCGTCAGGCCTTCGCCCTGGCGACGATCAGTTCGAAGCGGAAAGGCTGCTCGACCACGCCCGGACCACTCTGGAACCGCCAGCGTCGTGCCGCGCGCAAGGCGGCGTCGTCGAGCAGGGCGTTGCCGCTGCTGGTGAGGATCGAACAGTCGGCGGCGAGGCCGTCGGCGGCGACCAGGATGCGCACGATCACGGTGCCTTCGACGCCGCGGCGGCGCGCGCCAGCCGGGTAGTCGGGGCTCGGGTTCTCGCCGGGCACCGGTACCAGCACCTCGGGGCGGGCCGGCGAAGGTGCCGGCGACGGCGGCGTCGGGGCCGGTGGCGACGCCAATTCCCGCGGCGCCGTCAGCTCGGCGAGCAGCGGTGCGGCCCGCCGCGTCACCCGCTGCCGGGCCAACTGCGCCAACGGCGAGGGCGGCGGCGGTTCGTGGTCCAACAAGGGCTCGGTGCAGACCGCCGCCGGCGCGGGCGGCGGGATCTCGGCAACTGCGGGCACCGGCAACGGCGGCTCCAGGTCGTCCGGCTCGGCCTGCACTTCACACGGTGGCGGTGGCGGGACGGCCTCCGGTGGCGACTCCTGGCTCAACAGCGAGGGCGTGACTGCGAAGGCGATCGGCGCATCACACACCGACCGGGTCGGCGAGTGGGACAGCATGATGCTGGCGGCGATCAGCATGCCGTGCAGGACCACCGAGCCCAGCAACGAGCCGGCGCCGGACAGACGGGCCGAGCCTGGTTGATGACGATGGGGTGAGGGCACGCGCGGTCTCAGCAACCACCATACCCGCAGCTTCCAGGTCCGGTGCGCCTCGCGTTTGCAGCCCGGCTGGTGCTCGCATGCGCTTCCGGCGAGGAGGGAACGGTCGGCTCGCGACGAACCAGTGGGTCGTTGGCGTTGCGCGGTGTCACCGATGTGTGACGTGTTCGCGCACCGCGGCAGGTGCTGCCCTCGGCCCGCTGGCGGGAGGCCCTGGCGCGCGACCGTCGCCGCGGCACCGCCGATGGTCCTCGCCTACGTCCTTCGGCCGCCATCGGGGAACGCGCCGTCGACGTCGGGCACGAGCCTTGCCCGGGCGGCGGCGCGCTCTCCCCGGCAGCTGCCGGCGCGCACCCACCGATGCCCTCTTCGTCCTCCCGGTTCGTTCGTCCCGTCTCGGGTCCCCTGACCACCGCCCCCTTGCTTCGTCTCGCCGCCTTCGCCGCCGGGATCGCCGTCGCCGCTTCTGCGCAGTCGACGCCGCAGTCGCCGCCGGCCGCGCCGGATCCCGCCGCGAAGCCCCAGCAGCCTGGTGCCAATGCCCGTCTGCCCGAGGTGCTCGTCACGGAGTCGCCCGAGGCGGCCGAACGGCAACTCACCGAGGTCCCGATCGACAATCCCGGGGCGCGTGATCTGATCGGGCCGCGCGAGGTGCGCGAAGCGGGCTCGTTGAACATCCAGGAGCTGATGCGCCGGTCCCCGGGCGTGTTCATCCAGGAGGAGACCGGCAGCGATTCACTGCCCAACATCACGATCCGCGGCGTCACCAACGGCGCCGAAGGTGCCTGGCGCTCCATCAACCTCGGCATGTATGCCGACGGCATCCCGTTGGCACCGGCGCCGTATGGCGGCCCTGGCAACTCGCTGTTCCCGTTCTCCCTCGAACGTGTCTACGCCGTCGACGTGCAGCGCGGCGGCGGCGCGGTCCGCTATGGCCCGAACAACGTCGGCGGCGTCGTCAACTTCCTGACCCGGCCGATCCCGGTCGAGTCGACCCTCTTCACGCGCCTGCGCTGGGACACCTTCGACGACATGTCCGCCTACGCGGCGTTCGGCGGCACCTACGGCAAGTTCGGGGCGCTGTTCGAAGCCGTCTACAAGGAAGGCGAGACGTTCCGCGACGGCGGCGACTACGAGATGAAGAACTACGCCTTCAAGGCGCGGTACGAGTTGTCGGAGACGGTGCGGGTGTTCGGGCAGGTGGAGACCTATGACGAGGCGAGCCGGCTGGCGGACGGCCTCACCCTCGCCGAGTACCAGCGCGACCCGGAGCAGACGCTGTCGCCGCACAACCGCTTCTCCGGTGATCAGGACCGGGCCAACCTCAAGCTCGAATGGGATGTCGACGGCAACACGCTGTTCGAGTTCATCACCTACTGGTACGACGGCAATCGTACGTTCTTCCTCGGCTCACCGACCTTCTACGGCGCCACCAACAACCTCTCCTACATCCAGACCACGCCGCGGCCCATGCGCACGTTCGCGGTGCAGCCGCAGCTGACGCACTCCTACGCCATCGCCGGCGGCACCGGTGAGCTCCACGTCGGCCTGCGCTACCTGCAGGAGGACATCGTGCGCACGGTGTCGCGCTACTTCGTGGACGGCAGCACCCAGCTGCACCGCAGCGAGGCGCAGTACGACTACTACACCGGGTCGGCGTGGATCGAGAACCGGTTCTGCTTCGACGAGTGGACGGTCACGCCCGGCGTGCGGCTCGAGTACGTGCAGATGGACGGCCGCGACCGCCTCACCGGCGTCGACGTCGACAAGGACTTCGCCGAGGTGCTGCCTGGGCTCTCGCTGGCGCGCCGCATGAACGACGCATGGTCCTTGTTCGGCGGCGTGCAGAGCACGTTCGCCGCGCCGCAGGCCCCGCAGATCTCGATCACGACCAACCCGCAGGACATCAGCGCCCAGTACGCCTGGGTCTACGAGGTCGGCTCGCGCACGCGCGGCCTCGACGGCCTGCTCGGCACCGACCTGACCTTCTTCCACATCGACTACAGCGATCGACTGGTGCAGGACCCGGACCAGTTCGACGTGTTCGTCAACGCCGGCAGCTCGCGCCACCGCGGCGTCGAACTCGGCTTGACCAGCGACCTGACCGCGGCCGGATTGCCCGGGGTCGAGCTGTGGAGCACGACCACGTGGAGCGAATCGAAGTTCACCAATGGCGATTTCGACGGCAATGACTTCGCCGGCGTGCCGGACTGGCTGGCGGCCTGGGGCGCGCGCTCTCACCATGCCGCCACCGGTCTGTGGGTCGGCGTCGACGGCGTCTACGTCGGTCCGGCGTTCACCGATGCCGCGAACACCGTCGACATCAACGCCAATGGCACGCTCGGCCGGCGCCCGTCCTACTCGTTGTGGAACTGCGGCGCCGGTTGGGACACCAAGATCGACGACAAGAACGAGGTGTCGTTGATGATCGGCGGCCGGAACATCTTCGACGAGGAGTATTTCGAACCTCGTACCGCGCGCGGCATCTTCCCCGGCGCTCCCGCGAGCATGGTGTTCCAGCTCGGCGTCACCCATCGCTTCTGAGATCCCCATGAACCTCTCCATTGGCATGCTGCCGGTCCTGTTGTTCCCCCTGGCCGCGATCGCCCAGGCGCCGCCCGTCGCCGCCGTCGCCGCGCCGACCCGCGAGTTCGAGATCCGCGGTGACCGTGCCTTCCTCGGCGGCCACCCCTTCGAGTTGTGGGGCGTGCGCAGCGGCAACGCCCTGATGAGCCCTGCGGTGACCGAGCGTCACGTGCGTGCGCTCGACTCCTGGAACGAGCACGGCATCAATGCCATCGCGGTCTACCTGCAGGGCAGCCACGGTGGCTGGCCCGATGCCGAAGCCGGCCCCAACGCCTTCTCGCGCGACGGCGCGCTGAAGCCGGACTTCGCGGCCCGCCTCGAGTGGCTGATCCGCGAATGCGACCGCCGCGGCATGGTCGTCTGCGTCGGGGTCTGCTCGCCGCGCAAGGACCAACTGCTGCTGGCCGATGGCGCGTTGCGGCGGGCGATCCAGGACACCGGCCGCTTCCTGCAGACACGCGGTCTCCGCAACGTCTTCGTCGACCTCATGCACGAGTTCGACCACACCGAGCGCGCCGACCACCCGATGCTGCGGGAACCGGGCGGCGCCGACAAGAAGGCCGAGCTCTGCGCTTGGTTCCGGGAGGTGACGACCGACATCGAGGTCGGCGTCTGTCCGTACGAGAAGTCGACGACCGCCAGCACGTTCCCCGGCATGGGCGTGCACATCATCCAGAAGAGCATGCCGATCCCGACCGTGGGCTATGTCGTCAACGTCGAGATGCAGAAGCAGGACGCCTACGAGAACGACGGCGTGTTCGTGCCCGGTGCAGTCGAAGCCGTGCTCGCCGACTGCGAGCGCTACCACGCGGCCGAGAACGCCGGCATCTTCTTCCACGCCGCCTTCGTGCAGGGCGTCGGCAATCACAGTGGCACCGCGCCGCACCCGGAGGTCGGTGGTGCCGGTGACACGCAGGGCAATCGTGGCGTGCGCTTCTTCTACGAATGGGTGCGCGACCACGTCGGCCGCTGGCAGTATCCGGTGCACGTGCCGGTGCCGAACGCGGCGGCCGGAGCCGGGGCCGCGGCGGAGCCGGTGGCGACGCGCGAGTTCGAGGTGCGTGGCGAGCTGCCGTTCCTCGGCGGCGAACCGGTGCGGTTGTGGGGCCTGCGCGTCAACAACTCGCTGATGAGCCCGGCGGTGACCGAACGGCTCTGCAACAACCTCGACAACATGGTCGAGCACGGCATCAACCTGATCAGCGTCGGCCTGCAAGGCACCAACGGTGGCTTCCCGGACGTCGACGCCGGCCCGAACGCGTTCACCCCGGACGGCAAGCTGATCGCCGCCTTCGGTCGGCGCCTGGAGCGGGTGATCCGCGCCGCCGACGCGCGCGGCATGGTCGTGCTCGTGGTGCTGATGATGCCGCGCAAGGACCAGCTGCTGCGTGACGAGGCCGCGGTGAAGAACGCGGTCGAGAGCGTCGCCCGCTTCCTGGAGGCGCGGCGGCTGCGCAATGTGATGGTCAACCTCTACCAGGAGTTCCATCACCCGACCCGGGTCGACCATGAGCTCTTCCGCGAGCCCGACGGCGCCGCCAAGAAGGCGCAGCTGGCGCAATGGTGGAAGGCGCAGGCGCCGGCCATCGAGGTCGGCATCGTACCGAACCACCTGAACGGCTCCGCGGTCGACTTCCCGGGTTGCGACATCCAGATGATCCACGAGGAACTGCCGATCCCGGAGCACGGCTTCGTCGTCAACACCGAGACGCCCGACGAGGACCTCAGCGGCAACGAAGGGGTGTTCCACCCGATCAGCAAGCGGCGTCTCGACGCCGTGTGGACGAAGTACCTCGCCGCGGCACCGCGCGCCGCGATGCTGTTCCGCAGCTGCTACGCCGAGGACGTGCGGGGCCGGCAGGGCACCGGGCCGAACCTCGAGATGGGCGGCGACGGCAACGGCGAAGGTGATCGTGGCATCCGCTTCTTCTACACCTGGTCGCAAGAGCACCTCGGTCGCTGGCGGTATCCGAAGCACACGAAGTGACCGTCGCCGAGGCACCGGTCATGCCTTAGGTTCCAGGCCGTGACCGCCCAGCAGTTCGTGCTCGAACTCGGCCGCGCCATGCACGCGCTCGGCAGCCCGTCCTACCGCGTCGAGGACACCATGCAGGCGTGTGGCCGGACACTCGGCCTCGACGGCGCCTTCTTCTCGACGCCGACGGCGATCTTCGCCTCGTTGGCGCCGATCGGTCAGGAAGCGAAGACGACGCTGATGCGCGTGCTGCCGGGCGATCACCACCTCGGCAAGCTCGCCGAGCTCTACGCCATCCGCGACCGCGTCGTGCGTGGCGAATGCCCGCCCGAGCGCGGCCTCCTCATGGTACGTGAGGTGCTGGCGCGGCCCGAGCGCGGCGGCGGCGTGCGCGACGTGCTCGCCCACGTGCTGGCCGGCGCCGGTGCGGCGCCGCTGTTCGGCGGCGGCTCCAAGGAAGTGCTCGGCGCGGCGGCCGCCGGCCTCGTCGTCGGGGCTCTGGCCTGGTTGGCGCGCCGACGGCCGCGGTTCGCCGACGTGGTGGCGCCGCTGGCGTGCGCGCTGGCGGCCTTCCTCCTGCACACCGCGGCGGCGTTCGGGCTCGGCGTCGACCCGGTGATCGCCACCGTCGCCGCGATCGTCGTCTTGCTGCCGGGCTTCTCGTTCACCACGGCGCTGGCCGAGCTCGCCATGCGCCACCTCGCCGCCGGCAGCGCGCGCCTGCTCGGCACGCTGGCCACCCTGTTGACGATGGTGGTCGGCGTCGGCCTCGGCGACCGCATGGCCGCCATGTTGCACGCGCCGGTGCCGCCGCCGCTGCTGGTGCCATTGGCCTGGCCGTGGCAGATCGCCGCGTTGGCCGCGACCTGGCTCGCCTTCACGATCCTGCTCGGCGCGACGCGGCGGCAGACCGGTTGGGTGCTGCTGGCGATCGCCTTCGGTTACGGCGGCGCGCGTCTCGGCGGCGAACTGCTCGGCTCCGAGCTCGGTGCCTTCCTGGCTGCGTTGGTCGTGGCGGGTGCCGCCAACCTGTTCGCGCGCTTCCGCCGGCAGCCGGCGGCGACCCTGCGCACGCCGGGGTTGTTGTTGCTGGTGCCGGGCAGCCTCGGCTTTCAGGGGCTGCGCACGGCGGTGACCGGGGATTACGCGGCCAGCGTGCCGCTGCTGCTGCACATGCTGGTGGTCGGCGGCGCCATCGTCGCCGGCCTCTTGATGGCGGGGGTGGTGGTGCCGCCGCCGCTCGATGTCGAGCCGGACTCGCGGGCGCACCACGCCGGGCAATGAGCCTTTCGTGACGCGAACGGGCGGCCGAAGTGCTTATGCTGCCTCGCCCGAACCGCCTGATGAACCCCCGTTTCGACCCCCGAGCCCGTCTCGACCAGTTCCCGATCCTGCGCGTCCTGCGCCAACGCGTGCTCGTGTTCGACGGCGGCATGGGCACCCAGATCCAGTCGGCCAACCTGACGCTCGACGACTTCCGCGGCCTGGAGGGCTGCAACGAGCTGCTGGTCGAGACGCGGCCCGACGTGATCGAGGCGATCCACGACCGCTACTTCGCCGCCGGTGCCGACGTCGTCGAGACCAACTCGTTCGGTGGCATGCCGTACGTGCTCGACGAGTTCGGGCTCGGCAGCCGCGCCTTCGAGCTCAACCGCCTGGCCGCCGAGGCCGCGCGCCGCAGCGCGGAGCGCTTCTCGACACCGCAGCGCCGCCGCTTCGTCGCCGGCTCGATGGGACCGGGCACCAAGCTCGTCACGCTCGGCCACATCGCGCCGCAGGAGCTGTTCGACGCCTACAAGGTCTACGCCAGGGGCCTGATCGCCGGTGGCGTCGACTGCCTCGACATCGAGACCTGCCAGGACCTGCTGCAGGTCAAGCTCGCCGTGCTGGCGGCGCGCGACGCCATGGCCGAGCTCGGCCGCGAAGTGCCGATCTTCTGCACCGTGACGATCGAGACCACCGGCACCATGCTGGTCGGCAGCGACATCCAGGCGGCGCTGACCACGCTCGAAGCGCTGCCGGTCGACGTCGTCGGCCTCAACTGCGCGACCGGCCCGGACCTGATGCAGGAGTCGGTGCGCCACCTCGGCCGCGCCTCGACGCGCAGCGTCATGGTGATGCCCAACGCCGGCCTGCCGCGCAACGTCGGCGGTCGCGCCGTCTACGACCTGACGCCGGCGGAGCTGGCGCGCTTCCAGGTGCGCTTCGTGCAGGAGCACGGCATCGCCGTCGTCGGCGGCTGCTGCGGCACCACGCCCGAACACGTGGCGGCGATGGCGCAGGCGGTGCAAGGCCTCGTGCCGCGCGATCGGCCGGTCGACTACCAGCCGCAGCTCAGCAGCCTGTTCCACTCGGTGCCGCTCGATCAGGACTCCGGTCCGCTGATCGTCGGCGAGCGCACCAATGCGAACGGCTCCAAGAAGTTCCGCGAGTGCATGCTCGCCGGCGACCTCGAGGGCATGCTGCAGATGGCGAAGGAGCAGGTGCACGAAGGCTCGCACGTGCTCGACGTCTGCACCGCGTTCGTCGGTCGCGACGAGGCTGGGGACATGCTGTCCTTGCTGCGGCCGCTGGTGCAGCAGGTGACGGCGCCGGTGATGGTCGACAGCACGCAGATCGACGTCGTCGAGAAGGCGCTGCAGGTGATCCCGGGTCGCGCCATCATCAACTCGATCAACCTCGAAGACGGCGAGGAGAAGGCGGACCGCCTGTGTGAGCTGGCGCGGCGCTACGGCGCGATGTTCGTCGCCCTGACGATCGACGAAGAGGGCATGGCGAAGACCGCCGAGCGCAAGCTGGCGGTGGCGCAGCGCCTCTACGACATCGTCGTCAACCGTCACGGCCTCAACCCGGGCGACCTGATCTTCGACCCGCTGACGTTCACCATCGGCTCCGGCGACGAAGCCTCGCGCGACGCCGGCGTGCAGACGCTGCTCGGCATCGAGCGCATCAAGCAGCACATCCCCGGGGTGCGCACGATCCTCGGCCTCAGCAACATCAGCTTCGGCCTCGATCCGTATCCGCGGCAGATCCTCAACTCGGTCTACCTCGCCGAAGCGCGCCGGCACGGCCTCGACGCCGCCATCGTGCACGCGAGCAAGATCATCCCGACGCACAAGCTCGACGACGAGGATCGTAAGGTCACGCTCGACCTGATCTACGACCGCCGCCGCGACGGGTACGACCCGCTGTTCGCGTTCATCGCGCGCTTCGCCGGCAAGAAGCGCGTCGACCTCGGGGGGGCTGCCGACGAGAACACGCTGCCGATCGAGGAGCGGCTCAAGAAGCGCATCATCGACGGCAACAAGAACGGCATCCAGAAGCACCTCGACGAGGCGCTGCGCAAGTACAAGCCGCTCGAGATCATCAACGACGTGCTGCTCGACGGCATGAAGGTCGTCGGCGAGCTGTTCGGCAGCGGCGAGATGCAGCTGCCGTTCGTGCTGCAGAGCGCCGAGTGCATGAAGGCGGCAGTCGCCCACCTGCAGCCGTTCATGGAGAAGGTCGAAGGTGACGCCAAGGGCACCATGGTGCTCGCCACCGTGCGCGGCGACGTGCACGACATCGGCAAGAACCTCGTCGACATCGTCGTCAGCAACAACGGCTATCGCGTCGTCAACCTCGGCATCAAGGTGCCGGTCGACCAGATCCTCGAGGCGGCGAAGCAGCACAAGGCCGACGCCATCGGCATGAGCGGCCTCTTGGTCAAGTCGACCGTGGTGATGAAGGAGAACCTGGAGCTGATGGCGCAGCGCGGCATCACCACGCCGGTCGTCTGCGGCGGCGCCGCGCTCAATCGCGCCTACGTCGAGCAGGACCTGCGCGCGGCCTATGCGACCGGCCACGTCTACTACGGCGCCGACGCGTTCTCGGGCCTGCACATCATGGACGAGCTGACCGGCCGCGCCAAGGCGAAGCCGATGACGCGGGAGCCGAGCTCGCCGCGCATCACGAGCCACCGCCGCATGACGCGCGCCGAGAAGGAGCAGCTGCTGGCGCACGCATTCACCGAGTACGCCGACAGCGGTGTGGCGCCGGCCGAGCGGGTGCCGACGCCGCCGTTCTGGGGCGCGCAGGTGGTCACGCCCGAGGAGCTCGACCTCGGCACCGTGCTGCAGTACGTCAACAAGAAGGCGCTCTACCGGTTGCAGTGGCAGTACCGGCAGGGCAAGCGCAGCGAGGCGGAGTTCCAGCGCTTCGTCGAGCAGACGGTCGAACCGCGCTTCCGCGAGCTGGTGAAGCGCGTGCGCGCCGACAAGTCGCTCGAGCCGCGCGTCGTCTACGGCTACTGGCCGTGTTTCAGCGAGCGCAACTCGCTGGTCGTGCTCGACCCGGCCGATCGCTCGACGGAGCTGTGCCGATTCGATTTCCCGCGCCAACCCGGCGGTCGCCGCTTGTGCCTCGCCGACTTCTTCCAGAAGCGCGGCAGCGGCGAGCTCGACGTCGTCGGCTTCTCCCTGGTGACGATGGGCGCGGTGGCGACGCAGGTCAGCGAACGGCTGTTCAAGGACAACCGCTACGACGAGTACCTGCACTTCCACGGCCTGTCGGTCGAAGGTGCCGAAGCGCTCGCCGAGTACTGGCACAAGCGCATGCGCCAGCAGCTCGGCATCGCCGCCGACGACGCGCCCGACATCGACGACCTGTTCAAGCAGAAGTACCAGGGCAGCCGCTATTCGTTCGGTTACCCGGCCTGCCCCAACATCGAGGACCAGGGCAAGCTGCTGCCGCTGCTGCAGGCCGCGCGCATCGGCGTGTCGCTGAGCGAAGAATGGCAGCTGGTGCCGGAGCAGAGCACGTCGGCGGTGATCTGCCACCACCCCGCAGCGAAGTACTTCAACGTCTCGGTGACGACGCCGGGCAGCTGACGGCGGCGCGTCGCGCGTCGTGGCGATGCGACGTCGACCGTCGCCACGTTCGGACCCGTCCGCTGCACGCGCCGCGCGCGGTGCCGGCAGGATCTGCCGACACCGGCCATGTCGTCGGTGGCACCGGCCTCACGCCGGGACGATCCTCGGGCATGGCGTCTGCACTGGGGCAGGCTCGGCCGCGCCACCTGCGGCCGCACCTCACGAAGGAGAAGCCATGCCCCGTGATCGCTCTTTGTCCTGCGTCCTGTTCCGCCGGCTGCGTCGTTGCTTCGTGCGCCTGCCGCAGCGCCTGCACCACCTCTGGCTGGCGATCGTCATGCACGCCTTGGCCGGGCTCTGCCTCGCGCCTGTGGTGCACGACCAGTCGTCGCCGCCGGTGCTGCTGTTGGTGCTGCTCGGCTCGCTCGTGGTGTGGGTGCTGCCGTGGGCGCGCCCGCGGCTGCTCGCCGTGGCCGCCGGCCTGCTGGTGCTGGCCGGCACGGGGCTCGGCATCACCCTGGCGATCGCCGCCTGCGCGCGCACGGTGCTCGCGCCGTGACGCGGCCGGCGCCGGTCAGGCCGGCGCCCGGCCCGCGACCGTCAGTCGAGGCCGACCCGCACGCGTACCGCGTTGCTCGCGGCGGTGATCAGGTTGGGGCCGCCGAACAGGCCGTCGAGCACGACGAACTGCGCGAACAGCTCGGCGCCTTCGACGCCTGCCGGGATCGTCACCGGCACCGTGCCGACGACGGTGCCCGACGGGAACAGCGTCACCTGGTGGAAGAGCGCGCCCGCGGTCACGCTGAACTCGCAGCCCGGCGCCAGGATGCCCGGCACCCACAGGCCCGGCCGCGTTGTCGCCATGTCGATCAGCTGCACGCCGAGGGTCGTTCCGGGCGGCACGTTGACGGCGTCGAACGTCAGCGTCTGGCCGGCGTGGGCGCGGCCGCCATAGGCGATGCCGTCGACGTCCGGCGTGGCGAGCACCCGCTGGCCGATGTTGCCGTAGGCACCTTCGACGCGCGTCACGAACGGCACCTCGAGCGAGAGGTCGCGCGACTGCGGGTCGACCGCGCCGATGCCGCCGACGGTGCCGCGCGAGAAGCCGACCATCGCCGCGTAGCCGGGGTTGTCGTTGGTGTCCGATTCGACGTAGGTCGGCATCTGGCCATAGCGGAACTCGATGACGCCGGTCGCCTGGCGCAGCACGATCTGGAAGTCGTAGACCGCGTGGCCGCCGACGCCGGTGCCGGACTGGGTCTCGTAGGCGCCGACGTTGAACCAGGTCACGTAGCTGACGGTGTTGCCGGCGCCGCCGCTGGTGTCGTTGAGCACGTGCATGCCCGAGTTCGGGTGCGTCGCCGTGTTGCGGCCCGCGTGCAGGTCACACCAGTACGGAGCAAGCCGCGGCAGGTTGCTGGTCACGCCGAGGAACTCGTCGACGGTCGGCGAGTAGTCCACGGAGCCGCCGGCCGCCAGGAAGGCATAGCCGTTGGTCGTCCCGCGCACCGTCGCCGTCGTGCCGCCCGGGAAGGTGAACGTGTAGCCGAGCGGCAGGTCGACGCTGCCGTCGTCGGCGGTGCTGTTCGGCGCCGCGTTGACCTTGGTGGCGTCGAACGCCGGTGCCGTGCCGGTGACCGTGTAGTACTGCGGGTTCGGATAGGTGTTCGGCGTCATCGTGAAGCCGGTCAGGTCGAAGTCCTGGCCGAGCAGGAAGCCCTGGTAGAAGCTCGCCGGGGAGCCGCCGCAGGCGGCGCCGAAGTACTCGTTGCGGGCCACGATCACCGGGCGCCAGCCGGCCCCATCGGTCTTGAAGCCGATGACCGGAGGCGCCGAAGTGACCGACCCGGTCGTCGCCGTCGCGTTCAGCGAGTAGACGCCGGCGCCGCGCACGACCGCGGTGCCTCCCGTGGTGTCCTGGACCGGCATCACGGCGCCGACTGCGACCGGGTGGGTGGCGGCCGTCGGCAGGGTGATGTCGATCAGCACGTTCTCGGTCGTCGGGTTGAAGCTGTGGCCGCCGATCGCGGCGAGCAGGTCCAACTGGATGTTGTAGTTGTTCGGCATCGAGCCGACCGACGGCGCGACCGTCACGGTGGCGAAGGTCGCCGTCTGTACGTTGGCGGCGCCCACCAGGTTGTTGGCGTAGTTGTTGGTCATGGCCGCCGGCGTCAGCCCCGTATTGGCGATCGTCACCACCACGTTCGCCCATTGCTGACCGCCGAGGTTCGGGTTGCCGTCCTCGCCGCGGAACATCATGCGGTCGATCCAGGTGTTGCCGCTGGCGCCTGCCGCGACGAAGTGACTGCCTTCGTAGAGCACCTGGAAGCGGCCGCCGGTCTCGTTCCACCAGACGGTCGAACCAGCGCCGTAGACCTGCAGGTCGGACTCGGTCAGGTAGTGGTCGCTCGGGCAGACCATCTCGCGGCCGTAGAGGTTCACGCCGGTCAGGGTGATCGTGTAGGTGCTGCTGGCCACGGGGCTGCCGTACCAGCCGTCGAGGATCTCGAGGCGACGCGGGCCATCGGGCCGGCGTTCGGCTTGGGTCGGGGAGTCGTTCCAGATCGCCTGCCCGGAGGCCATCGGGTCGACGTCGTACGCCGAGATCGCCAGCACGTAGGTGCCTGGGCACGGCACGAAGGTCCCGGTGAGGGTCGACTGCACCCCGGTGGTCGTGTCGTCGTCGAAGGTGACGCCGCGGCCGTCGCGGGTGAACAGGAACAGCTGGGTGTCGAAGGTGGCGCCGCCGACGGTCGACGCCGAGAACGCCGCCGGATCGACGATGTCGATCAGGTACATGTCGACGTCACCGGCCGTCAACGTGCCGGTGATGCCCGACAGGCCGCTGGCCGAGAACCCGACCGGGATCTGCACGCCGGGCAGGGTCTGGCCGGCGTCGCCGGTCTCGTTCCACTGGGCGGGCAGCGTGCCCGCGAGCGCGAGCAGCACGAGCGAGGAGGAGATGCGTTTGCACATGGGGGAGCTCCGAGGTTGCGGGAGGCAGCCTGGAGCTTGGCCAGGTCCGGCCGGGTCGGCCATGATCCCAAGGCCCTGGAGGGCGAGCGCTCAACTGCGGAGGAACGCCTCGTTGCTCTACGCACGGGAACGCCGGCCCAGAAGGCGGTTGCGTTGGTGCGCACCGGCGGCGGCGCCTCAGCCGGCGTCGCCTTCGTGCTCGATCTTGATGACCTCGACCGGGCAGTCGCGCGCGGCCTGCTCGATGTCTTCGGCGAGTTCGCCGAAGCGCTTGCCGGCGTCGGCGAGCACGACGCAGTCATTGCCGTCCTCGACCAGGAACACCGCCGGCACCAGGTCCTGACAGACCTGGCAGGAGATGCAGCCGGCTTCGATCCAGACCTTCTTGATGGGGGCGCTCAACGTGGCGCCATCGTGCGACGTCGGCAGTGGACCTGCAAGGCGACGGTCGGTGGTGGTTCGGAGGCCCCTGCCAAGGCCGCTTGCCGCGAGTTGGCGACCGGGGGTTCCCGCGGTGGCTAGAGCCGGTTTGAATCCAGCCCCCGTCGGAGCCCTTCGGGTTCCTGCCCTCCCGCCCTGCCCTCTCATGCGCCGACCGATCCCCGTCGTCCTGGCGCTGGCCGTGTTCGCCGCCTGCAGCGGTGGCCATCGGACCAGCGATGTCACGCCGGAGCCGCCCGCCACCGAGCTCGAACTCGGTGACCCGCTGCCCGGCCTCACGGCCGAAGAGCTGGCGGCCTTCGCGCGCGGCAAGGAGCTGTTCGCGAAGCGCTTCAAGCCGAGTGAAGGGCTCGGGCCGGTCTACAACGCCACCTCCTGCAGCTCCTGCCATTCGAAGCCGGTGATGGGCGGCGGCGCCGACCTCTACCGCAACTTCTACGTCGCCGCGATCGGCATTGCGCCGTTCCAGTCGCCGTTGCCGGGCCTGCCGAGCCAGGTCGTGCCCGCGTTCGGTTCGCAGGCGACGGCGATGTTCACGCTCGAAGGCAAGCGTGTCGACCTGCCGACCGATCTGTTCGGCGCTCCGGTCGTGGTCGGGCAGCGCAACTCGATCCCGATCTTCGGCACCGGCCTGTTCGAGTTCGTCAGCAACGAGACGATCCTGGGCCATGCCGATCCCGACGACGCCGACGGCGACGGCATCAGCGGCCGCGTCAACAACGACGGCGCCGGCCTCGGGCGCTTCGGCACCAAGGCGCAGTCGAACAGCGTCGAGTTCTTCACGCGCGCCCCGCTGATGAACCAGATGGGCATCACCAGCAACCCGTTCCTCGGGGCGGCCGGCACCATCTCGCTGGCGCCGGGGCTTGCGCAGGGCAGCGGCACGCCGAACGCGGCCACGACCGACAACGACGGCGTGGCCGACCCGGAGATCGCACCGACGGACCTCGGCGACCTGATCGCGTTCACGCGCTTCCTGGCGCCGCCGCAGCCGCAGCCGTTCGACGCGGCGGCGACGCGCGGCCAGCAGCGCTTCGCCGACATCGGCTGCGTGTCGTGCCACCTGCCCGAGCTGCCGTCGTCGCGCGGCGTGCTGCGCGCCTACACCGACCTGCTGATCCACGACATGGGGCCGGGCCTCGAAGAAGGCATCAACTTCGGCGTGCCGCAGGCGTCGGCGACGAGCCCGACCCACACCGGCCGCGAGTGGCGCACGGCGCCGCTGTGGGGTGTGTCCAAGTTCGGCCCGTGGCTGCACGACGGCCGCGCCGCGACGCTCGACGAGGCGATCCGCCAGCACGGCGGCGAAGCGCTCGTCAGCCGCGACAGCTACGTGGCTCTGACCGAAGCCGAGCGGGCCGACGTGCTCGCCTTCCTGGCCCGCCTGTGACCGGAGCGCCACCATGATCGACTTCTTCGCTTCGCCCCGCACGACGCTGACGATCGGCCTCGCCGCGGCCCTCGCGCTCGCCGCGCTGCAACAGGGCCAGGCCGACCGCGTGGCGCGCGGCCGCGCCCTGTTCGACCGCGCCTTCACCCTGGCCGAAGGCCTCGGGCTGCCGGAGATGAACGCCGACACCTGCCGCGGCTGCCACCAGGATCCGTCGATCGGCGGCGCCGGCGGGCTCGAGCTCAACGTCACCCGCTTCGCGCGCGACCACGGCGGCGTGGGGCCGTTCGAGAACCTGCCCGGTGGTCAGGGGCTCAGCCGGTTGCGGCCGCCGCACGTGGCCGGGCGCGAGGAGCCGGCAATTGAGGCCGACTGCTTCGAGCAGCGGCAGACGCCGACGCTGTTCGGCGCCGGGCTCATCGACTCGAT
>JAEUHT010000037.1 GCA_016793265.1 Planctomycetota bacterium
TCGGCGCCGGCTGCGAAGTGCTCGCGCGCCGCGGCGACGACCCCGTGCTGGTGCAGCAGGGCATGCTGCTCGCCGCCTGCTTCCACCCGGAGCTGGTGCCGGAGCACCCGGTCGTGCAGCGCTTCGCGGCGACGGTGCGCAACCGCGCTGTTCGCAACTGGCGGTAAGCTGCCGGGCGCGGAGGCCTCCGACCGTGGGCAAACACAATCACGAACACAATCACGACGACGCCGCGTCAGGCAATCACAAGAGCGGGATCAAGCGCGCCGACTACGACGACGCCCTGCACCACCTGCAGCTCGAGATGGCCGACGTCGCGCGCTGGCTGGTGCACACCGCGCAGCGGCTCGTGGTCGTCGTCGAGGGGCGCGACACGGCCGGCAAGGGCGGCGTCATCGGCGCCATCGCCGATACGCTGAATCCGCGCCAATGCCGCATCGTCGCGCTGCCGCGGCCCAGCGACCGCGAACGTTCGCAGTGGTACTTCCAGCGCTACGTGCCGCACCTGCCCGCGGCCGGCGAGATCGTGCTGTTCGACCGCAGCTGGTACAACCGCGCCGGCGTCGAACGGGTGATGGGTTACTGCACGGAGTCCGAGGCGAAGGCGTTCCTGAAGCAGGCGCCTGTGTTCGAGAAGCTGCTCGTGGACGACGGCATCCTGCTGTTCAAGTACTGGCTGACGGTCGATCAGGAACGGCAGGAAGAGCGCTTCGCGGAGCGTATGGCCGACCCGCTCAAGCGCTGGAAGCTGTCGCCGGTCGACCTGCAGGCGCGCAGCCGCTACGGCGAGTACAGCGAGGCGCGCGACGTGATGCTCGAAGCGACGCACACCGACTACGCGCCGTGGACGTTGGTCGACTTCAACGACCAGCGCCGCGGCCGGCTGGTGATGTTCCGGCACCTGCTCGACCGCGTCGCCGACCGCAAGGTGCCCGACGAGGAGATCGAATTCCCGCCGTTGCCGCACAAGCCGATGAAGGACCGGCCGCGCGGCTTCAAGCCGATCTGAGGCTGTGACCCCGGCCCCCGCCACTGCGGCGTCTTGCCCTGGCGCGACACGCCAAGCCTGCGGTTGCGGCACGCGGAGCGACGCACGGGATCCCACTTTGACGAGCCGCGGGGGTGGCCCTCGTGCGTGGGAGGGCTACAGCCTTCCCCGAGGGTTCGTAATCCCATGACCACCGCCCTTCGTGTCGTCTCGTTCGGCCTCGGCCCGATCGGCCTTGCTGCCGCCCGCCTCGCGCTGCAGAAGAAGTCGATCCAGCTGGTCGGCGCCATCGACATCGACCCGGGCAAGATCGGCCGGGATCTCGGCGACCTGCTCGAACTCGACGACCGCACCGGCATCGTGGTCGAAGGGGACGCCGAAGCGGCGCTGCGGCGGTTGCAGCCCGACGTGCTGCTGCACTGCACTTCGAGCCTTCTGCCGGCGGTCCTGGACCAGCTGCTGCTCGCAGCGCGTTGCGGCGTCGACGTGGTGTCGGCGACCGAGGAGCTGTCCTGGCCAGCGCCGCAGCACGCCGAGCTGGCGGCTTCGATCGACGCCGCGGCACGCGCGGCGGGCACGACGGTGCTCGGCACCGGCGCCAACCCGGGCTACGCGATGGACTTCATGGCGGCGATCGCCTCCGCGGTCACCTTCGACGTGCAGGCGGTCAAGTGTGTGCGCGTCGTCGACGCGGCGACGCGGCGGTTGCCGCTGCTGAAGAAGGTCGGCGCCGGCCTGGGCAAGGCCGAATTCCAGCAGCAGCTCGCGGCGGGGCGCTGCGGCCACGTCGGCATGCGGGAATCGGTGGCGCTGGTGGGCCACGGGCTCGGCTTCGCGCTCGACCAGGTCGAGCTGACCGTGGAGGCGGTGATGGCCGCGGAGGACCTGAAGACGCCGTTCCTGGTGGTCAAGGAAGGCCAGGTCGCGGGCCTGCGCTGCCACGGCCACGGCCTCGTCGCCAAGCGCTCGGTGATCCACCTCGACCTGGCGATGTACGTCGGTGCTCCGGACCCGCGCGACGAGATCACGCTCGATGGCACTCCGCCGGTGCAACTGCGGTTCGCGGGTGGCATCCCTGGAGACCAGGCCACGGCCGCGATCCTCGTCAACAGCCTGCACGGCGTCACCGCCGCCCGCGCCGGCTTGTGCAGCGTGCTCGACGTGGCGCCGCCACGATTGTGCCGATGAGGCCGTAGTCCCCGATGCGGTGAGGACGCAGGCAACATGACCCCCGAAGCCATCAAGCGATCGGCTGGCAACGTCGGCTGGCCCGGTATAGTCCGCGCCATGGTGTTCCGCGAAGTCTGGCGCCGACCGGCCGTCGTGCTCGGCGCGTGGACCGTGGCCTTCGTCGCGGTCTTCGTGTGGCGCGGCGACCTCGGCCTCGGCGGCCAGCCCGAGCCCGAGGTGCCGACGCTCACGCCGCCGCCCGCGCCGGTGGTCGTGCGCGCCGATCGTTCGCCGCGCCCGCGTGCGGATCAGGTGGTCGTCACCGGCCGTGTCTTCGATGCGCTGGGCTACCTCGTGGTCGGCGCCGAGGTCGTGCCGATGCAGCGCGACGTGCTGCGAACGGACGCCGACGGTCGCTTCCAGCTCGAACTCGACCAGCACGCCTGCACCGACGTGCTCGTGCGCGCCCCGGGAATGCGGGCGACGTGGCAGCGCGTCAGCGCGGGCTCGCCCGACACGCTGGTGGTGCGGCTCGAACCAGAAGCACCGTGGGACGCGCCGGCGCCGCTGCCGGCGCCGCTGCCCGCGTTGCGTGGCGAGGGCACCGTGCGCGGCGCCGATGGCCAGCCGTTGGCGAACGTGTTCGTGCGCGCGAACGGCACCGACCTCTGGGGGCGGGCTGATGACTTCGGCCGCTTCGTGGTGCCGTTGGCGTCGGCGGTGAGCACGCTGCTAGTGCACCGTTCGGATGTCGGTGGCGGCGGGTTCGTTGGGCTCTCGGCGCCGATCCCGACGGCGCGCGCGCGCGGCGGCCTGATGCCGCTGCCCGATGTCACCGCGACCGTCGGCGTGGCCGTGAGCGGCAGCGTGCGCGATGCGAGTGGGGCCGCGATCGTCGGGGTGCCGGTGCGCATCGTCGGCGAGCAGCTGCAGCGAACGGTCGAGACGGGTGCCGACGGCGCCTTCCGCGTCAGCGGGCTCATGCCAGGCAGTTATCGCGTGGCTCCGTTCGCGTTCCGCGGCGGCTTCGGGCGCGCCGTCGACGTCGTGCTCGATCACGAAGTGGTCGCCTGCGACCTGCACCTCGCGGCGGCGAGCGAAGGGGACCTGCGGGTCGTCGACGCGGCTGGGGCGGCGGTGCCGCAGGCGTTCGTTGCGGTCGCCAGCGACGGGGTGCGGCGCGCGCTGGCCCAGGCCGACGCGGGCGGCCACGTGCGCGTGGTGGGCGGCGAGGCGGCCGACTTCGAGGTGCGCGCGCCGGGCTCCTTCGCGCCGATGCCGATGGTGCGCTGCGACCTCGCCGAAGGGGTGCTCGTGGTCGCGACGGCTACTGCAGGCAAGTGAGCGCGGCGTCGCTGACGACGAAGCCGAGCGCGTTGTTGGTCAGCACGATCGACTGCGCGACGACCAGATAGCCCGGGAAGCCGCTCGGCACCGGGAACGGCGAGGTCGCCGCTCCGGCCGCGTTCGTCACGTAGATGCCGCCTGGCAGCATGCCGTTGAGCGGCAGATGGACCGTGCAGCCGGGCAGGATGATGATGCCGACCGGGTCGAGGTCGAGCGAATAGAACGTCGTGCCGACCGCGATCGCAGGCGCGCCGGACTGCGTGATCTGGATCGTGGTGCCGCCGGTCGGCGTGCCGACGAAGCTGTTGCCGAAGTTGCCGGCGCCGACCGGGCAGCCGGTGCCCCAGGTGCCGTTGTTGCCGGGCAGCAGGTAGCGCACGACCAGCGTCGGCTTGGTGGCACCCTCGCGGGAGTCCATGCGGTGTGCGGTCGCGGCCTGCACTTCGTCGGTCTTGATGATCCAGCCGAAGTTCTGCGTCGGGTTGTCGAGGAAGAGCTGCACGTCGGCGGCGAGGCCGGGCGCCGTCACCGTGGCGAAGCCGGTGTTGGGCAGTTCGAGCGGGAAGCTCGGTGTCGCCACGAAGCTGCCGCCGGGCGTCGTCCAGAAGCTCGTCGAGTAGGACGTGTGCAGCCAGGTGGCGTCGCCGGTGGCTGCGAGCGTGCCGCCGCCGCCGTTGCCGGGCGCCACCGAGGCGCCCTCGCCCCAGGCCTGCAGCACGCGGTGACCGGATGCGGGCACGGGTGCTGGGGCCATGGTCTGCAGCACGTGCAGGCTCAGCGTCGCCGAGACGATCGTGGCGCCGGCCGGCAGGGCGCCGGCGACGTCGAAGCGCAGCACCGCGCGGCGCACGGCGCCGGTCGCGGTGGTGCCGGCGAAGATCGAACCGCCGCTGCCGTTGCTCGTGTTGCCGAGGGCGTCCTGGTAGAGCGTGTTGTCGGCGACGCACGGCACGGCGGCCGTGATCTGGGCGAGTGCTGGAGCGGTGAGGAGCAGCAGGGGGAGCAGGGTCGGGCGCATGGTGTTGGGCGGGACAGAGGACCGCGGGGCGCGCACCATAGCCACTGTGGCGGCGGCCGGGTGCGGGGTGGTGCGAACTACCCGACCGAACCGGGGCGCAGGGCCGCGGAGGGCTGCGCGGGGGGCCCTACTTGCCCTTCTTTTCGCCGACCAGGAACGTCTCGCCGTGGCCGATCTCGGCCAGCCGCTTGAGCAGGGCCATGTTGGCCTCGCCGAGGCCGATGCAGTGCAGTCGGATGCGGCGGAACGAGTTCATGCGGCGCAGGTCCTCGACCAGCCAGTCGTCGTGCACGTAGGGGCCGTGGTACTCGAGCGTCGGCGTGCGTGGCATCTTCTTGCCGTACTCGGTGTCGAGCACGACCTCACCCTCGCCATAGTCCTTGTCGAGGCAATGGAAGTCGTCCCACGACGGCGCGCCGTCGGACAGCAGGAAGATCGTGTCGCAGCCTTCGGTGATGGCGTCGGCGTCGACGTAGGCGACCTGCTCGACGAAGCCCTTGCCGGCCAGTCCGAAGGCCTTGGTCAGGCCCGAGTGCAGGTTGGTGCGGCCGCGCAGCTGACCGTCGGGCGCCTTGTTGGCGTCGGGGTCGCCGGGCTTGATCGCGTCGAGTTCGGCGACCGCGCGGTCGACGTTGGTCTTGGTCGCCTTGACCATGCCCTTGGTGCTCTCGAGCGTGCCCGAGTCGGTGCCGAACCAGACGACGCTGAAGTACTTCTCCGGCGTCAGCCGCAGCAGCGAGATCTTCAGCTGCTCCCGGGCGAGGTCCCAGCGCGTCGCGATCTTGTGCCACGGCAGGTCGCTCTCGTCGAGCAGCGCGCGCGGCTTCTTCTGCTTCGGCCCGGTGATCGGCCCCGAGGGCTTGGCGCTCGGCTCGATCTTCTTGCACATCGAGTCCGACATGTCGAGCAGGTAGATGAGCCGTTCGCCGTCGGTCTCGATGCCGAAGAAGCGCGGCTGCGCGCTGGTCTGCTGCGACGTCGGCTTCTTGACCTCGCCGCGGTCGAGCAGCGCCAGCCATGGCTCCGGGTTCACGAACATCGCCGGCCCGCCGAGGATCTTGTGCAGGTGGCGGCCGATCTGCACGCAGGCCGTGTGCGACAGCTTGACGTCGGGCTCGAGCAGGCTGATGTAGGCCTTCAGCGCCTCGCGATAGCTGGTCTCGTTGACGCGCAACCGCGACTCCCAGAAGGCGCCGGTCATGGCGCCGAGCAGCAGCATGCGCTCGGACTCCTTCTTCGGGAAGTTCAGCACGTTGGCGAGCACGGCCGGGGCCAGGTTGGCCTGCCGCGCCGAACCGAGGGCCAGGATCGCCGCCGCGCGCTGCATCACGCTCTTGCCCTCGATGGCGATCTGCTCGACCGCCGCCGCGCTGCCGCGATCGGCCTGGATGCGCAGCGAGTGGAACCACAACCAGGCGTCGACGCCCTTCGTGCACTGCTCGCGCAGCTGCACCATCGGCTCGACGAACTCGGCGCGGTCGAAGTGGCGACCGATCAGCGCCGCCAGCGTGTAGCGCGAGTATTCGAGGTAGTCCGGCGGCTTCTCGTAGTCCTTCGCCAGCAGCGGCCACGCCGCCGCGGCCTTGGTGCCGGCGAGCTTCTCGCGGCCCTCGAGGTGGTGCGCGAACGGCTTGCGCTGCATCACCGTCTGGTAACGAGCCAGGGCTTCGTCGAAGCCGGGCGGGCTCTGTGCCACGGCAGCGGCGGCGCCGAGCAGGAACGCGGCGATCTGGGGTTGGCGCATCGGGCGGTGGACGGGGCCTGGGGAAGGCTAGACGCCGTCGCGACGGTAGCCTAGCGCCGAGCGTCGGCCCGGTTTCGGAAACGCCCGGCAGGCGATGCCATCGGCTGGACGCCGCACCACGGTGCAGTCGATCCGGTGGCCGCCCGGCGAAGCGTGCGCCAGGCCGTTGCCCCGCAGGCCCCGCGCCGCCACGCTGTCGTGCCCCCATGGGCAAGGTCCTCGAACGCATCGACGAACCGCTCTGCGCGTGGCTCGCGGCGCAGCACATGTTCTTCGTCGCCACCGCGCCGAGCGGCGACGCCGGCCACGTCAACTGCTCGCCCAAGGGCAAGGACTCGTTCCGCGTGCTCGGGCCGGATGCCGTGGCCTACCTGGACCTGCTCGGCAGCGGCATCGAGACCGTCGCCCACGTGCAGCAGAACGGCCGCATCGTGCTGATGTTCTGCGCCTTCGACGGGCCGCCGCGCATCGTGCGGCTGCATGGCCGCGGCGAGGTGCTGCGGCCCGGCACGCCCGACTTCGTGGCGGTGGCGGCGGCGTTCGACTGTGTGCTGCCGGTCGTGCGCGCCATCGTGCGGGTGCAGGTCGCGCGCGTCAGCGATTCGTGCGGCTTCGGCGTGCCGCTCTACCGCTTCGTGGGCGAACGCGAAGAGCTCACCAACTGGGCCGCCAAGAAGGACGCGGCGGCCGTGGCCACCTACCTGCGCGACAAGAACGTGCGCAGCATCGACGGTCTGCCCGGCCTGGACGGCGCCTGATGGCCACCCCCGCGTCGCCACCGAAGCGCCGCCTTTCCTGGCGACAGAAGCTGCTGCTGGCGACGCTGCCAGTGACGTTGCTGTTCGCGCTCGGCGAGTGGTTCGCGCGCAGCTACCGCACCCGCCAGGGATACCCGCCGCAGCCGGGCCACAGCTATCGCGACCAGCGCATCGACCTGATCCGCCGCGCCTTCCCGACCGTTCACGACGACGTGCTCGGCTACCGGCCACAGCCGGGCTTCCACGGCACCGAGAACGTCTGGCACACGCTGGTCACGATCGACGCCGATGGCCTGCGCAGCAATGGCGCCGACGCGGCGCGCTTCGCCGGCCCGCCCGTGCTCGCGGTCGGCGATTCGTTCACCTTCGGCGACCAGGTCTCGGACCAGGAGACCTGGCCGGCCCAGCTCGAACAGCGGCTCTCGCGGCCGGTGCGCAACGGCGGCGTGTTCGGCTACGGCTTCGACCAGACGGTGCTGCGCGCCGAGCGGTTGCTCGACACGATCGCCGCCGACACCGTCGTCTGCAGCCTGATCCCCGACGACCTCAAGCGCTGCGAGCTGAGCCGGCGGTTCTCGCCGAAGCCATGGTTCGCCATCATCGGCGACGGCATCGAGCTGCGCGGCGTGCCGGTCGAGGACACCAGCGTCGACAACGAGCTCGACAAGCAGTGGCTACGGCGCACGCTCGGCCACAGCGCGCTGCTCGACATGGTCTTCTGGAACGCCTGTCGCACCTGGTGGGTCGGCACCGAACGCGAGGTTCGTGAGCACCCGCCGGGCACCGGTCTCACGATCGGCATGAAGCTGCTCGAACGCCTGGCTACGAAGTGCCGCGAACGCGGCGCTCGGCTGCTGTTGGTGCTGCAGGGGCCCGAGCCCGAGATGACCGCCGGCGAGCCGGTGCGGGCGCCGGAGCTGCTCGCCTACGGCAGGACCATCGGCGTCGACGTGCTCGACCTCGCCACGCGCTTCCGCGACCTCGCCGACCGCGACCACACGCTCGATCGTGAGTACTTCCACGGTCACATGACCGCCGCCGGCAACCGCTGGGTGGCGGAGCAGATCGCCGCCGAGCTGCGCGCCTGGTGACCGCAGCCGCCTTCAGCGCGCGGCGCGGCGCGCGGCCGCGAGCCAGTTCGCCTTGTCGCCGCCGCCGAAGAGCCGGCGGAACGTCGTCGCCTCGCGCGCCAGTTCGGCCAGCCGGCGCCGCGCATCCCGCAGCATGAGGCCGTGGTCGAACGCGAGACGCGGCGGCCGGCGCAGCGAGAACCAGCCGCAGGCGGCGGCGTCGTCGCCGGCGACCGCGTCGACGGCGCCCGGCGCCAGCAGCGCCAGGAAGGCGATGCCGACGGTGTGGCCGCGCGGGTCGCGGCCCGGCGCGCCGTAGGCGCCGAGCTGCACCAGGTGGCGCACCGTGATGCCGGTCTCCTCCGACAGCTCGCGCCGCGCCGCCGCCGGCAGGTCTTCGTGTTCGTCGACGAAGCCGCCCGGCAACGCCCAGCAGCCCGCGCCCGGCTCGTGCTTGCGACGGATCAGCAGCACGCGCAGGTCGCCGCCAGCGCCGGTCGTGCACAACACGGTGTCGACGGTCACCGCGGGGCGGGGGTAGTCATAGGTGAACGGCACGGGCTCACTCGCGGTAGTCGAAGCGCCACGGCCTGCCGTGCATCGGCAGGTCCGCGAGCCGCGGCTGGCGCAGCGCGGCGAAGCGCGGTTCCAGTTCGACCAGCGAGTCGCCGCCGAGCTTGCTCAACAGCGCGTCGGCCAGCACGAGGCTCAGCATCGCCTCGGCGACCGGCACCGCGCGGGGCACCTGGCAGTGGTCGCTGCGTTCGTAGCGCGTGGTCGCGGGCTGGCCGGTGGCGAGGTCGACCGAACGCTGCGGCGTCAGCGTGGTGGCGATCGGCTTGATCGCCGCGCGCAGCACGATCGGCATGCCGTTCGTGATGCCACCTTCGAGGCCGCCGGCGTGGTTGCTGTGGCGCACGATTCGATCGCCGTCGAGGTGCAGTTCGTCCTGCGCCTCGGTGCCGGGCCACGCCGTCGCGGCGAAGCCGGCGCCGAACTCGACGCCCTTGCAGGCGGGCACGCTGAGCAGCGCGGCGGCGAGCGAAGCGTCGAGGCGGCGGTCGGCCGCGGTGTAGCTGCCGAGCCCGGCCGGCACACCGAGCGCCACGACCTCGATGATGCCGCCGCAGGTGTCACGCGCGGCGATGGCCGCCTCGATCGCGGCGCGCATGGCGGCTCCGCTGGTGGCGTCGGGGCAACGCACAGGGTCGAGCTCGGCGCGTTCGCAGGCACTGCGCAGGCTGGCCTGGTCGGCGAGGTCGGGTGGCGTCGTCAGCTCGGCGTCGGCGATGCGCACGACATAGCCGCCGACGAAGATGCCGAAGTGCTGCACCAGCGCGCGGCAGATGGCGCCGGCGGCGACGCGCATCGCCGTCTCGCGCGCCGAGGCACGTTCGAGCGACAGCCGCAGGTCCTCATGGCCGAACTTGATGGCGCCGGTCAGGTCGGCGTGGCCGGGGCGCGGCACCGTCATCGGCGCGATGTCGCGTTCGGCCCAGTTGGTGTGGTCGGCGTTGGCGATCGTCAGCGCGATCGGCCCGCCGGTGGTCCGGCCCGCCAGCACACCGCCGGTGAGCCGCGCGTGGTCCTGTTCGAGCTGCATGCGGCCGCCGCTGCCGAAGCCGCGTTGGCGCCGCGCGAGGTCGTGGTCGATGATCGTGGCGTCGAGCGGCAGCCCGGCCGGCACACCGTCGAGGATGCCGGTCAGCAGCGGGCCGTGCGATTCGCCGGCGGTGAGAAGGCGCAGCCGGGACAAGAACATCGTCGCGCAGTGTGGCAGGTCGGGGGGGCCGGGGCCACTCAGGGCTGGCGAACGTCGGTTCGGGGCTGCTCGCCGGTCGAACGCGCCTCGGGGGAACTGCGGCCCGGGCGGCCACTGCCGCGCCAGAGCGCGCGCATCGACGCGGTCAGCGCACGCCGGGCCAGCGGCACGCGGCGCCGAGCGCTGCGGCGACCTCGACCACCTGCTGCGCGGTCGGCAGGGCGGCATCGACGCGCAGATCGGCGACCGCGGCGAACAGCGGCGCCCTGCGCATGAGCACCTCGGCCACTTCGTCGGCGATCGGCGCGCCGGTCAGCGAGGGCCGGCGGCCGGCGTCGTGGGTGAGGCGGGCGACGAGCAGCTCCACCGGTGCTTCGAGCCAGACGACGGTCGTGTGTTCGCGCAGCAGCCGCCGCGTCTCCGCCCGTTCGATCGCGCCACCGCCGGTGCTGACGACGGTGCCGGGCCGCAGGTTGCCGGCGATCAGCTCGGCCTCGCGATCGCGGAACTCGCTCCAGCCGTTCTGGGCGACGAAGGCGGCGATCGGGCCGTGGGCGGCGACGAAGTGCTCGTCGAGGTCGACCAGCGTGCTGTCGGTGTGCGCCGCGAACGCGCGCGCGAAGGTCGACTTGCCGGCGCCGCGCATGCCGACGACGGCGATGCAGCGGCGCTGCCTCACCACCCGTTCGAGGTCGGCCCAGAAGTCCGGGTAGCTCTTGGTCACGCAATCCGGATCGGCGATGCGGATGCCGGGCGACAGCAGCCCGGCGAGCGCGAACGCCATGGCGACGCGGTGGTCGCCGGCCGGGTCGATCACCGCCGGCGACAGCGTATCGGCGCCGTGGATGACGAGCCCGTCGGGAAGCTCCTCGACCTCGACGCCGAGGCGGCGCAGCTCGCGCGCCATGACGTGGATGCGGTCGCACTCCTTGTGGCGCAGGTTCTTGCCGCCGATCAGGCGCGTCGTGCCGTCGCGGGCGGCGGCCACGATGGCGACGTCCAGGAACTGGTCCGGCGTCGTGCGCACGTCGACCTCGATGTCACCACCGCGCGGCAGTCCGAGCAGCAGCGCGCTGAGGCCGGCGTCGGGCTGGCCGGCATCGGCGTCGAGGTCGGGCAGCTCGAGCCGCGAGCCGGTCAGGTGTTCGAGGCAGGTCCAGACGCCGGCGCTGCTCCAGTCGCGGGCGGTGCGCACCCGCATCACCGCCGGGTCGTGGCGGCCGCGCACGGTCGCCTGCGTGCCGCCGACGTGGGCGCGCACGCCGAAGCGCCGCAAGGTGGCCGCGGTCAGCTGGGCGTACTCCGCCGACGCCAGATCGCCGTCGAACTCGATGTCGAGGCCGTCCGCCAGCGCCGGCGCCACCAACATCAACGACGACAAGAACTGGCTCGAAGCGCGCACGTCGAGCCGCACGCGACCGCCGCGCACCCCGGCGCCACCGCGCACGCGCACCGGCGGGCAGCCGCCGCTGTCTTCGACGTCGACGCCGAGCTGGCGCCAGGCGGCGGCGAGCGCGCCGATCGGCCGCCGCTGCATCGCCGCATCGCCGGAGAGCAGCCAGTCGCCCGGCGTGACCGCCGCGACCGAGACCAGGAAGCGCAGCGCGGTGCCCGCATTGCCGCAGAACAGCTCGCCGCTGGCGGGTGCCTCCGGACGCCGTGGGCCGAGCCGCACGCTGCCGCTGCCGGTGTCGGTGCTGCGATCGAAGGTGCACTCGAAGCCGAGCGTGCGCAGGCCTGCGAGCAGATGGCCGACGTCGTCGCTCATCGACACGCCGTCGACGACGACCCGATGCCCGCTCAAAGCCGCGATGACCAGCAGGCGATTGGTGTCGCTCTTGCTGCCCGGCAGTTCGATGCGTGCGGCACTCGGCCAGCGCAGCTGCGGCACCAGCCGCGCATCGTCGGCGGGTGGCTTCATGCTTCGTGCAGGGCGCGCTGCAGCGCGGGTTCGGTCAGCGACACGAGCCGGCCTTCGCCGATGGCGAACGGCACGTACATCGGCACGTTGCCGCGGGTGGCCTTCTTGTCGAGCTGCGCGCGGTGCCACAGTTCGCCGGCCTGGTTGAGCTCGGGCGGCACGGCCGTCGCCACCGACAGGCGCCTCAGCAGCGTGCGCAGGCGGGCCACGACCGGGTCGGGCACCGCGGCGGCGCGGCACTCGGCGAGCATGCCGATGGCGACGGCGGCGCCATGGCGCAGCCGGCCGTCGGCGAGGCTCTCCAGCGCGTGGCCGATGGTGTGGCCGAAGTTGAGCGCGCGGCGGCGGTCGCCTTCGGTCTCGTCGGCGTGCACGATCCCCATCTTCATCGTCACCGCCCGCTCGATCGCGGTGGTGGTCGCGGCCACGTCACGCGCGGCCAAAGCCGGCGCCAGGGCCTCCAGCTCGGCGAACGCGGTGGCGTCGAGCACGGCGGCCTTCTTGACCACTTCGACGAGCCCTTCGCGGAACGCTTCGTCGGGCAGCGATTGCAGCCACGCCGGGTCGGCGATCACGGCGTCCGGCTGGCGGATGGTGCCGAGCCGGTTCTTGAGGCCGCCGAGGTCGACGCCGTTCTTGCCGCCGAGCGCCGCGTCACACGCCGCCAGCGTGGTCGTCGCGCAGACGACGAACGGCACGCCGCGCAGGTAGACGGCCGCCAGGAAGCCGACCAGGTCGCTGATGGTGCCGCCGCCGACCGCGATCAGCAGCGAGCCGCGTGTGGCGCCCGACTGCTGCAGTCGGGCGGCGAGTTCGCCCACGCGCTCGAGGCGCTTCACACGTTCGCCGCCGTCGACGGCGATCGTGTGGCCGCGCAGGGCCGTCGCGACGCGCGTCGCCAGCGCCGACACGGCGGGGTCGTGCAGCACGAAGACACCATCGGGCCGCAGCGCCCCGGCGACCTCCGGCAGCTTCGCCTCGGCGCCCTGGCCGACGACGATGCGCGTGGTGCTGCGGCGCTGGAACTCGTGGAGCTGATCCATCGGGAACGGCACTGTGCGCCGCCGGAGGCCGCATTGGAAGCGCTCCCCATCGCCGCCGGCGGCCTGGGCCCGACGGCGACTCGATTCGGCGCGCGCCGCCGGTTGTGATCCGCGCCATGAATGCACCGCTCGGTCGTGCGTCCCTCTCCATCCTGCTCGCCGCGCTGGCGGCCGGCTGTGGCGCTTCGCCCGCGGGCGGCGGCCAGGCCGCGCTCGGCGAGTTCGGCGTCGACCTGACGGCGATGGACCACACGGTCCGGCCCGGCGACGACTTCTACGACTTCGTCAACGGCGCCTGGGAAGCGCGCACCGAGATCCCGGCGGACCGTTCGCGCGTGTCGAGCTTCGGCGCGCTCGACGATCTGGCCCGCGCCCGGGTCAAGGAGCTCGTCGAGCACGCCGTCGAGGGGAGCCAGGTCGATGGGGAAGTGCGCCAGATCGGTGACTACTACCGCGCCTTCATGGACGAGGCGGCGATCGAGGCGCGCGGCCTCACGCCGCTGCAGGGGGAGCTCGCCAGCATCGCTGCGATCGACGATCGCACGGCACTGGCCAAGGTGCTCGGTGGCACGCTGCGCTGCGACGTCGACCTGCTCAACGCCACCGACTGGGACACCGATCGGTTGTTCGGGTTGTGGGTGTCGCCGCACCTGACCAAGCCCGAGGTCAACGCGCCGTACCTGGTGCAGGGCGGCCTCGGTCTGCCGGATCGCGACTACTACCTCGCCGACGGCATGGCCGAGACGCGGCAGGCCTACACGGCCTACATCACGCAGTTGCTGACGCTGGCGAACGTCGACGGCGCCGCCGCCAAGGCGCCGGCGATCGTCGCGCTGGAGACCACGATCGCCAAGGTGCACGCGACCGGCGAACAGACCAACGACATCAAGCGCGGCGCCAACTTCTGGTCGCGCGCGGCGTTCGCCGAGCAGGCGAAGGGACTCGACTGGCCGACCTGGTTCGCGGCGGCCGGGCTCGCCGGCCAGGACGAGTTCATCGTCTGGCAGCCGGCGGCGGTCGCCGGCATCGCCGCGCTGGTCGGCAGCGAGGACCTGGCGACGTGGCGCGACTACCTGACCTTCCACGCGCTCGACCGCGCCGCACCGCTGCTGCCGAAGGTGTTCGCCGACGCGCACTTCGCCTTCCACGGCAGCACGCTGGCCGGCATCCCGCAGCAGGCGCCACGCTGGAAACGCGCGCTCGGCGCGGTCGACGGGGCGCTCGGCATGGCGGTCGGCAAGCTCTACGTCGAGCGCTGGTTCGACGCCGCGACCAAGGCGCGCGCCGAGGCCATGGTCAGGGACGTGCTGATCGCGTTCGGCCACCGCATCGACGGCGTCGCCTGGATGAGCGCCGCGACCAAAGTGCGCGCCAAGAAGAAGCTCGCCGGCATGCAGGTGGCGTTGGGCTATCCCGCCAGCTGGCGCGACTACTCGGGCCTCGATGTGCGCGCCGACGACGCGCTCGGCAACGCGCAGCGTGCCGGTCTGTTCGAGTATCGCCGCAACCTGCAGAAGCTCGGCCAGGCGCCGGACCGCGGCGAGTGGTACATGCTGCCGCACGAGGTCAATGCGCTGAACATCCCGCTGGAGAACCGGCTGATCTTCCCGGCGGCGATCCTGGCGGCACCGTTTTTCGACGCCAACGCTGACGACGCGGTCAACTATGGCGCGATCGGCGCGGTGATCGGGCACGAGATCTCGCACAGCTTCGACTCCAGTGGCGCCCTGTTCGACGAAGAGGGGCGGCTCGCCGACTGGTGGTCGAAGGCGGACTTCGCCGCCTTCGAGCAGGCGACCGACCGACTCGCGGCGCAGTACGACGCCTACGCGCCGTTCCCCGACCTGCACATCAACGGCAAGCTCACGCTCGGCGAGAACATCGCCGACGTCGCCGGGCTCGCCACCGCGATCGACGCCTACCACCTGTCGCATGGCGCCACCGGGGCCACGATCGCCGGCTTCACGCCGGATCAGCGTCTCCTGCTCGGCTTCGCCCAGGTCTGGCGCACCAAGGCGCGCGAGAAGAGCCAACGCAACCAGATCCTGACCAACGTGCACGCGCCGGGGCACTACCGGGCCTGGACGGTGCGCAACCAGGACGCGTGGTACGCGGCGTTCGGCGTGCAGCCGGACGCGAAGATGTACCTCGCACCCGAACAGCGGGTGAGGATCTGGTGAGCACGCCCCAACCGGTCCCCGCGCGCAGGCCGTCACCGTTCTGGCTCGTGCTCGGGCTGCTCATCGTCGTCGGCACCATCGGTTCGTCGGTCTACGTGCGCTGGTTCTCACGGCCGTCGCCCGTGCTCGGCGCCCACCTCGCCGAGGTGGCGAAGCAGGCGGCGGGCACGACGATCGACTTCTCGGCCGAGATCGACGGCACCTGGGACACCATGCACGTGATCACGCCGTACACGAGCGAAGCCGACATCGAGAAGCAGCTCGGCTTCGTCTGGAGCGGCGCGCAGCGTTCGCGCGCGATGAACGACGACCGCTGGCAGCTCGTGGTCTTCGCCGACCACGAACGGGTCGTCGGCGCCGCCGACATCGGCCGCGAGCTGATCGCCCCGAAGGTGGCGATCCCGCGCGCGCAGGCGAAGTTCGTCGTCAAGGACGGGGCACTGCACTGGGTCGGCGAGAAGTAGCTCGCCCCTGCCTCAGCCGCAGGGCACCTGCGCGAGCTCGCGCAGCTGCGCCGCGTGCCGCTGTTCGTGCAGGCCGACGAAGGCGATCCAGCCGTGGAAACCCAGCTCGCCGAGCGCGGGGTGTGGCGCGGTGATGGCCGCGACGTCGATGCCGTCGCCGGCGCGCAGCACGTCGACCACCTCACGGTGCGACTCCTCGAAGGTGATCCACGCCTGCGGCAGCGTCAGGCTGCCCTTCGGCCGCACCGCCTCCGGAGCCTCGATGCGCCGTTCGCGGTCGAGCAGCCGCTCGGTGTCCATCGTCGGCAGCACCAGCGAGGCGTCGGTCGCCGGCCGCAGCCCGTCGCGTTCGAGCTTGCGCAGGGCGCGGCCCAGCAGCGCCGCCACCCCGGCGGCGGTGACCGCCAGATGCTCGACGACCTGTGCCGCCGACCAGCGGTCGGGCGCCGGCGGCGACTCACGTAGCGACTCCGGCACGGCCTCGACGGCGGTGCGCAGCGCGTCATGGCTCCGTTCGAGATGGTCGAGCAGCTCTGCGGTGCGGGCGTGCATGGCGGGACGATGGCAAGATCGGAGCGGGCGCACCAGCGAACCGGAGCCGCCGGGGCCGTTCGCCCGCGTGGGCCGCCGCGCCGCCGCGAACTGCCGGTGCCACTGGCGAGCGCCCGGGGCCAAGAACGGGACATCGTGGTGGTCCCGACTCCAGTCACGCGGCATTGCCGACCGAGTCGACCGGGCTCGCCAAAGGCCGGCATGGCCGCCGCGGCCATCGCTCTGCATACTGTTCGCCCCGATGTTGACCCTGAGCGGCGTATCCAAGTCCTACGGCGAGCGGGTGCTGTTCGCCGACGCCGGCCTGCAGGTCAACCGCGGCGACCGCATCGGTCTGGTCGGCCCCAACGGCGCCGGCAAGACCACCCTGTTCTCGCTGATCCTCGGCGAGGAGCCCGCCGACGACGGCCGCATCGACAAGGAACGCGGTGCCACGATCGGCTTCCTGCCGCAGGAGAGCGCGCCGGTCGGCGACGAGACCGTGCTGGAGGTCGCCTGCGCCGTGTCGCCCGACTTCGTCAAGCTGATGCGCATCGTCAAGGCCTGGGACAACGGGCATCCGGTCGAGGCGGCGCACCCGGAGGAGCTGCACGACGACGTGCACGAGCGCTTCCACGAACAGAACGGCTACACCGTCGAGGCCAAGGCCAAGCACCTGCTCGCCGGGCTCGGCTTCGCGCCCGAGCAGTTCGATCGGCCGGCGCGCGAGCTGTCGGGCGGTTGGGTGATGCGCGCGCACTTGGCGCGGTTGCTGACGCAGGAGCCCGACCTGCTGATGCTCGACGAGCCGACCAACCACCTCGACCTGGAGACGCTGTTGTGGTTCCAGGGTTACCTGCAGGGTTATCCCGGCGCCATCCTCGTCATCTCCCACGACCGCGAGTTCCTCAACGAACTGGTCACCGCGATCGTCGAGATCCGCCAGCAGCGGCTGATGCGCTTCACCGGCGACTACGACCAGTACCTGCTGCAGCGCGACGCCGCCGACGCGCAGCAGCTGGCGGCGTTCAAGACGCAGCAGAAGGAGATCGCGCACCTGCAGGCGTTCGTCGACCGATTCCGCGCCAAGGCCAGCAAGGCGACGCAGGCGCAGAGCAAGCTCAAGCAGCTCGAACGCATCGAGCGCGTCGAGGCGCCGGTCGGCGACGACAAGAAGGTCGGCTTCCGCTTCCCGCAGCCGATTCGCAGCGGCCAGCGTGTGGTCTGGCTGCAGGGCGTGCACTTCGCCTACGGGGACAAACCGGTCTATCGCGGCGTCGATTTCGAGGTCGAGCGCGGCGAACGCATCGTGCTGGTCGGGCCCAACGGCGCCGGCAAGTCGACCCTGCTCAAGCTGCTCGCCGACAAGCTGCAGCCGCAGCGTGGCGTGCGCGCGCTCGGCCACAACGTCACCGCCGGCTACTACTCGCAGTATCGCATCGAGATGCTGCAGCCGCGGCGCACCGTGCTCGAGGAGGCGCTCGACACCGAGAGCAAGGTGACCGAGCAGTTCGTGCGCACGCTGCTCGGCTCGTTCCTGTTCTCCGGCGACGCCGTGTTCAAGAAGGTCGAGGTGCTCAGCGGCGGCGAGAAGAGCCGGCTGGCGCTGGTCAAGCTGCTGCTCGATCCGCCCAACCTGCTGCTGATGGACGAGCCGACCACGCACCTCGACATGGGCAGCATCGACGCGCTGGTGTCGGCGTTGAAGCAGTACGAAGGCACGCTCGTGTTCATCAGCCACGACGTGTGGTTCATCAAAGCGCTCGCCAACAAGGTCGTGCACGTGGCCGGCGGCGCGCTGACGCCGTACCTCGGCGACTACGACTTCTACCTGCACAAGACCAAGGCGCTGTCGGCGCGCGCGGCGCTGACGGCCGGTGGGGCGGCGGAGAAGAAGGACAAGGCGAAGGGCAAGGACGCGCCGGCGGCGAAGGTGGTGGCGAAGCCGGCGGCGGCGCCGACGAAGTCCGACCTGCAGAAGCAGGTCAAGAAGCTGCAGCAGCAGGTGCAGAAGCTGGAGCAGCAGGTCGAGGCGGCGGAGGCGAAGAAGCAGGCGCTGGCGCGGCAGCTCGAGGACCCGGCGCTGTGGCGGGACGGCCCGCGCGCCGATGGTCTGCAGAAGGAGTTCCAGGCGGCCAGTGCCCAGGTGACGGCGCTGACCGCGGAGTGGGAGGCCGCGGCGACGCGGCTGATGGAGCTCGAAGCGGGCTGAATTCGCGGTGGCACGTCAAGATCGGAGCTTCTGGATCACGCGCGAGAGCTCCGAGAGCTTCATCCCCGGAGTCCACTGTCCCGGGTCCGGCGTCTTCACGCGCGTCGGACCGGATTGCTCGCGCACGAGCATCAGCGTCTTGTCGCAGCCGAAGTAGTCGATCAGCTCAGGATGGTGCGAGCAGAGCACCGCCTGGGGGATCGTCGCTCCGGCGG
>JAEUHT010000040.1 GCA_016793265.1 Planctomycetota bacterium
ACGGCAGCAGCAGCGGCAGCAGCTGCTGGCCGCGCGCGGTCCGCACGACGCCTGGCCGGCGGCGCTCGAAGGCGCCATGCCGTTCGAGTTCGAGGTGCTGCTCGACTTCGGCGCCTACCGCGACATCGGCCGCCATCGCAAGGGCTTCCAGCAGCAGCAGGTGTTGACGACGGCGCACGGCTTCGCGGTGCCGCCGCTGCTCGAGAGCGCCGGCATGAGCGCGGAGTACACGCGCGTGCTCGAACACACGGCCGAACGGCAACAGCAGCTCGCCGCGCGCTTCCCGCTCGCCGCCGGCTACGTGACGCCGTTCGCGTTCCTGCAGCGGGTGCGCATCGTCTTCGACCCGCGCCAGGTCGACTACTTCATCGAGCTGCGCAGCGGCCCCGAAGGCCACTTCTCCTACCGCCAGGTCGCACTCGACATGTTCGCCCACGTGCAGCGCGTGTCGCCGCTGTTCGCGCAGTTCATCCGCGCCAAGCACGGCGGCGCATTCCTCGGCCGCCTCGACAGCGAGATGACCGCCGACGAGCGCCGTCAGCGCCGCATGCTCGCCGCCGGCGACGCCTGATCGCCGTCAGCGCAGCAGCACGTCGCAGGGATTGCTGGCCGCGCCCGTCGGTGCCCACGGCCCGTCCCAGACGAACGCGGCGGCGGTGAACTGCAGGCCGTTCAGCACCTGCGGCAGCGCGCCGATGCCGCTGAGGTCGAAGGTGCAGGTGACCTCGCCGACCGCATCGAGCCAGCCGAGGAAACCGAGGAACGGCGCCGCCGTCGACGCCGCCGAGGCGATCGAGAGCCAATCCCCCGCCAGCGGGATGACGTCGTTGAGGAACGGGATGCCGGGCTGGTGGCCGCTGAAGCTGAGGGCGACGAAGTAGGGGTCCACGGCGTGCCCGGGCCCGGCCCGCAGCGAGTAGCTGATCGCGGCAGGGGCGGCGAGGTCGAGCCCTTCGTGGTCCGTCACCAGCTTCGGTGTCACGGCTTCGAGCGGCAGATCGAGCCAACTCCCTGCCGGCGCGTCGCCGTGCACGAGATCGACGGTGAAGTCCTGGAACAGCGGCGCGACCGACAGCGAGGTCGTCATCGGCGACTCCCGCAGCCAGAGGTTGCGCAGCCGCAGGCGCAGCACCGAGCCGGCCGGCAGGCGCGCCGCGATCGGCGGCAGGCGCAGGTCGTGGTCCTCGGCGACGCCCAACACGCTGACGCTGCCGCAGAGGCCGGCGCTGGCGAGCATCACCTCGGCGCCGCCCGGCGGTTCGACCGTCAACAGCGCTGCCAGTTGCCAACGCGGCTGCGCCGGCACCAGCCGCAGGTGCAGCGTGGCGCTGCGCGCGACCTGCGCCGCTTCGGCGAGGGTCGCCGAGTAGACCCGTTCGTGCAGCGGGCAGGCGGCGAGCACGTTGGCGAGATCGCGCACGGCCGGCTGGTCGAAGTAATCCGCCGGCGTGAAGCTGGTCGCGGCCGGGTCGAGCACCTGCTGGATGCTCGCGCCGAGCTGAGGCGGCAGTGGCGGCGCCAACTGCATCACATCCCCGTCGTGCAGGAACCACCGCGTGGCCGCGCCGGTGCCCAGGGCGTCGACGTGGTGGCGGTTCCACAGGTGCGCCGGATCATCACGTTCGGCCGCGGCGAGCGGCAGCTCCCCGAGCACGAACCCGCTCTCGGCATCGACGCCGTTCGGCACGTTCCACAGCCAACGATGCAGCCAGCGCAACACCAGGCCGTCGCGGAACGCGAGCTCGTGGTCGTTGATCGGCGCGCCGTGGCCGATCGTGCTCAGTACGCAGCGCTGCGGCGCCGGGCGCTGTTCGAGGCGCGCGACCGCCGTCAACGGGCTGGCGATGACGTCGCAGTAGGCGTGCGAGTAGAGGATCGGCACCGTCGAGGTCGCGAGCGGCCCGTCGACACCTCGCTGTTCGGCGGCGAACGCGGCGGCCAACGCCGCCGGGTCCTGCGCCAGGAACGCGCTGCGACATTGCGCCGCGAAGCCGGGGTCGAGCCGGAACGACGGCAGGTCGCTGGTGACCGCCTCGACGAACCACGAACTGAACATGCCGCCGCCGCGCAGCCAGTCGTCGACCGGGTCGGCCAGCAGATCCATCGCCACGACGCAGGCGATGGACGGGAACGTCATCGGCAGGCGATCCGGGGCCGACACCACGCTGCCGGACCAGGCCGCCGCCTGCCAGGCGTGGGCAGCTCCCTGGCTGACGCCGACCACGGCGACGCGCGTGGCGTCGACGATGCCTGACCACGGCGAATGGCCAGCCACGAACTGGATCACCTCGGCGAGATCACAACGTTCGATCGGCCCCCACAACGTGGTCCCTGCATGCGGATGCCCGGCGTTGATCGCAATGCCCTGGCCCTGACCACGCACGTCGTAGCTCCACACCGCGTAGCCCTGGCTGGCGAGTGCCGTCTGCGCCGCGAGCGCGAACGCGCGGTTCTGACCGAGTGGGTGCACGAACACCAGCAGGGGCCAGCCGCAGCTCGGCGCCGGCACGTCCGGGCGCACCAACGAGCCGATGGTCTGGTAACCATCGCCGAAGGTCACCGGCACGAACAGCTCGAGGGTGGTCGGCCAACCACCGGCCGGTGGGCTCGGTCGAAGGCAGCCCTGTGCGGACAGGGAGATGCCGAGGCAACCGGCCATGACGAGGTGGATGGCGCGCATGCGTGGGGCGGGAGCATAACGAAGCGCCGCCGCCGCGGGACCGCCGGTGCGGCCCACTTCGTGGCTTCGTCCGGATCGCCGGATCGAGTAAGTGTTCTCACCCTTGCACCGCCAGCGCCAGGATGGCGCCGGTGGCTACGAGCCAACGAGCCAACCAGCATGACGCGCCTCCCCCTCGCGACCTCCATCCTCCTGATCGGCGCCCTGCTGCCGGCGCAGACCAAGCTGACCGCCGAGCAGGTGACGGCCTTCGTGCAGGCCGCTGGCGAGAAGTTCGGCACCAAGGGCATCAGCCTCGCGGTGGTGCAGGACGGCGAGCTGCTGGTCGAGGTCGCGGTCGGCGAACGCACGACCGGGCAACCGATGACGCCGACGACGCTCACCAACATCGCCTCGTGCAGCAAGGCGTTCACCGCCGCGGCGGTGGCGCTGCTGGTCGAGGAGAAGAAGCTCGGCTGGGACGATCTCGTCGTCACCCACCTGCCCGAGTTCCGCATGAACGACCCCTGGATCACCGCGCACATGACGATCCGGGACCTGCTGAGCCACCGCTCTGGCATGACGACGTTCGAGGGGGACCTGTTGTGGTACGGCAGCGACTACGACGACGCCGAGGTGTTGCGGCGGCTGGCGCGGCTGCCGATCCCGCAGCGCTTCCGCGAGCAGTTCGGCTATCAGAACCTCATGTACATGGTCGCCGGCATGGTCGTGCATCGCGTCAGCGGCCAGCGCTGGGAGGACTTCGTCGAGCAGCGCTTCTTCGCGCCGCTCGGCATGACGGCGAGCCGGGCCGCGGCGCAGCGACTGCCGGCGGCGGCCGAGAAGGCGATCCCGCACATCGACGGCATCGCCGTGCAGGACCATGAGTTCGTCGCCGGCAAGCCGGCGGCGGCGATCTACTCGTCGGTGCACGAGCTGGTCCACTGGATGCGCATGCTGCTCGACGACGGCCGCTGGCAAGGCAAGCGTGTGCTCGGCAAGGCCACGCTCGACGAGCTGTGGCGGCCGAACACGATCATGGGCGGTCGCGGCGGTGTCGGCACCGGCGCCTCGACCGAGGACTTCCACAGCTACGCGATGGGCTGGTTCCTGACGGTCGTGCAGGGCAAGAAGCTCGTCGAACACGACGGCGGCATGCCGGGCTTCCTGAGCAAGGTCTCGCTGGTGCCCGAGGATCGTTTCGGCTTCGTGGTGCTCAACAACGGCAACGACGGCGTCGTCAACGAAGCGCTCAAGCGCGCCATCCTGACCACGCGCGCCGGTGGCGACGGCATGCAGGACATCGAGCGTATCGCCACGGTGAAGAAGCGCATCGACGCCGCAGACCGCAAGGAACGGGAGCGGCGCGAAGCGCAGCGGGTGGCGGACACCAAGCCGAGCGCGGCGGTGGAGCGCTACGTCGGCCACTATGAGGACTCGATCTACGGACCCGCCAAGGTGGAGCTCGTCGACGGCAAACTGCACCTCGTGCTGATCCCGTCGCAGCGGCGACTGTTCGGCGACATGGTGCATTGGCACCGCGACACGTTCCGCGTCGACTTCCCCGATCGGTTCCTGCCGTTCGCGCTGGTCACCTTCGACTTCGGCGCCGACGGCAAGGTCGCCGGTTTCAAGATCGACTGCCCGATCGCGGACTTCGACTTCGGAGCGCTCGACTTCCGTCGGCAGCCGGCGCCGGCGAAGTGATCGCCAGGAGCAGCTGCTGATCGAGTGCTTCGGCGACGGTGATGGCGTCCTGCGCCAGCCCGGCCTGCCGCAGCAGGGCCTCGCCGGCGCTCGAGTCGACGACGACACGTTCGGCGGTGAGCAGGCTGCCGAGCAGCAGGTCGAAGCGGTTCTGCAGTTCGCTCTGGTGTGGCTTGCGCCAGCCGGAGGCGCAGCAGCGGCGGCACCATTCGGCGTCGTCGAAGCGGGAGCAGGTCGTGCCGGTGCGGTGGCGCAGGTCGCCGCGCGCGCAGACCAGTTCCGCGAAGCGCAGGCCGGCGAACGTGCGCAGGCCGAGGCGATCGGCGAGCCACAACACGTTCGGAGAACCGCCGGCACCGGCGCCGAGGTGCACCACGGCCGCGTCGGCGCCGAGCGGGCGCAGCAGCCGGACCAGCGTGAGCTCGAGCGCGGTGTCTTCGTTGGCGGCCGCCACCTGCGGCAGCGGCGCCGCGGCGCGGCGATGCTCGAGCACCACGACGCCGGGCAAGGCCGGCGCCGGCGCCGGCGCCGACGCGCTGGCGTCCCCAACGATCACCCGCAGCCAGGTCACCGGCACCGCACGAGCCGCGAGGCCGTTGCAGAGGGCCGCGGCCGCAACGAGGCTCCAATGCGGACTGCCGGTGGCTCCGGGTGCGTTGACGACGACGACGGGCACTCGTTCAGGTTAGCCGACGCCGCGCCGGTCGCGCGAGTTTGCGCTCGGCCCCTGTGCAGGGGCGAGGTATGGTCGCGCCGCGCCATGGAGCCGACGATGCCCGCTTCGTTGCCGTCCGGAGCTGGAACGGCACGCAGGAACAAGGTGCTGGCCCTGGTGCGCGCCTGGCTGCTGCTCGACTTCTTCGGTGATGCTCGCCGGTCGGGCTCGAACGCCACCAGCACGCTGACGACGACGATCTTCACGCAGTCGTTCCTGGCGCTGGTATTCGCCTCGCTGCTCTACCCGGACACCCCGGTGGTGCCGTTCGCGGCAGCCAACCTGAGCTTGTCTTCGCTGCTGGTCGCGATCGGCACGCTCGGCCAGGAACAGCGCCCGCAGCGGCGCCGCGCCGATGCGCTGCTGGTCGGCACCGCGCCGATCCGGCCCACGACCGTCGCGCTCGCCCGCAGCGGCCACGCCGCGTTCTACGTCGCCCTGGTGACGATCGGCATGGCGCTGCCGCCGGCGATCCTGCTCGCCCACCTGCAACACGACCCGCTGGCGGCCGCCCGTTACCTGGTGCTCGCCTGCGCCTGCAGCGGGCTCGCCTGCGGCGCGCTCGCCGTGCTCGGGGCCGCCGCCACGCGCCTGTTGGGCGACATGCGCGCTGCCCTGGTCATGGGCACGCTCAAGGCGCTGCTGCTCGGCGGCGGCCTGGTGTTGTTCGCGCTCGGCTTGCGCAGCCTGCAAGGAACGGTCGCGTCGCTGCCGATCGGGCGAACCGGGGCCGAGCTGCTGCCGAGCTACCAGGCGGCGCGCGTGCTCGCCGACCCCGCACAAGCGTGGCGGCTCGCGCCGTTGCTGGTGGCGGCGATCGTGCTGTTGATGCTGGCCGCGATGCTCGGCGACCCGGGCGCGGCCACCGCACGCGCGCGCCAGCGCCGCAGCTTGCTGACGGCGCTGCTGCGGCGGCTGGCTGGTCGCGGGCCGCGGCTCGCGATCGCCGAGTTCGTCGCCACGTCGATGTGGCGCAGCCCGGGGTTCCGCGGCCGCGTGCTGCCGCTGCTCGGCCTGCCCGCCGGCATGGCGTTGCTGAGCACGCAAGGGGAACACGCTGGCGACGGCTACGTGTTCACGTGCCTGCTGCTGCAGCTGCCGGCCATCTACCTGCCGTTCCTGATCGCATTCCTGCCGCGCGCCGACCAACCCGAAGCGAGCTGGGTGTTCACCCATGCGCCGGGACTGACGCTCGAAGTCGTGCGCGACGCGACGTGGCGGGCCCTGGTGACGCACGTGCTGGTGCCCGTGTTCGCATTGGCGGCGGCGCTGCTGGCTTGGTGGCGTCCGGACCACCTGCAGACGGGCGCGGCGGTCCTCTTCGCCTTCGCGCTGGCCGTGCTGACGGCCGGCAGCCTGGTGCGGCGCATCGACAACGTGCCGTTCACTCGCGCCGCCGATGCCGAAGGTGGTCCCGAGCTCGGCGACCTGTTCGGCAGCGCCCTCGTGCTCGGTGGCCTCGGCGCGGCATTCGGGGCGTTCGTAGCGCCGGCCTGGCGCCTGCCGATCGCCGCCGCGTTCCTGCTGCTGGCGGTCCGCCGTTTGCGCACGCAACCGGATCCCGGGGGCACCCGGCTGCCCGAGGCAGAAGCCGAAGCGGTGGCCGGGGATCCGGTCCGAGGCGTCGCCGGCGTGACCGAGCCGCCGGCGCCACCGCCGCCACTGCCGCCGGCGAATCCCAGCCCTGGTGCACCCACGCGCGCGGCGTCCTTGCGTGGCGAATTA
>JAEUHT010000053.1 GCA_016793265.1 Planctomycetota bacterium
TGGATCGCGCTCGCCACGCTGACGTTCCTCGAGATCGTGCTCGGCATCGACAACCTCGTCTTCGTGTCGATCCAGACCAGCAAGCTGCCGACCGCGCAGCAGAGCAAGGCCCGTCGCATCGGGCTCGCGCTGGCGATGGGCATGCGCATCCTGCTGCTGTTCACGATCAGCTGGATCATGCAGCTCACCAAGCCGCTGTTCCCCGTTTTCGGCCACGAGATGACCGGCCAGGGCCTGATCCTGCTGCTGGGCGGCCTGTTCCTGATGTGGAAGAGCGTCACCGAGATCCACCACAAACTCGAAGGGGAGGCCGATGACGAAGTCGGCGGCAACAAGGCCGTGACCTTCGGCAGCGTGATCCTGCAGATCACCCTGCTCGACCTCGTCTTCTCGCTCGACTCGGTGATCTCCGCGGTCGGCATGGCGAGCCAGTACTTCGCCGTGATGGTGATCGCCGTGCTGGTGTCGGTCGGCGTGATGATCGCCTTCGTCAATCCGATCTGCGCCTTCGTCGAACGCCATCCAACGGTGAAGATGCTGGCGCTGAGCTTCCTGTTGCTGATCGGCTTCACGCTGATCGGCGAAGCGTGGGGCCTGCACATCCCGAAGGGCTACGTCTACTTCGCGATGGGCTTCTCGGTGCTGGTCGAGTTCCTCAACCTGCGGCTGCGCAAGGCCGGCAAGCCGGTGGACCTGCACGGGCCGTCGCACCCGCCGGCCTGAGCCGGGACCCGCCGCAGCAGCTGGGCGCGCGGCGCGCGCGCTGGTCGCGGTGAAGTGCAGCGTCTTGCCCGGCTCGATTCCGGCCGCCCGACATCCGCGCTACCCTGGCCTTCATGTCCCTCTCCCGCCGCCACCTGCTCGGCAGCACCGCGGCGGCGTTCGCGTTCCGCGACGACACCCTGCGCCGGCTCGACCGCATCGACCTGCAGGGCGCCGACCCGCAGGACGAGGCCGCCTGGCTGCGGTTGCGCGCCACGTTCGACGTCGACCCGACCGTGCTGAGCTTCAACCACGCCGGCCTGTCGCCGTCGCCGCGCGCCGTGCAGCTCGCGCTGGCCCGCGAGAACGAACGCGCCAACCGCGACCCGAGCCGCGTGATCTGGCGCCAGCAGGACCACGAACTCGAACCCCTGCGCGAGCGCCTCGCCCGCCTGATCGGCTGCAGCAGCGAGGAGCTGGCGCTGACCAGCAACGCGACCTACGGCCTGCACACGGCGATCCTCGGCTTCGACCTGCGCGCCGGCGACGAGATCCTCACCACCACGCACGACTACCCGCGCGCGCGGAACGCCATGCGACAACGCGAACGGCGCGACGGCACCGTGACCGTCGAGGTGCCGCTGGCGACGCCGCCGGCGGCGCCGGAGCAAGTGGCGGCGGCGCTGCTCGCCGCGGTCACGGCGCGCACCCGGCTCGTCGTGCTGAGCCAGCTAACCTACCTGACCGGTCAACGGCTGCCGATCGCCGCGGTGGCGGCCGAGCTGGCGCGGCGCGGCATCCCGTTGCTGATCGACGGCGCCCACGGCCTCGGCCTCGTCGACGAGCGCTTCGATGCGCTGGGCGGCGCCTGCTACACGGCGTGCCTGCACAAGTGGATGCTCGGCCCGGTCGGCACCGGCGTGTTCGTCGTGCAGAGCGCCTGGCTCGACAAGATCTGGCCGCTGCACCCTGGGGAAGAGGCGCTCGATCGCCGCATCACCAAGTTCGAACAGACCGGCACCCGGCCGGCGGCGCCGTTCCTGGCGCTCGGCGAGGCGCTCGACCTGCACGAACGGCTCGGCACGGCCACCAAGGTCGCGCGGTTGCAGGCGCTGCGTGAACGGCTCGCCGCGCCGCTGCTCGCCGAACCCGGCGTGTTCCAGTGCGGCAGCCTCGATGCGACCCGCTGCCTCGCCATGCTGACGATCGGCTTCGCGAAGGTCGAGGCAAAGGCGCTGGCGGCGTGGTTGTGGCAGCAGCACCGCGTGCACGTGACGACGGCGGTCGACGCCGGCCTGCAGGCGCTGCGCCTGTCCCCGCATCTGTTCACGACCGCGGCCGAGGTCGACCGGCTGGCGGCGATCCTGGTCGGCGTGGCGCAGAACGGCATCTGAGCCGGCGGTGTCCGCCGCGAGTCAGCATCGGGCCATTCACAACGGCTCGACATCCAGCAGCAGCCTGCGGCCGGCCACCGCCTGGATGCCATCGCCGAGAGGGAAGCTCTCACTGCCTGCGTGCACCACCACCAGGCTGTCGAGCTTCAGCTCCTTCATGGCGATCCGCATGCTCGGCGTCGGCACCGGCTGTGCGGTGTGTTTGAACTCGAACCCCAGGCGCCGTTTGCCGCGTACGACCAGCAGGTCGAGCTCGGCGCCCGCGTGCGTCGCCCAGAAGTACCGCTCCTCGGCGTGTGCACCCAGGTGGGCTACCACCTCCTGGATCATCGCGCCTTCCCAAGAAGCGCCGACCTTCGGATGCCCGAGCAGGTCCGGCATGGTCGGCAACTGCAACAGCGCATGCAGCAGGCCACTGTCGGCGAGGAAGACCTTGGGCGACTTCACCTGCCGCTTGGTGATGTTCTCGTGCCACGGCGACAACTGGAACGCCAACATCGCGTCGCCGAGGATGTCGAGGTAGCGGCGCACGGCGGTGTGGGACACGCCGAACGAGCTGCCGAACTCGGAGCCGTTCCAGATCTGGCCGTGCCAATGCGCGAGCATCATCCAGAAGCGCCGCATCGTGGCCGATGGCACCCGCACCCCTAGCTGCGGGATGTCCCGCTCGAGCAGCGTCGTGATGTACTGACGCCGCCACTCCATGCTTGCGGCGTCGTTGCGGGCGAGGAACGCGGCCGGCAGCCCGCCGCGCAACCAGCGCCGGTCGAGGGCACCGGCGCCAACCTCTGCCATCGTGAACCCGCTGACTTGGAGGTAGGCGACGCGACCCGCGAGGCTCTCCGCGCTCTGCCGCAGCAAGTCGCCGGAGGCACTGCCGAGCACGAGGAAGCGGGCTGGCTTGCCTGGGCGATCCGCGAGCACACGAAGGCTGCGGAAGAGATCCGGCAGCCGCTGCACTTCGTCGAGCACCACCAGCCCCCGCATGGGCTCCAGCGCGGCGATCGGCTCCCGCAACCGCGCCAGCTGACGATCGTCTTCGAGGTCGAGGAAGGTGGTCGGACCGCGCCGGCGAGCGACGATCTCCCGGGCGAGGGTCGTCTTGCCCGCCTGACGCATGCCGAGCAGCGCGACCACGGGATGGGCTCGCAGGGCGGCTTCGAGGCGCGAACGCAGGGCTTCACGGTCCATGGCCATGCCTTGCAATCTGTATCCGTTGCGTTCACTTTTCAAGGTGACCAATACGTGGTCCGCCGGCGACGACGAGCCCACCGGGCAGGCAGGGGCCGTCGAACCTACCCGCTGCCGAGGCGCGGCCCGCGCGCCCGTCCTGCCGAGGTCGACCGGCTGGCGGCGATCCTGGTCGGCGTGGCGCAGAACGGCATCTGAGCCGCGCGGTGTGTTGTAGAGTCGCGCCTGCCGCTCTCCCGACATGCTCACGACCTTCTTGACCGCCGCGTTCGCGGTGCTCGGCCTCACCGCCGCAGCGCTGCCCGTTCCGTTCCCGCAGGATCCGCCGGCGGCGGCGGCGCCGGCCACACCGGTGGCGCCGCTCGACGAGGGGGCGCGGCTCAACCGTCTGGTCGAACTCGCGGCGTTGCTGCAGGACACGCAGCTGGAGGCCGCACCGCTCGCCACCGAGGCGGTGCGGCTGGCCGGCTTCACGATCTGGGACGAGGACCGCACGCCGCTGGCCGAACCGCTCGGCGCGCCGCGCCTCGGCCTCGCCATCACCGACGCCGAGCTGCGCGCCTATTCGACGATGCTGCGCGACGGGCAGCGGGTGCAACGCGACGACCTGATCGCCGGCATCGACGTGCTCTACCAGCAGCTCGGGGCCGAGGGCTCGGTGCGGGCGTTCGTACTCGATTGGCTGCGCCGCGGCGCCGACAGCGGCAACCCTTCGGTGCGCGCGCTGACCGCGCTGCTGCAGGCGCTCGGCAACCAGCACGGCGGCGAAGCCGGACGGCTCGACGGCGACGCGGATGTCGAGCTCGATCCGCTGCAGGCGCTGCTGATGCTGCGCGTGCTGACCGAGGACCTCAACACGCCGCTGCGCCGCGCCATCGGCCGCGGCGAGTTCGCCGCGGACGCGCAGACCGGCACCGAGAAGAAGAAGGGGCCCGCGGTCCCCGCCGCCGACGGCGCCTGGTTCGAAGAACCGCCGGGCTGGGCCGAGGACGCCTATGCCGGCGGCATCACCGGTCTGTTCGGCGAGGTCGCCGGCAAGATCGGCGAATGGGGCAAGAGCGTCAGTGACGGCCTCGGCAAGGCCAACGCGCTGATGTCGATCGCCAAGTTCATCGCCACCTACACGTTCTTGCGTGGCGAGGTGACGGTCGCGCTGCCGGGGCAACCACTCGTGCGCACCAAGGACGCCGACCCCGGCGAGCAGCGTACGCTGGTGGCGCGGTTCTGGATCGACGGCACGCGCGTCACCGACTGGCTGAAGGAACACCGCAAGCTCGTCGCCCTGGCCGGGCTCGACGTCGACATGCCGAAGACCGGGCCGCTGAAGGGCATCGAGACCGAGTGGGACATCAAGCAGAGCCACGTCACGACCAAGACCCACCTGATCCAGACCGTGCGTGGCACGCCCGACATCTCCAAGATCAAGTCGGACGAGAACGGCGAAGCGCGCATCACCGTCGAAGGCTGCCCGCAGCCCGTGCCGCTCGACCCGAAGAAGGTCATGCCGCTGACCAAGATCGTGCCGATCGTGGTGACGCCGCAGGTGAAGGGCACCGAGATGCAGCAGGACCTGGTCGACGCGGTGACCGGCGCCATCGGCATCAAGGGCGGCCCTTCGGGCTGGCTGACGCCGGTGATGGAGGTGCTCTACCGCATGAAGTGGAAGGGCGGCGTGCACTTCGACCTGCACGTGCTCGACTGGCAGTCGGGTGAGTCGATCGGCCAGGGTGAGATCACGATCCGCGCCGACGGCCACCGCTACACGCGCACGACCGCCCACACGATGAGCATCGCCCGGTCGCTGAAGTTCACCGACGTGCAGATGACCGTCGTCGGCGCCGAACCCCCGCCGCCGCTCGACCCGGCGGTGCTGAAGATGATGCCGGCGACCTACCGCGAGCAGATGGAGAAGGGCTTCCAGCAGATGGCGGAGCTGGCCAAGCAGCGCGCCTTCTACTCCAGCGCGCCGGGTCAGGCCGAGATGCACCTGCAGGACCGCGAGTTCAGCCGCGGCGAAGGCGATGGCTGCGTCGACGCCAACGAAGAGACCCGCACCACGCGCGATGGGGATGCCACGACGGTGTTCGGCAGCGAGGAGGCGGTGATCTCGGGTTGCAGCTTCCTCGTGAACTGCGATCTCGAGCAGCGCACCGCGACCCTGCAGCTGCGCATGATGACCAAGGTGCACGAGGTGACCAGGATCAAGAACGGCGCGCGGGAGACCCAGATCGAGTCGGACGGGTCGATGTCGATCTTCGACGGCCTCACCTTGCTGCCGCCGTTCGACAAGGGCATCGTGATCCCGCTGCAGGAGACCGAGATCCGCGAGATGGACGCCTGCAACTACTACGGCGTCGTGCGCGTGCCCTTCCGCTTCGGCCCCGGGGATCGTTACCAGGGCACGGCCCTCGTCTCGTACTCGGTGACCCGCAAGGTGACGCCGAAGAAGGAGCCGAAGCGACCGCGCTGACGAGCAACGCCCTCGCCGGCGGGAGCCTGCGCCCGCACCTGCGCCAGAGGTCGTAGCGGCGGGCGGCCGATGGCACCTTGCCGGCGGCGACCCGGGCCGCTCCCATGTCGCCCATGTTCGCCCACATCACCCCGCTCGAAGCCCCCGTCGTCTGGTTCGCGTTCGCCGCCGGTATCGCCCTCGGCGCCTTTGCGACCTGGTTCGTGATGCACCGCCGCGCCGCGCGCAACTGACCGCGGCCGGCGACGCCCGGGGGGTCGTTCTCAGCGCCCCGAGGGCGCCGGGTGGCTCGGGCCACCACCGGTGAGCAGCACGACGCCGCCGAGGATGAGCAGGATGGCGCACACCTTGCGCAAGCTCATCGGTTCACCGAGCAGGAGCCAACCGAGCAGCGCGCCGACCGCGGGCGCGACCGTGAACGCGATCGGCTTGATGCGCGAGACGTCGTCGAGCGCCAGCGCCGAGTAGAACAGCGCCATCGCCAGCCCACCGGCCACGAGCCCCGAGCCGAGCACGAGCTTGAGCACGTCGGCGAGCGGCAGTTCGCGCCACGCCGGCCGGGCTTCGGCCTGCCACCAGTGGATGGCCGCGTACCAGGTGATGCCGAGCACCGGCAACGCGACCAGGGACCGGAAGAAGATCGCCGTCAGCGGCCCGATCTTGTGGCCGTGCAGGACCGACTTGGTGCAGACCTCGCCGATGCCCCAACAGAGGCCGGCGGCAACCGCCATGAGGATGGCTCGCATGACAGCAGTGTCGCAAACGGCGACGCGGCGCGACAGCTTGCGGTCGCGGTCGTGCGGGCCCGCCGCGGGCAAGCACTTCGGATGATGCGTCGCGACCAACAGTGCCCATAGCATCCGGCGACGGCGCGCTGCCCACACCTGCGCGACCCGACCAGAGACCTCCATGAGCAAGGCCAGATCGGCGAAGAAGTCCCGTGTCGCCACCGACACTTCCCTGCCCCCGATCCGCAAGATCGGCATCAGCACCGGCGGCGGCGACGCGCCGGGCCTCAACGCCGTGATCCGGGCCGTCGTGCTCGCCGCGCACAACCACGGCTGGGAGTGCTGCGGCATCCGCGACGGCTACTCGGGCTTGCTGTCGCCGGCGCGCTACCCGCAGGGCGGCATGATCCCGCTGACGTCGCAGTCGGTGCGCGGCATCACCCACCTCGGCGGCACGCTGCTCGGCACGACGAACGTCGGCCACCCGCTGCGCTACCCGACCCAGCTGCGCTCCGGCAAGATCGTCGAGCGCGACCGCTCCGACGAGCTCGTGCAGGCGCTCGCCGAGGCCGGCATCGACGCCGTCGTCGCGATCGGCGGCGACGGTTCGCTCGGCATCGCCAAGACGCTCGCGGAGAAGGGGGTGCGCGTCGTCGGCGTGCCGAAGACGATCGACAACGACCTCGACGGCACGGTGGTCACCTTCGGCTTCGACACCGCGGTTTCGTTCGCCACCGAGTGCCTCGACCGGCTGCACACGACCGCCGCCTCGCACCACCGCATCATGGTCGTCGAGGTGATGGGCCGCTACGCCGGCTGGATCGCGCTCGCCGCCGGCGTCGCCGGCTCCGCCGATGCCGTGCTGATCCCGGAGATCCCCTTCGACCTGGCTCCCGTGGTCGAGAAGGTGCAGAAGCGGGACCGCGCCGGCGCCGGCTTCTCCATCATCGTCGTCGCCGAAGGGGCGATGCCGAAGGGTGGCAAGGCGTCGGTGATCGAGAAGCGGGTCGGGGCCATGGACCGCCTCGGCGGCGCCGGCGAACGCGTCGCCAAGCTGCTGCAGGCGGCGACCGGCAAGGAGACCCGCCACGTCGTGCTCGGCCACCTGCTGCGCGGCGGCACGCCGACGGCTGCCGACCGCCAGATCTCGCTGCGCTTCGGCGCCGCCGCCGTGCGCGCGCTCGCCGCCGGCAAGAGCGGCGTGATGGTCGCGCTCGACCCGCCGACCGTGCGGTATGTGCCGTTGGCAACGGCCACCAGGCGCATGAAGATGGTGCCGCTCGACTGCGATACCGTGCTGACCGCCCGCGAGCTCGGCGTGTGCCTCGGCGACTGACGCCCGACCCGACGAGAATTCGGCGCCACCTACGACATCCAGAGGCTGCACTGCGGCCCGGCTGCCGCAACAATGCCCGTTCCCTCAAGCACCCCACCACGCATGAACCGCGACTTCCTGAAAGACCTCGGCATCCACGCCGACAACCCGGGCGCCTTCGACGGCAATTGGCTGTCCACCAAGGCCGGCCAACACCCCATCCGCTCGCCGATCGACGGCAGCCTGATCGCCAACGTGATGGCCGGCGACGTCGACGACTACTGGCGCTGCAGCAAGGCCGCCCACGCCGCCTTCCTGCGCTGGCGTGAGGTGCCCGCGCCCAAGCGCGGCGACTACGTGCGGCGCATGGGCGACGCCTTCCGCGCCAAGAAGGACCAGCTCGGCAAGCTGATCACGCTGGAGGCCGGCAAGATCCTGCAGGAAGGGCTCGGCGAGGTGCAGGAGTGCATCGACATCGCCGACTTCGCGGTCGGCCTGTCGCGCCAGCTCTACGGCCTCACCATCGCGAGCGAACGGCCGCAGCACCACATGCGCGAGACCTGGCACCCGCTCGGCAGCGTCGGCGTGATCACCGCCTTCAACTTCCCGATGGCGGTGTGGGCGTGGAACACCATGCTGGCGCTGGTCTGCGGCGACCCGTGCCTGTGGAAGCCGTCGCACCGTACCCCGCTGTGCGCGATCGCCCTGACCAAGATCGCCGCCGAGGTGCTCGGCCCGGAGTGGTCGGCGCTGGTGCCGATGATCCTCGGTCACGACAGCAAGGTCGGCCACGCGATGGTCGGCGACCCGACCATGGCGCTGATCTCGGCGACCGGCAGCACGCGCATGGGCAAGAGCATCGGCCCGCGCGTCGCCGAACGCTTCGGCCGCTCGCTGCTCGAACTGGGCGGCAACAACGCGATCGTCGTGCTCGCCGACGCCGACCTCAGCCTGGCGACGCGCGCGATCCTGTTCGGCGCCGTCGGCACGGCGGGCCAGCGCTGCACCAGCACGCGGCGCCTGCTGATCGAACGTTCGGTCTACGACGAGCTCGTCGGCCGGCTGATCAAGGCCTACGGCCAGTGCAAGGTCGGTGACCCGAGCGACCAGAAGACGCTGGTCGGACCGCTGATCGACCAAGACGCCGGCAAGACGTTCGACGCGGCGATCGCGACGATCAAGCAGCAAGGTGGCGAGATCCTGTGCGGCGGCAAGCGCGCGCAGGTGCCAGCGGCCCTGGCCGGCGGCGCCTACGTCGAGCCGACGATCGTGCGCGCGCACGCCGGCATGGCCATCGTCAAGGAGGAGACGTTCGCGCCGATCCTCTACGCGATCCCGGTCAAGGACGCCGACGAGGCGCTGCACCTCAACAACGACGTGCCGCAGGGCCTGAGCTCGTCGATCTTCACCAGCAACGTGCGCGAGGCCGAGCGCTTCCTGTCCGCGGCCGGCAGCGACTGCGGCATCGCCAACGTCAACATCGGCACCAGCGGCGCCGAGATCGGCGGCGCCTTCGGCGGCGACAAGGAGACCGGCGGCGGCCGCGAATCGGGCAGCGACTGCTGGAAGATCTACATGCGCCGGCAGACCAGCACGGTCAACTGGGGCAAGACGCTGCCGCTCGCGCAGGGCATCCACTTCGGCGATTGACGCGAACGCACCGCCGCCGCCCGCCGGACCTCAGCGCCCGGGCGGCGGCCACTGCAGCACCTGGCCCGCGGCCAGCAGCTGCCGCTGCAACTCGGCATACGGCACGTCGTGAACGCCGCGGTCGCCGCGCAGCGCCAGCGCCGCCGCGTGCATCGCCGACTCCGCCAGCACCATGAACACCGGCTCCATGCGGATCGAGCCGTAGGCGATGTGGGTGGCGCTGCAGCAGACCGGCACCAGCAGGTTGTCCGCCTGTGCCCGCTTCGGCAGCAGCGCGCGCAGCGGGATGCCGTACGGCTTCGGCACCTTCACCTGCACGTCGCCCTCGTTGCGCACGCTGCCGTCGGCGGCGACGTAGCGGTGCACGTTGTGGCTGTCCATCGCGTAGGCGCCGAGACCGACGACGTCCGCCACCGCCTCGGCGCCCATGCAGTGTCGTTCCGTCACCACGGCCTCACCGACCAGCCGCCGCGCCTCGCGCACGTAGAGCAGCGGCGGCCAGTGGCCGGTCGCCACGAACTCGTCGCGGGCGAGGCCGAACCGGTTGAACTCGGCGCGCACCGCCGCCGGCACCCGCGGGTCGTTGGCGAGCGTCCACAAGAGACCCTGCTGATAGCGCCGATGCGCCGCGAAAATGCGTTCCCGGGTCGCCTGGTCGGCCGTCGGCCAATCGTGGTTCTGGCCGATCCAGTCGCTGCTGATCGCGCCGTTGTTGTTGCTGTCGGTCTTGCGGTTCGGCATGCCGACCGGGTGCCAGGGCGCCAGCGTGTTGCCGGCTTCGAACCAGCGCAGCAGCAGCTCGTGGTCGCGCGGGTCGTAGCCGTCGGGCTTCGGCCAAGGCACGCGGTTGGCCTCGTCGTCGGTCGCGCAGATGCGGAAGCAGTAGGCCTGCACGCCGGTGTCGCTGCTGCCATCCGCCCCGGGCGGCCCGGCGTCGATGCCCGGCAGCAGCCCCGACGCCGGGTCGCCCTGCACGACGTAGGGATCGACCGCGACCCCGAACTGGTGGAAACGCGCATTGCCGGTCTGCACGCCGTCGAGCGTCTCGCCGTACTCGGTGTTGGCCTCGCGGCCGACGCGGAAGTCGCAGCCGGCGGCCGCGAGCAGATCGCCTTCGTAGCCGCAGTCGAGGAACACGCGGGCCTCGATCCAGGCGCCCGCTTCGGTGCGCATGCGCAGCAGATGGGCGCCGGCCTTGACGACGCCGCCCGGCCCCCGGTCCAGCCGCGCACGCAGCGGTTCGACCCCGGCCTCGCGCAGCATCGCCGCCATGGTGGCCTGGGCGACGCTCGGCTCGAACGTCCACGCCGCGTCCGCATCCGCTTCGTGGCCGCGGTGACCCGCGCGCCGGAACTGCTCGCGGCTCTGCACCCGCCACGCCTCTGGCCGGTCGTAGTGTTCGCGCAACCGGCGGTAGAAGCCGCGCGCGAGCCCGCCGATCGCGTCCTTGTTGCCGACATCGGTGGCGCCGAGCCCCGCGGTCGTCAGGCCACCGACCCAGCCGTCGTTGTCGATCAGCACGACCGACAGGCCGAGCTGCTTGCCGGCGATCGCGGCCATGACTCCGGCCGAGGTCGCCCCGTAGATGCAGACGTCGGCGCGTTGGACCGGCGGCGGCACCTGCTGGGCCGCGGCGACGAGCGAGAACATGGCGGGAAGGAACGCGCGCAGCACGGGCATGGCCGGATCGGCGGATGGGTCGGCGTAGGCGGCGAGGGCGAGGCGACCGTCGCGATCGGCGACTCACCGCGCCCGTCGTTGTCACCGATCGCCCGCGGCCCCGCAAGCCTGGGCCCGCAGCCGCCGCGTCAGACCTTGACCGTGCGCCAGCGGCCGCGGCGGAACAGCACCACCGACACCACCGCGAACACCGTCTCCGCGATCGGGATCGACCAGAACACGCCGTTCGGGCCGAGCTCGGTGTGGAAGCCGAGCGTGTAGGCGAGCGGCAGCTGCAGGCACCACATGCACCAGACGGTGATCCAGGTCGGCGTCTTGGTGTCGCCGGCGCCGTTGAAGGCCTGCATCGCCACCATGCCCCAGGCGTAGAACACGTAGCCGCTGGCGCAGATGCGCAGCGTCGCCAAGGCGTGCACCTTCACCTCCTCGCCGCTCGCCATGGCGTCGACGATGAACTCGGGGAACAGCTCCATCACCACGGTGACGACGGCGAGCAAGGCCATGTCGTAGAGCCCGGTCAGCCACACCGCGCGTTCGGCACGATCGGGGCGGCCGGCGCCGAGGTTCTGGCCGACCAGCGTGGCGGCGGCGTTGGCGAGACCCCACGCCGGCAGCAGCGCGAACATCAGGATGCGGATGCCGGTCGTGTAGCCGGCGCCGACCTGCTCGCCGAACTCGTTGACGAAGCGGGTCAGGAACAACCAGCTCGTGGTGCCGATCAGGAACTGGCCGATGGTGCCGACCGACAAGCGCAGCACCTTCAGCATCGGCCGCAGCGCGAAGTGCACGACGCGCTCGAGCTTGATGCGACCGCTCCCGCGCGTCAGCAGGAAGAACTGGTAGCCGACGGCGATCGTGCGGCCGATGCAGGTGGCGACCGCGGCGCCTTCGACGCCGAGCTGCGGGAACGGGCCGAGGCCGAAGATCAGGCACGGGTCGAGCAGCAGGTTGATGCCGTTCGACACCGTCAGCACCTTGAGCGCCAGCATCGGATCGCCGGCGCCGCGGAAGATCGCGTTCTGCAGGAACAGCAGCGTGATGATGACCGTGCTCGCCATCGACCAGCGCGCATAGCCGCTGCCGACCTCGATGACGTTGGTGTTGCCGGACGACATCCAGGCCAGCAGTTCGGGCGCGAACCACGCCGCCGGCGCGCCGAGCAGCCCGCCGACGACCAGGCCGAGCGCGATCGCCTGGCTGCCGGCCGCCCCGGCGCCGGGCAGGTCGCCTTCGCCGACGCGGCGCGCCACCAGCGCGGTGACCGCCATGCCGAGGCCGAACGCGATCGCGTAGACCATGGACAGCATGCCCTCGGTCTGGCCGATGGCGGCGACCGCGGCGCCGTGGGTAGGCGTGGCGCCGAACCAACCGTCGTCGATGCGGTTGACCCAGAAGATGTCGACGAGCGCGAACAGCGACTCGAGGCCCATCTCCAGCACCATCGGCACCGCCAGCAGCAGGATCGCGGTCGGCAGCGGCAGCGACGTGTAGTCGTGCGCTTCGCCGCGCAGGCTGCCGACGACATGGCGCCAGAACGACCGCGGGCCGACGGGGGGCGCTGCGGCGGGCGGAGCGGGGAGCGGGTTGGTGTCGTGCACGGGTCGGGGGGCACCGACGGGCGTCGCGCCGGGGCGCAGAGGCTACGCAGCCAGCTCGCGGCGGGGAACCACCCAGGGCCGCCAGCACGCGCGGCGCCACCGGCGTCATGCGCCCCGCCGACCGAACCCCGCCTTGCCCCACCCGGCCCCGGCCCTACCATGCTTCGCCCCGTTCGTGCTGGCGCCATCCCGGGCCCGGCACCGAAACTCCCGCCGTTCTGCCCGCACCGCCCGCCGCGCCGCCCCCGACGACCGTGACCGACCCCGCCCTGATCCGCAACTTCAGCATCATCGCCCACGTCGACCACGGCAAGTCGACCCTCGCCGACCGCCTGCTCGAACTGACCGGCACGGTCGAGAAGCGGGCGATGAAGCAGCAGCTGCTCGACGACATGGCGCTCGAGCGCGAACGTGGCATCACCATCCAGGCGCGCGCGGTGGCGATGAACTACACCGCCAAGGACGGCAAGACCTACCTGCTCAACCTGATCGACACGCCCGGGCACGTCGACTTCAACTACGAGGTGCTGAAGTCGCTGCAGGCGTGCGAGGGGGCGCTGCTGCTGGTCGACGCCTCGCAGGGCGTCGAGGCGCAGACGGTGGTCAACGCCCACCTCGCCGAGCAGGCCAAGCTGACCGTGCTGCCGGTGCTCAACAAGATGGACCTGCCGCACGCGCGGCCCGAGCAGGTGGCGACCGAGATCGAGGACGCGATCTGCATCCCGGCCGAGGATGCGATCCCGGTGAGCGCCAAGACCGGGATGAACGTCGACCTGGTGCTGGAGGCGATCGTCGCCAAGATCCCGCCGCCGACCGGCGACCAGAAGGGCAACCTGCAGGCGCTGATCTTCGACGCCGTCTACAACGACTACCGCGGCGTCGTCATCTACGTGCGCGTGTTCACCGGCACGGTGAAGAAGGCCGAGTTCATCCGCATGTGCGGCACGCAGACCTCCTACGAGGTCATGGAGGTCGGCAAGCTCAAGCCCGACATGCAGGCGGTCGACGAGCTGCAGGCCGGCGAGGTCGGTTACGTCGTCGCCAACATCAAGAAGCTGCAGGACGTGGTCATCGGCGACACGGTGACGCACCAGGACGAGCGGCTGCGCGCGGTCGCACTGCCCGGCTTCCGCCAACCGAAGCCGATGGTGTTCTGCGGCTTCTACCCGACGGTGCCGAGCGAGTTCGAGAACCTGCGCAAGTCGCTCGAGAAGATGCGGCTCAACGACAGCTCGTTCACCTTCGAGCCGGAGACCAGCGATGCGCTCGGCTTCGGCTTCCGCTGCGGCTTCCTGGGCTTGCTGCACATGGAGGTCATCCAGCAGCGGTTGGAGCGCGAGGAGGACATGGACCTCGTGCAGACGGCGCCGACGGTGCGCTACCGCGTCAAGCTGACCAACGGCGAAGAGAAGGAAGTGCGGTCGCCGAGCGAACTGCCGGACGGCTCGCAGATCGACGAGTACCTGGAGCCGATCACGCGCGTCAACATCGTCGTGCCATCGGAGTACATCGGCGCGGTGATGAAGATCTGCACCGACCGCCGCGGCGTCTACGTCAAGACCGACTACTACGGCAAGGAGCGGGTGATGATCGGCTTCCGCATCCCGTTCGCCGAGATCATCTTCGACTTCCACGACCACCTGAAGTCGCTGACGCGCGGCTACGGCACCATGGACTACGAGGTCGAGGGCTTCGAGCCGTCCAACCTCGTCAAGGTGCGCATCCTGGTCGCCGGCGACGAGGTCGACGCGCTGTCGTTCCTGTGCCACAAGGACCAGTCCGAGGCGCGCGGCCGCAAGCTCCTGAAGCAGCTGCGCAAGGAGATCCCGCGGCACCAGTTCGAGGTCGCGCTGCAGGCGGCGATCGGCGGCAAGTTCATCGCCCGCGAGAACATCGCCCCGATGCGCAAGGACGTGACCGCGAAGTGCTACGGCGGCGACATCTCGCGCAAGCGCAAGCTGCTGGAGAAGCAGAAGGAAGGCAAGAAGCGCATGCGCATGGTCGGCTCGGTGGAGATCCCCCAGCAGGCGTTCCTGTCGGTGCTGCGCAGCGGCGAAGAGGACTAGACGATGGCGAAGGAGAAGAAGAAGCCCACGATGGGGCCGGTGCGGCAGAACCTCGAGGCCTTCGGCGTCGCGATCCTCGCCGCCGTGCTGCTGAAGTGGTTCTGCATCGAGGCCTTCCAGATCCCGACCTCGTCGATGCAGCCGACGCTGATGGGCAGCAACGAGGCCGGCGTCTACGACCGCATCATCGTCGACAAGATCATCCAGACCTTCCGCGAGCCGAAGCGCTGGGACATCACGGTCTTCAAGTACCCGCTGCAGAAGAACCAGAACTACGTCAAGCGCATCGGCGGCATGCCCGGCGACCGCCTGCTGATCGCGGGCGGCAACCTGTACCAGGTCAAGGACGTCGACGGCAAACGCGGCTACGAGACGATCCGCAAGCCCGACGACCTGCAGCAGCAGATGTGGAAGGACGTCTACCCCGGCCGCCGCATCGCCCGCGCCGAGACCAAGGCGCTCGGCACCATCTTCGCGGCCTCGCCGAGCAGCGCCGCCAGCGAGGACGAAGGCGGCTTCGTGCTGGCGCTCACCGGCAACCCGGTGCGGCTGTTCTTCCGCGACGAGGCCGAGGGCGGCATGATCGACCGGGTCTGGGACGGTTACCCCGAGGCCGTGGCGCGGGCGATGCGCGAACGCACGCCGTTGACGACGCCGCAGGAGATCGTGCCCGACGTGCGGATCGGCGCCGAGGTGACGGCGGAGCAGGTGCCGGAGCAGCTGAGCCTCGAGATCGAGGTGCGACGGCCCGACGCCGACACCTGGACCTACGCGCTGGCCCTGAAGAACGGCACGGCGGAGCTGCAGGTGAAGAAGGGCAACGAGGTGCTCGCGCGCTCGCCGGAGTTCGCCTTCACCCTGGCCGCCGGCGCCGCCACCGGCATCGGCTTCGCCCACGTCGACGACCAGCTCGTCGCCTGGCGCGACGGCGACGAGGTGCAGCGCTTCGACAGCTCGGCGTTCGCCATCCGCTCCGGCTGCGAACTGCCGCTCGACGAGGGCCACCTGCCGACCGGCAACGATGGCCGGCTCAAGCTGCCCGGCAACCAGGGGGTGACGCCGCAGTTCGTGGTCAAGGGCAAGGGCAAGGTGCGCTTCGACGAGGTGCGCATCGACCGCGACCAGCACTACACCCGGCTCGGGGCGCCCGAGATCATCGAGGTGCCCGAGGGGCACTACTACATGCTCGGCGACAACACGCTGCAGTCGATCGACTCGCGCGGCTGGACGGCGATCACGATCTACGTCGACGACCAGGGCAACGTGGTGCCGCCGGCGACGCCGGGCGCGCGCGCGATCCGCGGCAACAAGCGCGCGATGCCGCTCGATCGCAGCCCCGACCGCGACGAGACGCCGATCGCGCTGCCGGACCAGAGGGCGATCGTCATGATCGACGAGTACGGCGAGATCCACCGCTTCCACGCCAACATCAGCAGCGACTGGGGCCGCCGCATCGCCTTCCTGCCCGACGGCGCCCAGGACGGCCGCGGCGAGTGGACGGCGATCGACACCACCAATACGAAGGGCATCTCGTTCGTGCCGCGTGAGGATATCCAGGGCCGGGCGCTGCTGGTGTTCTACCCGTCGCGCCCGCTGTCCTGGTTGTTCGGCAGCAACTGGCCCGGTCGTTTCGGCTTCGTGCGATGAAGCCCGCGCCGCCCGCCTCCCCGGCCGCGGCCGCGGCCACGACCGAAACCACGGCGCCCGTGCAGGGGCTGCGCACCGAGAGCCTGGTCAAGTCGTACCGCGGTCGCCGCGTCGTCGATCAGGTCAGCATCCGCGTCAACGAAGGGGAGATCGTCGGCCTGCTCGGCCCCAACGGCGCCGGCAAGACCACCACGTTCCGCATGGTGGTCGGCATGGTCACGCCGGAGAGCGGCAGCGTCTTCCTCGACGGCGAGAACGTCACCCGGCAGCCGATGTACAAGCGGGCGCGCACCGGCCTCGGCTACCTCGCCCAGCAGGAGTCCGTGTTCCGCAAGATGTCGGCGATCGACAACATCCGCTGCGTGCTCGAAGCGCGCGGCATGCGGCGCAAGGAGCGCGAAGAGCGGGCCCGCACGCTGATGCAGGACCTGCAGCTCATGCACGTCGCCGAGTCGATCGCCGAGACCATGTCGGGCGGCGAGAAGCGCCGGCTCGAGATCGCGCGAGCGCTGGCGACCGAGCCGCGCCTCTTGCTGCTCGATGAGCCGTTCGCCGGCGTCGATCCGATCACCGTCGAGGAGATCCAGCACATCCTCGCCGCGCTGGCGCGCTCGGGCATCGCCATCCTGATCACCGAGCACAACGTGATCGCCACGCTGCGCATCACCCACCGCGCCTACATCATCGACCGCGGCCACGTCATCGCCGAGGGCAGTGCCCAGGCCATCATCGCCGACGAGCAGGTGCGCCGCGTCTATCTCGGCAGCTCGTTCGGCGAGGGCATCACCGAAGAGGAAGAGCGCGGTCTCGACCTCGACTGAACGCGGCGGGGCGAGCCACACGAACCCCGAAGACGGCGCCGCGGGGTCGCCGCCGGTACAAGAAGACGGCCGGGACGGCCCGGCCATCTCCCGCGGAGAACGACTCCGCTGCGGCAAAGGAACCTCTCGGTTCGCCGCGCGCGGCCGAGGCCGTGCGCGGGTTGCCCGACGACGCGGCGCGGCGCCGGGCGAGTGCGTTCGGGCCGATCAGCCTTGCAGGAGGCGGAGGGCCGCCTGCGGCTGGGCGTTGGCCTGCGACAAGATCGAGATCGAGGCCTGCTGCAGGATGTTGTTCCTGGTCAGCTCCGCGGTCTCGTAGGCGACATCGACGTCGCGGATGCGGCTCTCGGCGGCCGACAGCGACTCGCCGGCGACACCGAGGTTGGCGATCGTCGACTGCAACCGGTTCTGCAGCGAGCCGAAGCGGCCACGCAGCTGCGACACGGCGTTGACCGCCGCGTCGATCTGCTGCACGGCGTAGCTGGTATTGCCGTTCGAGCCGACGTCGACCGTCGACAGGCCCAGCGTCGTCGCCAGCGCCGGCGTCAGCGTCACGTTCAGCGAGTCGATGCCCGCCGAGGTGTTGATGCCGACCTGGAAGGTGACCGAGCTGGCCGAGCCGTCGAGCAGCTTGATGCCGTTGAACTCGGTCGACTGGGCGATGCGGTCGAGCTCGTTGACGAGGCTGTCGAACTCCTCCTTGATGGTGTTCTTGTCCGCCGTCGACGACGCGCCGTTGGCCGACTGGATCGCCAGCTCACGCAGGCGCACCAGGATGTTGCTGACCTCGTTGAGCGCGCCTTCGCCGACCTGCACCAGGGAGATGCCGTCGTTGGCGTTGCGCGACGCCTGCGCCAGCGACCGCACCTGCGAACGCAGGCGTTCGCTGATGGCGAGGCCGGCGGCGTCGTCGGCCGCAGAGGAGATGCGCAGACCAGTGGACAACCGCTGGTAGTTGCGGGCCAGTCGCGTCGTGACCTGCGACGTGTTCCGCTGCGCGTTGATCGACGCGATGTTGGTGTTGACTCTGAGACCCATGACTCTTCCTTTGCCTTTGCCTTTCCTGATTCGCCGTGAGCGTCGCCTTCGATCCAGCGGGCTCCCTTGCATGCTCGGTCCGATGCCAAGGGGCTTGAGCGACGGCCCCCCGAATTCCGCGCGGAGCCGCGCCCGCAGCCGCCAATGCCACCGGAGGGTCCGCCGCGAGTGCAGCATTCACAAGCAGTTGCGTCGATCTCTCGCGAATCGGGAACGGCTGGCCGAGATGCCGATGGCGTGGGCCTTTGGGGGGATCCCTGTCGCGTTCCGCGACGGCGGGCGGCGGCCGGTGTCGGCGAGGACCGCCGGCGGGCGCTCGACTGCTGACATGGCCAGCGAACACGGCCGCGCGGCCCGCCCGCGGCGGCCCCGCAGGCGGGCGCCGTCGGGGCAGCTCAGCGCGCGTGATGCGGCAGCGGCGAGGCGACGACTTCCTCGCGCTCGTTGGCGTGCAGCGACGCCTCTTCCGGCGTGACCAGATGGTTGGCCAGCAGCTGGCGCAGGGCGACGTCGATCGACTGCATGCCGAGGCCGCGGCAGCGCTGCATGATGCCTGGCAGCTCGTGCAGGGCCCCGCGGCGGATGGCCTGGCGCACGGCGAGGTTGCCCACCATCACCTCGACCACCGGCACCCGGCCGGCGCTGTGCGTGCGGTTGAGCAGGCTCTGCGCGGTGGCGCCGCGCAGCACGCGGGCGAGGCGGGTGCGCAGGCGCGGCCGCTGCTCGAACGCGGCCAGGTGCACGACCTCGCTGATGGCGCCGACCACCGAGCCGGCTTCGACGCCGCCGATGACGAGGCAACCCGACTCGGCGGCGGCGAGCGCGGCCTCGACGGCGGCCAGGTCGCGCAGCTCGCCGACGACGATGACGTCGACGCCGATCAACATGGCCTCGCGGATGCCGTCCGCGGCGCTGGCGACGTGGGTGCCGACCTCACGTTGCAGCAGCAGCGCCGGCCCGTCCTGATGCACGTACTGGATGGTGTCCTCGACCGTCATCACGTGACGACCCTGGTCCTGGTTGAGGGCCTCGACGATCGCGGCGAGGGTTGTGCTCTTGCCGGCGCCGAAGAAGCCGCCGACCAGCAGGAGCCCGCTGCGACACCGCGTGAAGCCCGCCACCTGCGGCGGCAGCTCCAGCTGGTCGAACTGCGGCGGGGTCTCCGGCATCGGCCGGATCACCACGCTGGTCTGCCCGTTCGCCTCGGCGACGGTGACGCGGTAGCGGCTGCCGCTGTGGGCGACGTAGAGCACGGCGACGTGGCCGGTGCGCGCCAGCTGCTCGCGGTGGTCCGAGAACAGGAGGTCGCGCACGAAGTCGTCGATGCACTCCCCGCGCACGGGCGCCTCGTCGCCGACGACGAAGCGGCGCTGCACCCGCAGCGCCGGAGTGCGGCCGGGCACCAGATGCAGCGCCGAGGCGCCGACGCGCGTCATGGCCTGCAACAGCGTCTCGATGCGTTTGGTATCCACTTCGATCACCTCGCCACGGTCTCCAGGTTGCGTGTGCGTTCGAGCAGCCAGGCCTTCTCCTCGGCACGCGCGAACACGTCCTCCATGCGCACGACGCCGGCCGTCAGCAGGTCCAGCATGCAGCGGTCGAGCGAGTGGCCGGCGCCGCGCTTCTCGTCGCGCAGCAAGAGGCTGATGTCCGCCAGCTCGCCGCGGCGCACCACCTCGCGCACGACGTCGTCGACGACGACGAGCTCGGTGACCGGCACGTTGCCGTTGTGGTCGAGGTCGGGCAGCAGGTGCCGCACGAAGACCACCCGCAGCACGGCGGCCAGCGTCGCCCGCACCCGCGGCAGCTCGTAGACCGGGTACAGGTTGAGCACGCGCGTCAGCGCGTTGACCGTCGTCGCGGCGTCGATGTAGCCGATGACCAGGCGACCGCCCTCCGCAGCACGCAGCGCGGTGTCGAACGCCTCGAGGTTGCCGACGTCGCCGACGACCAGCGCGTCCGGGTCCTCGCGCACGACGCTGCGCAGCGCGGCGGCCTGCTGCGCGGCAGCGTGGCCGAAGCGGCGCTGCACGACCATGGCCCCCGTCGTCGGCAGCTCACACGGTTCGTCGTCGACGAGCACCACGTAGCGGCTCTTGTCGGCGGCGGCGGCGTGCACGAGCGAGGCCAGCACGGCGGCGCGGCCGATGCCGCGTTCGCCGACCACCAGCACGAGGCCCTTGCCGTGGTTGATGGTGTCGAGCACCACCTGCGGCACGCCGAGCGAGGCCGGCGTCGGCACCGTCTCCGGCGCGAACGTCAACCGCACGGCGACCCCTTCACACTGCCGGAACGCGAACGCCGACCCGTAGCCGATGCCCTCGTTGCGCCACGGCTGCGCCACGAAGCGCTGCTCGGCGAGCGTCTCCAGCACCGACGAGCCCATCGTCTCGCGCAGGAAGTCCCACACCTCCGGGCCGCTGAGCACCTGGTCGCTGAGCTGCCGCCAGTCGGGGCCGACGCGGATGCGCGCCGACCGCCCTTCGCTGACGACGAGCTCGCTGGCGCCGTTGGCGCTCGCCGCCGTGAGCAACGACCTGCTCGTCAGGTCCTGGCCGGGCACCTTCGCGCGCGTCTCCTGCACCCGGTGCTTCTGCAGGTCGAGCAGGCGCGTGAGCGTCGGCTCGTCCATCAGACCCTGTTCGATCAGGATGCGACCGATCGGTCGCGTATTGCCGGTCAGGGTCTGGATCGCCAGACAACGTTCGAGCCCTGCTTCGTCGACGATGCCGCCTTCGAGCAGCAGGCTGCCTAGCCTCAGTTCATCCATGCGCGCCGATGCCTCCGCACCGGCATCATCGGTCGCATCGGCGGTTCGGCTTGAGCCGGCGGGCGCTGCCTCAGGGCAGCCGCGCCAAGGCCGCCCCCGCCAGCTCCTTGGGCAGGGCCAACCCGCAGAGCCGCGCCTGGTTCTGCACCTGCGACCACCGCGTCCGGGCCAGTTGCCGATCGCCATCGCCCTCGGCCCGCAGCGCGGCGGCGAGATTGCCCAGCAGCGGCTCCCCCAGGTCGAGGAACTCGGCCTCCGGCGGCGCCGGGAACCGGGTCGGCACCGGCGGCCCGCCGAGAACTTGCAGGGCCTGCTCGAAGCGAGGCCGATCGCCGAGGGCGACCGCCGCCAGCATGCCGGCCCACTGCTCGCGCACGGACGCACTCGCCGGCCCCAGCTCACTCAGGTAGGCGAGATACCGTTCGCGTTCTGGGCGATCGAGATCGCCGTCGGCCAGCTCGACCATGGCCTCGCCGAGGCTCGGCAAGGCGTCGCGGCGCCACCAGGCGACCGCGTCGAAACCGAACACCAGCACCAGGAACACGACCAGCGCCGGGGTGAACACCCGCTCGCGGCGAGGTGCAGGAAGTGTCGTCGTGCCGGGGTCGCCCATCACACCGACAGTCTGGCCCCGGCGCCGACAGCGGGCAACTACACTCCGTCGAGCCCCCACGCGCCGCCCGCCCAGGAGCTTGCTGGGCTTTGCCCTTCCTGGGGCTTCCGAGGCCACGGAAACGTGCTACTGTGCCCGCTCAACCATTGGCGGTGCCTGCAGCCCTGAGGTCGTCCAGGCGACAGTTCGTGTCCGAGCTGACCCGACGCCCTTACGCAACGACGTACGACGCAGCCTCCGCCTCCAAGATCTGCCATGGCATCGAAACCGAAGACCGCCACCAAGAAGGCCAAGCCCAAGCTGCGCACCGCCAAGACCGAGACCAAGTCGGAGACCAAGACCGAAGCCCGCAAGCCGGCGCGCAAGGCCGCTGCCACCGCCGCGACCGTCGCCCCGCCGGCGCGCCCGCGCGCGGCAGCTCCGACCGGCCGGCGGCCGCACTCGGACGAAGACGATGTGCTGATGGCGACCGGCGGTGGTGGCGCCGGATTTGGTCGCTGCGGCGGTCGCTTGTTGTCGAGCCGGCTCGAACAGCAGCTCTGCAACCGGCTCGGCATCGCCGGCGTCGTGCACACGCACAACCCGCGGCACTACGAGATCCGCTTCGAGAACGGTTCGGTCGCGGCCTACGCGCCGATGGTTGTGCTGCGCGGCCGCGGCCGCGAGGGCAAGGGCGTCGTCATCGAGGCCGTCGAGGATCCGAACGCCGCGATCCTGCGCAAGATCGTCGCCTTCCGCGCCCAGTACGGTCAGGAGTTCTACGTGATCCTGGTCGCGCCCGATGACGTGCTGGACCAGGTGCCGCTGGCCTCCTTCGACGAGTCCTGCTCGTCGACCAACGTCAATACCCTGATCGCGCGCCTCGCCGAGTGAGCGGACCGCCCCGCGCCGGGGGGCCCGGGCGGGATCGGCGGCGCCGGCAGATCCGGTGCCAGCAACGCGCCGCGCGGGCCAAGGTCCGCCCTGGCCCAAACGAAGGTTGGCATGAGCCGGCCGCGGCAGTATCGTGCCTCGCCCTTTTCATGCTCTGCCTCGAACCAACCGGGTCACGAAGTTGACGCAAGATCTCGTTCATCTCGCGCGTTCCCAGCAGCTCGACTCCCTCGAACAGGCGTGGGGTCAGGCGACCCAGGCCCCCCAACCCGACCACACCGACCGCTACGCCACGGTCATCGACCTGCTGTGCGAGCGGGACATGGCGAGCCGAGCCCTCGGCATGGCCACCGCGATGGTCGAGTCGCTGGCCACCCGGGGCCAGACGCAGGCCGCGCTGGAGCTCGGCTTCCGCGTCATGCGCCGCAGCGCGCACAACGACGCGCTGGCGAAGACGATCGTCGATCTGATCGACAAGCGCTATGGCGACCAGGAGTGGCTGCCGCCGCTCAAGACCCGCAGCGGCCTCGTCGCCGCGGTCACCGTCAACAACATCCTCGAGTTCGACCGACTGCGCCGCTACACGCAGGGCTTCGTCGTCTACCACGGCGCCGGCTGGGGCGAGGGCACGATCGAGGGCTTCGCCGCCGCCAACCAGGAAGTCACCGTGCGGTTCGCCAGTGGCCGCACCGAGACGTTCCCGCTCGACACGCTGCTGACGAGCTTCAAGTCGCTCGACCCGAACGACCTGCGCGCGATGAAGCTGCAGCGCATGGAGCAGCTGCAGAAGGAGGCCGAAGACGATCCCAGCGCGCTGATCCGGCGCACGGCCGGCCTCTACCGCGGCACCATCACCAGCCAGCAGCTCAAGAACGAGCTGTCGCCGTCGGTGGTCAGCACCAAGGATTGGAACGGCTTCTGGAAGCGGGCCAAGACCGCCGCCGCGCGCGACCCCTGGCTCAAGGTCGAGGGGTCGGCGACGCGGCCGACGTTCGTGCTGCGCAACAAGCCGGTCAGCCTCGTCGAGGAGGCGTCGGTCGCGCTGACCCACGCCAATGACTTCGGCCAGCGCATCGGCGTGCTGCGCGACTACCTGGCGCGCTCCGAGGACCCGGAGATGCGCAACCAGATCCTCGACCTCGCCAGCAAGACCGTCGAGCAGGCGATCGAGGAGAAGAAGGCGTCGCACGCGCACATCCTCGACGGCATCCTGTTCCTCGAAGAGCACGGCTTCCGCGCCTCGATCCCGGCGGCGCAGGAAGTGCGCGCGCTGCTGGTCAAGGACGACGGCTCGCTGCGCCCGACAGCGATCGACCGCCTCGCCACCCAGGCCTCGCGCGAACACGCCATCGAGCTGCTGCCGCAGGCGCTCGGCGAGAACTGGTGCGACCAGTGCATCGTCACGCTGACCGAGTGGCCCAACTCGGTGCTCGAGAAGCTCGTCGACCGCATCAACCTCGCCGGCAACGGCGGCCAGTGCCTCGCGGTGTGGGAGAAGATCGCGCCGTATCCGCGCCGCTTCCCGCTGCTGACCTACCTGCTCGGCAAGCAGTTCTGCGACGGCCTGTTCGAGGGCATGGAGAACGCGCCGACGGCGATGGCGATGGGCCGTGTGTTGCTGCACCTCGGCCGCATCCTCAACGAGGACCGCAAGAAGAACCTGCTGCACAGCCGCATCCTCGGCCGCCTGACCAGCCTGCTGACCGGCAAGCGCGGCCTCTTGCACCGCGCCCTCGATGGCATCAGCCGCGAGGACCTGCAGACCTACCTCGGCATCCTCGGCCGCTCGGGCGACGACTTCCCGCAGGACATCGTCGACCTGATCGACCGCAAGGTCATCGACGACTACCCCGAGTTGCTCGCCAAGCCGGAGCTGCCGTTCTGGGAGAAGGACCACATCTTCACCACGCGCGAAGGCCTGCGCCGCATCAAGGACGACTACCGCTTGCTCGTCGAAGAGAAGATCCCGGCCAACTCCAAGGCGATCGGCGCCGCCGCAGCGCTCGGCGACCTCAGCGAGAACAGCGAGTGGGAGTCGGCGATGGAGGAGCAGCGCAACCTCACCGGCCGCGCCCAGGACATGGACCAGCAGATCCGCAGCGCGCGCCTGATCGAGGACCAGGATGTGCCCGAGGACCGGGTCGCGCCGGGCACCAAGGTCACGCTGGTCGACACCGCCACCCAGGCCAAGGTCACCTACAAGGTGCTCGGTCCGTGGGACATCGTCGACGACCACACGATCAACTACCTGGCGCCGATGGCCCAGGGCCTGCTCGGCAAGCAGGTCGGCGAACTCGCGGCGATGCCGGGACAGCACGGCGCCAGCGAAGTGCGCATCGAAGCGATCGAACGCCTGGTGTGACGACGTGAGCGACGGCCTGCGGCCCTGGCGACTGGAACTCGGCGACGGCGAATTCCTGGTCGGCGACGAGCTCGCAGGCGACGGCCCGGCCTACGTGTTCGTGCACGGCCTCGGCGCCGTGCGGGCCGGCGAGAAGAGCGGCCTCTTGGTGGCACACGCGGCGCGGCGTGGCCGGCGCTGCCTGCGCTTCGACCTGCGCGGCCACGGCGAGTCGTCGGGCCAGCTCGGTCGGGTCGCCATCTCACAGATCATCGCCGACGTCGTGCGCACGCTCGAACAAACCGGCCCGGCGGTCGTGATCGGTTCGAGCCTCGGCGGCCTGCTCGGCGCCTATGCCGCCGTCGCCCGACCCGAACTCGTGCGCGGCCTCGCCCTGCTCGCACCGGCGCTCGGCCTGCTCGCCACCATCCCGCATCGCCTCGACCAGGCGGGCCGCATGTGGACCAGCACCGGCGTCGGCTTCTATGTCGAGCCGGCCGTCATCGCCGACGCCGAGGCGCTCGAAGAGGCCACCCTGCCGCAGCGGCTGCAGGTGCCGACGCTGGTCGTACACGGCACGGCCGACGACATCATCCCGCACCGCCAGAGCGAACGCTTCTTCGCGGCCCTCACCACTCCGCGGAAGCACCTCTGGATCGTGCCCGGCGGCGACCACCGGCTGAATCCGGTGGCGGCCGAGGTCTACCGGCGCATCGACGAACTCGTGGACCTTCGGTGATTGCGACGCCGGTCGCGCGGCGCCACACTCCATCGCCCGTGTCCGAGATCCCTTTGCCGCTGCGCCGCCTCGCCGACCAGATCGACGGCTGGCTCGAGCTCCGCTGCCCCGAGAAGGCGCTCGAGTTGATCGGCCCGTTGCTGGCCGATCCGGCCGCACGCGCCGCCGGCCTGACCATGCGCATCCGCGCCGTGATCCGCCAGGGTGACTACCGCGCCGCCCTGCAGGACCTCGGTGAGCTGCGCATGACGCAGGCCGCCGGCGACTGGGTCGAGCTGACCGAGGCGTGGTGCCGCAAGCGCACCGGGGAACTGCCGCTGGCGATCGCGTGCTGCGAACGGCTGCTGGCCGGGAACCACAAGAGCGACGTCGGCCACTTCAACCTCGCCTGCTACCTGGCCCTGTCCGGCGCCACCGACCGCGCCATCGACGAACTCAGCCTCGCCTGCGGTCTCGACCCCGGCCTGCGCGACCTCGCCCGCGACGAACCGGACTTCGACCTGCTGCGCAACGACCCGCGCTTCCGCCAACTGCTGCGCGTGGCCCACCCCGACGACGCCGCAGCGACCCTCGCGGACTTCGACGACGACCTCGAGGACGACGACCCGGCCGAGGACGCCGGCCCGGACCCGCGCCGCAACTGAGCAGCAGCGCGGCGATCCGACGCCGCCGTGTGGTGGCACGGCGGCGATGCCACCGGGCAGAGCGGTGCCGACCTCAGGCCGCGCGGCTCCTGGCCGAAGAGGACCCGGGAAACCCCTTGGCCACCACCCGCTCCATCGATGCCAGCGCGTTCCGCGCCGCGCTGCTCCAGAACCTCGCCCGTGTGGTGTCGCTGCCGGCCCACGTCATCGACCCCGTCGTCTGCGCCGTGGTCGCCGGCGGCCACGTGCTGCTCGAGGGCATTCCCGGCATCGGCAAGACCCTGCTGGCGCGCACGCTGGCGATGAGCATCGACGGCCAGTTCCGCCGCATCCAGTTCACCAACGACCTGATGCCGAGCGACGTCGTCGGCACCGCGGTGTGGCGCCCGGACACCGGCCGCTTCGCCTTCGTGCGCGGCCCGCTGTTCGCCAACTTCGTGCTCGCCGACGAGATCAACCGCACCAGTCCGCGCACGCTGTCGTGCCTGTTGGAGGCCATGGAGAACGGCCGCGTGTCGGTCGAAGGCCGCACGGTCGAACTCGGCCAGCCGTTCGTCGTGCTGGCGACGCGCAACCCGATCGAGTTCCAGGGCACCTACCCGGTGCCCGAGGCCGCGCTCGACCGCTTCCTCGTGCGGGTCGAGCTCGACTACCCGGCGCCGGACGCGGAGCTCGCGCTCTACATGGGCCACGACGCCGAAGCGCGGCTCGCCGAGATCCAGCCGGTGACGACCTGCCAGGAGCTGCTGGCGCTGCGCGCGGCGGCGGCGGCGGTGCACGTCGGCGCGCCGGCCGCCGAGTACGCCTACCGCGTCGTGCAGGCGACCCGAACGCACGCCGAGGTGCAGCTCGGCGCCAGTCCACGCGCGGCGCTGGCCTGGCTCTCGCTGGCCCGCGCCCGGGCGCTGCTCGACGGCCGCGACTACGTGCTGCCCGACGACCTCAAGGTGCTCGCGCTGCCGGCGCTGGCGCACCGTGTGTTCCTGCAGGACGGCGGCTCCTCGGCGCCGTTCGTGCAGGCCGCCGTGCAAGCCACCGCCGTGCCGTTGTGAGGTGACCGTGCGAGTGCGCCTGCGCCCAACCCAGCTCGGCGCCAAAGGGCTGCTGCTGCTGCTGGCGCTGATCGCCGCGTTCCTGGCCACCAACTACAACAACCTGTTCTTCCTGCTGATCGTGTTCTGCACCACCGTCGGCGGGCTGGGCCTGTGCTGGACGTGGGGCAACCTGCGCGGCGTCACGCTGCTGCGGCTCGACGCGCCACCGGGCCCCGCCGGCGAAGCCCGCGCCCTCGGCCTCGAGCTCGGCGGCAGGCGGCCCCGCGCGGTGTCGGTGGCGCTGCTCGTCGACGGTGAGGTCGTCGAGGTCGGCGACCGCCTCGGCTTCGGCAGCGCGGAGCCGGCGCCGCTGCTGCCGCCGCGGCCGCGGGCCCTGGCGCAGATCACCGCCGTGCGCCTGACCTCACGCTTCCCGTTCGGCCTGTTCCGCGCCCGCCTCGACCTGCCGGTGGCCGCCGAACTGGTCACCCACCCGGCGCCGGCGGCCAACCACCACGGCCACCGCCGGGCGGCCCACACCGCCACCGACGACGACGACGGCGACCAGCCCTTGCCGCAGGGCCGGCGCGGCAGCGCGGTCGCCGGCTTGCGCCCGTTCCGCAGCGGCGACTCGTTCGGCGACATGCACTGGAAGGCCACCGCGCGCCGCGGCGTGCCGATCGTGCGCGAGCGTGAACCCGAAGGCGACCTGCGTTGCGACCTCGTGCTCGACCGTCGCTGCCCCGAGCAGCGCTTCGAACGTGCGCTGTCGCGGCTCATGCGCGACCTGGCCGCGCTGCGCGGCAGCGGCCGGTCGCTGGTGGTGCACAGCCAGGGTGGCGGCTTCGTCGCCCGCGACGACCGCAAGAGCGAGCTCGCGGCGCAACGATGGCTGGCGGCCACGACGTCGTTGCCCGCGGCGGCGGCACCGCCGCCCCACGTGTCCGGCGCCGAGCGGCTGCCGCGCAGCGGCCATGGAGGGCGCCATGGCTGAGTGCCTGCTGCCGTTGCTGCTGCTGCTGACCGGCCTCGACCTCGCCTTCGTGCACGCCACCGGCGCGGTCGACCTGCGCCTCTTGCTGCCGATGTTGGTGCTGACCGCAGCGGCGCCGTGGTTGCGCCACCTGCAGCGCCACTTCACCTACCGGCTGCTGTGGAACGGCGGGGTGCTGATCGCCTTCGCCCTCATCGTGCAGCACGCGACCACGACCGGGCTGGTGCACATGCTCGAAGACGGCCTCGCCCTGGCGGTGCTGTGCCAGGTGCACCTGCTCAACAACGTCGGCGCCCGCCAGCGGCCGGACCTGGTGTTCTTCAACTCGCTGCTGGTCGCCTTCGTCACCAGCCTGTTCGCGCCCGACCTCACCTGGTCCCTGCTGTTCGTGCTGCACGCGCTGGTGCTGGTGCCGAGTCTGGAGCTGCACGCGGTCACCCGCGGTCAGAGCTGCCTGACGCGGGCCGCGGCGCGCGCCGTCGTGCGCGGCAGCCTGCCGCATGCGGTCGCCGTCGTGCTCGCCACCGCGATCGTCTTCGTCGTCTGGCCGCGCGACTTCCAGCGCCGCGGCTGGTTCAACGAACTGCTCGAGGCGACGCAGCAGTTCGCCAGCGGCGCCGCCGAGCGCATCGACCTCGAACACGAGAACGGCGCCCCGCTCAGCGACGCCGTGGTGGCGCAACTGGTGCCGCCGTCCGGTCGGGCCGAGGACGTGCCCTCGCACTGGCGCTCCACCGCCTTCTCGACGTTCGACGGCGCCGCCTGGCTGCCGCAGGACGCCAGCGAGCTGGGCTCACGCTTCGCCACCGACCCGGCCTGGGAACGCGACCGCAGCGGCGCCTGGGTGCGCAGCCTGGCGGAGACCGGGCTGCGCCGCGTGCGGGTGCGGCTGCTCGACGGCTCGCAGCGCCGGTTGCCGAGTCCGCTGCAGGCGCGCCGCGTCGACCTGCAACAGGCGGCCGGGCTGCTCGTCGATCCACGTTCGTACGGCGGGCTCGGCCTGCTGCGGCTCGCCGACGCGCCGGCCGGCGCCCTGGAGTACACCGTCGAGTGCAGCGCCGCGCGGGTCGTGGTGGCGCCCGGCGCGCGGGCGCGGCAACACATGACGGCGCTGCCGTCGAGCGGCGTGCCGCCGTTCGTGCACGACCTCGCCGCCCAGCTGCGCCGCGACCTGCCGGCCCCCGACGACCAGCTCTCGCTGGCGCTGGCCGCGCGCGACTGGCTCTCGGAACACCGCCGCTACGCGCTGCCGGGCACGCCCGGTTTCGCGCAGAACCTCGGTGAGTTCCTGATCGGCACGGCGCCCGGACACTGCGAGTACTTCGCCACCGCGCTGGCGCTGTTGCTGCGTTCGTCCGGGGTGCCCTGCCGGCTGGTCGGCGGCTACCTCGCCCACGAGTGGAGCGCCGCCGATCGCGCCATGCTCGTGCGCGGTCGTGATGCGCACGCCTGGGTCGAGGCCTGGCTGCCAGACGGCGAGTGGCTCACGCTCGACGCGACGCCCCCCGCCGACGTGCTGGCCGATTCGCGGCCGACGAACTCGTGGTGGGGCGGGGTGGTCGCCGACCTCGAGTTGATGTGGGCCACGGTCACCGGCTTCGATGCCGGCCAGCGCGCGCGCTGGCTGGCCGCCCTGGTCAGGTTCCCGCAAGAACATGCCCTCGCCGTGGCCTCGCTGCTGGTGGCCGCCTGGGCGGTCGTCTACCTTCGCCGCCGTCGCCGCACGTTGTTCGTCGTCCAGCAGCTGCACCGGGCCGCCCGCAACGCCGGGATGCAGCTGCGCGACGGCGAGACGCCGCGCGAGTTGTTGGGCCGCGCGGTTCTGAGCGCGGCGACGCCAGCGCGGCTGGCGGCCCTGCGCGCCGCCGCGTTGGCGCATGAACGTGCGCGCTACATGAAGCCAGGAGATCGCGAGCCATGACCACCGCCGGAATGCTGCCGCGGCTGACCGCCGCGTTCGCCGCCGCCGCCGTCGCGCTGGGCCAATCGCCGCCGACGATCAGCTCGCTCGAACCCGCCCACGACGCCGTCGACGTCGAGCCGCGCGAGGCGACGCGGCTCGTGATCACCTTCGACCAGGACATGGACCCGGCGCGCCACGACATCGCCGCCGACGGCACCAGCCTGCCGCGCATCGTCCGTGAAGGCTGGGCCGACGCCCGCACCTACGTGCTGCACGTCGAGGTCGAGACCGACCGCCTCTACTCGCTCACGTTGTCGCCGGCCGGCAGCGCCGGCTTCACCACGGCCGGCGGGCGGCGGCTGCCGGCGACGCTGTGGCGGTTCGCGACGCGTGGGGCGCCACTCGCCGAAGGTGCTGGCGTCGCCGCCGGTCGCACGCTGTTCACCGCCTTGCGCAACGACTATGCGCATCGCGACCGCCTCGGCGTCGACTGGACCCAGCTCGAACGCCAGCACGGCGAACGCTTCGCCACGGCCGGCAACGGCGCCAGCCTAGCGTTGGTGGTCGCCGATGTGCTCGCCGCCGCCCAGGACCCGCAGGTGTCCGTGCGCTGGAACGAGCACAACGCCCCGACCTACGCCCGCGATGTGGTCGGCAACGACGACGACGCCGCGATCGAGCGCACCTTCGGCACGCCGCGGCGCCTCGGCCAGGCCTTCGCCGTCGCCCGCTCGAAGGACGACATCGGCTACCTGCTCGTCGAGTCGTTCGCCAGGGAACACACCCGCGCCTTCGACCAGGTGCTGCAGGCGCTGCGCGGCATGCTCGACTGCAAGGGCCTCGTGCTCGACCTGCGCACCAACGCCGGCGGCGACGAGGCGCTCGCGCGCCGGCTGGCGGCGTTCTTCGTCGACGGCGATCACGTCTTCGCCCAGCTGCGCCCCACCGCGGGCGACGACAGCAAGGAGCTGCGCCTGCGCGGCAACGGCCCGCCGGACACCTTCCCCGGCCCGGTCGCCGTGCTGCAGGGCCGGCTCACCATGGGCACCGCGGAGGCGTTCCTGCTGATGATGCGCAAGGCCCCGCGCGCCACCACCGTCGGCGAACGCAGCTACGGCAGCGCCGGCGAGAACGGCGCCGCACCGCTGGCGGCGGGCCTCACCATCGTGCTGCCGAAGGCGAAGCTGGTGCGGCCCGACGGTGTCACGTTCGAAGGGGAAGGACTCGAACCCCACATCCACGTCGCCAGCGCACAGAAGCCGGGCGACGCCGATCCGGTGCTCGTCGAGGCGATGCAGCGGCTGCGCAACCCGCGCTGACACCGCGGCCGGGCGCCGTCACTTGCCAGCGGCGCCGGCCTCGACCGCGCGCAGCAGCGCCTGGAAGTCGGCGCGGTCGTCGACGTGCAGGTCCTCACCGAGCCCGCGCAGGTCCGCCACCGACAACGGCCGCACTTCGTGCAGACGGTGCAGCGCCACCATCACCGCGTCGAAGTCGTCCGCCATCATCGCCGCCTGCGCCAACGCCGGCAGCGCCGCCGGCAGACCGTGCGCGGACTTCGCCCCGGGATGGCCACAGGCCAGGGCGGCCTCGAGCAGCGCCACCGCACGTTCGTAGGCCTGGCGCGACAGCACCCAGTCCTCGCGGCGCGAGGCGAAGCTGCCGACGGTGCGCTGCATCTGCGCGGCCTGGAACAGGTAGGCGCCGTCCTTCGGCCGTTGCGCCGCGACCGCATCCAGCAGCGCCGCGGCGCGCGCGAAGTCCGCGCCGGCGGCGTCGGGCCGCTCGTTGGCCCGCAGGTAGCCGCGGTGGTGCAAGAACACCGCCAGCTGCGAGGCGTACTCGGCATTGTCGGCCTGCCCCGCCAGCAGCTTCTCGTGGCCGGCGATAGCACGGTCCTCGGCGGCTTCGGCCGTGGCGTCGTGCCCTTCGCGCTTCCGCCCCAACGCCAGCTCGTGCAGCATGAGGCCGAGCTCCTGCCGGTAGACGGCGCGCTCCGGGAACGCGTTCACCAGTTCGGTCATCGTCGCCACGGCGTCGTCGCGCATCGACAGCGCCTTCTGCTGCTGCCCACGCACGTCGGCGAGCCCGGCCATGGCGATGGTCGTGCGCGCCTGCTCCCGCCGCACCTCCGGCTCGCCGGGGTTGTCGGTCAGCAGCTTGGCCAGGTGGGCGCGCGCGCGTTCGAGTTCGGCGCCGGAGCCGTCGAGGTCGCCCTTCTCCCGCAGCAGGGCCGCGAGGTTCAGCGTCGAACGCACGACGTTGATCTGCGCGTCGAACACCAGGCCCTCGGCGTCGAGCCCAGTCTCGAGCTCGGTGCTCTGCCGCATGTGCTCGATCGCGCCGTCGAGGTCGCCCGCCTCTTTGGCGAGCCGCGCCAGGTCGTGGTGCGCGCTGCTGACGGCGAGCCGCAGCTGGCTGCTCCAGCGCGCGCGGTCGACCTTCGCGGTCTCGTCGAGGATGCGGGTCCAGGGCACCTTGGCCTCGTCGACGCGCCCCGCCTGCACCGCGGCGAGGCCGCGCGCGAGCCAGAGGCCGACGATGTCCGCCAGGTGGCCGATCTCGCCGGGAACGCGTCCGCGCAGCTCCTGCAGGACCGGCTCCGCGGCGTCGAGCGCGCGCTCGGCGCCAGCGGCATCGCCGGTGAAGCGCCGCAGCTCGGACAACTGCACCAGCGTGCGCGCGAACAGCGTGGCGACGCGCGTGTCCTCGGGGTTCTCACGGCGGAGCCGAGTCATCAGCTCGCCGGCGGTGTTGAACTGGCGCAGCCGCTCGGCGTCGAGCCCCGGCACCCGCGCCATGGTCTTCGACGACGCCTGGTGCAACAGGCCCTGCACGCCCGCCAAGGCGCTGTCCAGGTTGCTGCGCGATTGTTCGAGCGCCGTCGAACGCGTCCAGTGCACGAGCAACGGCGCCGCCAGCAGCGCGGTCGCCGACAGCACCAGCGCCGTCGCCCACGCCGGATGTCGCTGCGACCACCGCAGCGCCCGCAGCCCGACGCCCATGCGCCGCGCCTCGATCGGGCGGTGCTGCAGGAAGCGCTCCAAGTCGGCGGCCATCGCCTCGGCGCTGGCGTAGCGGCGCACGGCGTCGCGGTCGGTGGCCTTGGCGACGATGGTCTCGACGTCGCGCGGCACCTCGGGGTTGAGCTGCTGCAGCCGCGTGGCGCGGCCACCGAGGATCGCCTGCCGCAGGCCTTCCTGGCTGCGCTCGTCGAACGGCGGCCGCAGCGCCAGCAGCTCGTAGAGGGTCACGCCGAGCGCGTAGACGTCGGTGCGCACGTCGACGTCCTCGTCGCGCAGCTGCTCGGGCGCCATGTAGTGCAGCGTGCCGAGCATGGCGCCGCTGCGGGTGATGCGCGCCGTGCCGTCGGCGGCGGCGAGGCCGAAGTCGAGCAGCAGCACGCGGCCATCGGCCGTGACCATCGCGTTGTTGGGCTTGAGGTCGCGGTGCACGACGCCACGTTCGTGGGCGTGGTGCACGGCGCGCGCCATGCGCTGCACGAGCCGGCAGCAGGTCTGCACCCAGGTGCCGAGGAACAGCTCCGGCAGCGGCTCCGGCAGCGGCACCTCCCCACGCGCGGCAGCGATCACGGCGACCTCGCGCCCGGCCAGCGACGCCGGCGCCTTGCCGTTCACCGCGGCGAGCACGTCGCCGAGCGAGGCCCCGCGCACGTATTCCATCGCGAAGAAGTCGATGCCCTGGTCCTCGCCGACGCAGTGGATCGGCACGATGCCGGCGTCGCCGAGCCGGGCGATCGCCTCGACCTCACGACGGAAGCGCGCGCGCGCGCCGGGGAAGAAGCGCAGCTCCGGCCGCACCAGCTTGAGCGCCACGGTGCGCCCGAGCGACACCTGTTCGGCGGCGTAGACGATGCCCATGCCGCCGCTGCCGAGCCGCTTGCCGAGCTTGAAGTCGCCGAGCTGCTGCGGCACCTCGCTCGCGTCGCCGTCACCGCCGCCTTCGCCGCCACCACTGCCGCCCGGCGGCCCGAGCAGGCCGGCGCGTTCGAGCTTCTCCAGCCGCGGCCGCAGCGCCGCCGCGAGCGCCGGCTGCAGGGCCAGCACCTGCTCGACGGCCGCGGCACCACCCTGCTGCCAGGCGTCGATGCAGGCGGCGAGCACTTCCTGTTCGAGGTCGCTGTCGCGTTGCGCGGGCTGGGTCGGCTCGTCCATTCGGGGCGCGCATGCTACCGCGGCATCGTGGCCGGCAAACCGGCGATCAGGCCATCCAACCCGGCTTGCGCTTGTCGAGGAACGCGGCGAAGCCCTCACGCGCCTCCGTGGTCGCCCGCAGCTCGGCGATCCACGCCGACGTCACCGGGATCGCGTCCTCCAATGACAACGGGCCGACGGTGCGGATCAGCTCCTTGGCGCTGGCGACCGCCGCCGGCCCCGCCGACAGCAGCTCGCCGACGCTCTTCGCCACCGCGGCGTCGAGCTCCGCCATCGGCACGGCGCGCGCGACGAGGCCGATGCGCTGCGCCTCCTTGCCGTCGAAGCGTTCGCCGGTCAGGAACAGCGTGCGGGCGCGGCCGACGCCGATCTTCTGCATCACGAACGGCGAGATCACGGCCGGCACGATGCCGAGCTTGACCTCGGTGAGGCCGAACACACAGTCCTCGCTGCACAGGGCGATGTCGACCGCGGCGGCGAGGCCGGTGCCGCCGCCGAGCGCGTGGCCGAAGAGGCGGCCGACCACCGGCTTCTTGCAGCGCGCGATGGCCAGGAACATGCGCGCCATGCGTTCGGCGGAGCGCGCGTTCGCCTCGCGCGGCAGGCCGGCCTGCTCCTGCATCCACGCCAGGTCGGCGCCGGCCGAGAAGCTCTTGCCGTTGCCGCTCAGCACCACGACGCGCGTCCGCGCATCGGCGTCGACGGCGGCGAACGCCGCGCTCAGCTCGTCGACGACCACGCCGTTGAACGCGTTGCGCACGTCGGGGCGGTTGAGGCGCACGTGCAGCACGGGGCCGTCGGCGACCACTTCGAGGGTCTGGTAGCTCATCGTGCCGGCAAGGGTGAACGGCGGCCTGCCGCGAGTCAACGCACGGCCGCCGGCCCCGGCGGCGCCGCCACCGTGGACAGCGCCCCCCCGCCGTGCGACAAGTCCCGTCCGTGCCGCCGCTCCTGCGCCTGCTGCTGACCGCCGCGTTGTTCGCCTCCGGCGGCGCCCTGCTCAAGCTGTGCGACTTCCCGTCGCTGCAGCGCGCCGGCGTCCGGGCGCTGATCGCCGCCGCCACGATCTTCGTGCTGCTGCCCGAAGCCCGCCGCTGGCCGAACGCGCGCATCCTGCGCCTGCTGCCCGCCTACTTCGGCGCCACCTGCCTGTTCGTCGTCGCCAACGGCCTGACCACCGCCGCCAACGCCATCTTCCTGCAGTCCGCGGCGCCGCTGTGGCTGGTGCTGCTCGGCCCCATCCTGCTGCGCGAACACCCGACCCGCGGCGACATCATCACGCTGCTCGGTGTCGGCGCCGGCATGACGCTGTTCTTCGTCGCCCCGACCGCGGCGCAGCGCACGGCGCCCAACCCGCCGCTCGGCGACCTGATCGCCGCCGCCAGCGGCCTCAGCTACGCGCTGCTGCTGCTCGGCATGCGCTGGATCGCGCGCAGCGGCCAGCAGGAACAGTGTGCCGTGATCGCCTGGGGCAACCTGTTCACCGCCCCGGTCGCGCTCGCGATGATGCCGCTGTTCGACCAGCACTGGACCACCGGCGCCGCCGGCGACTGGGTCACGATCACCGTGCTCGGCGTGTTCCAGGTCGGCCTCGCCTACGTGCTGCTGGTGCGCGCCATCCCGCACGTGCCGGCCCTGCGGGCGTCGCTGGTGATGATGATCGAGCCGGTGCTCAACTCGCTGGTGACCTGGCTCGTGCACGACGAACGGCCACACCCGCTGGCGGCGACCGGCGGCGTGATCATCCTCGCCGCCGTGGCGCTCGGCGCCGCGGTCACGCGCGCGACGCGCCGCGGCCTCAGGCCTTCGTGACCTTGGCCGCGGCCTTGGCCGCCTTCGCCGCCGCCTTGGCCGCCGCTGCGTGCTCTCGCTGTCGCTGCCGCTCCCGCTCGGCGTTGGCCTTCGCCGCGCGCTGGAAGTCGCGGCCTTTGTCGACGCCGGCGTTGTTGTCGTAGAAGGCGCGCCCGTAGTCGACGAAGCGCTCCATGTCGAACGCGGCGAACTGCGAGAACGGCTGCGCCTGCATACGTTCGTGCACCAGCTGCACGATCGGCTTGATCTGCATCGGTGACGTGCCCACCACCGTGTCGCGGCTCTCGCTGCGCGCACGCTCGAACTCGGCCTGGCGGTCGAAGTCCTGCCACCGGCTGCGCGGCAGCGAGTCGTCGAGGTATCGCCTCAGGAACACCCGGTGCAGCGCCGCGAACAGGTCGCGCTTCTGCGTCGCCGTCATCGCCGCGTCCGCGTGCAGCTTCTGCACGTCGAGCGCCAGCTGCAGCTCGTTGATCAGGTCCTGCGGATGCCAGAAGCCGGGCAGCACGTGCAGCACGGTGCCGTCGGCGTCGAGCACGACCATCTGCACGTTGCGACCGCCGGCGCCGTTGGTGGTGCCGACCGCACACTGGTCGGGCCGGTAGCCGTGCGACAGGCCGACGTGGCCGTCCTTCTCGATGTCGCGGAAGCCGACGACGAAGCGGTCGGCGAGCAGGTCCATCACGTCTTCATTCGGCAGGGTCACGCCCCGCAGGCTCTGCAGAGCGCTTCAAGCGAAGCCGTCGAGGTCGCCGAGCGCCTGCAGCCACAACACCGGCTTGCCGGTCGCCGCCGCCTTCGCCAGCGCGACGTCGAGCTTCTTCTCCCACTGCAGGGCGGCGACCTTCTTGACCGCCCGCTTGAGGTCCTTGCCGGCGAGCTTGCGGCCCGCGGTCGCCGGATCCGGCGGCGCCGGCATCGGCCCCATCTGCGGCGCCGCCCCACCGTTCTGGCCTGGCACCGGCTGGCCGGAAGGGTCGAGCAGCGGCTGGTTGCCGAGCGCGGGGTGGCGCGTCGGCGGCGGCGTCACCGGCATGCCCAGGCGCACGCCGCCAGCAGAGGGCGCGGGCGCGGCCGGCGCCGCGGGGAACGTGGGCGCACCGCCACCGCGGAACTGGGCCGCGAGCGGCGCCGCCAGCGTGAGCACACCAGTGACGAACACGACGGGCAGGCAGGATCGTGTCATGAGGGGTCTCCTTGGCGCCTGGGACCGACGCCGGGCCCTTCGACCCAGGCCGCCGCCGCCGCGTAAGCGGGAAAGTTACCGCCGCCCGAACCCGCCGTCCGACCCGCGCGGCAAACTACCGGGCCATGCGCTCCCTAGTGCTCGCCCTCGTGACGGCCCTCGGCGCCGTCGTCCCGGCCCAACAACTGGCCCTCGCCGTCAACGACAACCCGTCGTACGGCGGCTATGCCGTCGGCTGGCCCGCCAGCGTGCTCGCCTTCCGCTTCACGGCCACCACGCCCGTGCTCGTCGCCGCCCAGGTGTTCACCGGCAACCAGACACCGGCCGCCCACACGGTCGAGATCCGCACGCGCAATGCGACCACCGGTCTGCCCGACCAGCTCGTCGGCCAGGCCGGCACCTGGACCACGACGCATGCACGTTGCTGGCAAGGCGCCGAGTTCACGGTCCCCGCGGTGCTGACGGTCGGCGTCGACTACTTCCTGGTCTGGCGCGTCACCGGCATGTTCCACCAGCACTCGGTCAGCGCCGACACCGAACCATCGAACGTGCCGGTCGAGGTGCGCGTCAGCGACGGTTCGACCTGGCACGCCCAGGCGACGCTGCCGGCGAAGTTCCGGCTGTTCGCGCCGTACCAGACGGGCACCACCAACAGCTACGGCACCGGCAAGAACGGTCAGTACGGCGAACCCACGATCGGCCTGCAAGGCTGGCCGTCGCTGGCCAGCCCGGTCGACATCTGGCTCGACAACGCCGCGCGCAACGCCATCGCCGTGCTCGTGCTCGGCGCGCCGATCCCCAGCGGCGTCGGCATCGGCTTCGCCGACCTGTGGGTGACGCCCGACCTGCTGCTGGCCTTCGTCACCAAGACGCATACGAGCCCGCTGGTCGGCGGCTTCGACTTCACGCTGCAGGTGCCGAACCAGCCGAGCGCGATCGGCATCAACCTCGCGTTCCAGTGGGGTGTGTTCGACGCCCTGGCGCTGGACGGCTTCAGCCACACCAGCGCCGTCAGCTTCGTGCTGAACTGACGCGGCGGCACCGGCGTCAGCCGAGCAGCAGTTCGAGGTCGGCGCGCGTCAGGTCCTGCAGCAGGGACCGTTCGTTGCCGAGGATCGCGTCGCTGAGCGCCTTCTTCTGCGCCTGCAGTTCGAGCACGCGCTCCTCGACCGTGCCGCGGCACACCAGCCGGTAGGCGTTGACGACACGCTTCTGGCCGATGCGGTGCGCGCGGTCGATCGCCTGCATCTCGACGGCGCGTGTTCGACCTCGGCGGCTCGTCGGCAGCAGAGCCCCAAACCACGGCCGAAGGAAGCAGGTGCTGGCCGGATCGCCAGCAGCCGCCCGCGTGCCGGCGAAGCGCAACGGCGGCCCCCCGTTCGCTCTCGCCCAGGGCCCGGCACACGTTGGCGACGGCGCGCCCGCGCACACCGCGTGCGGTCCTGCCGCCGCGCCCCGGCTAGCATGCGCGCCCACCGATGCAACCGACCCGCCGCCGCCCCTTCCTGCCGCTCCTGCTGGCCACGCTGACCGCGCCGATCACAGCCCAGGGCTTCACGTTCACGCCGGTCACCACGCTGGCGACGACGCCGGTGCGCGACCAGGCGCGCTCCGGCACCTGCTGGTGCTTTGCCACCACCTCGTTCCTCGAATCGGAGCTCCTGCGCCTGGGCAAGGGCAGCGTCGACCTGTCGGAGATGTTCACGGTGCGGCAGACCTACCCGCGCAAGGCCGACCGCTACGTGCGCATGCACGGCCAGGCGACGCTCGGCCCCGGCGGCATCGCCCAGGACATGCTGGTGGCATTCCGCGACTTCGGCGCCGTGCCCGAGAGCGTCTACTCCGGCCGCCTCGGCGAGCAGGCGCGCCACGACCACGACGAGCTCGACGCGGTGCTGAAGGGCATGCTCGACGTCATCGTCAAGAAGCCGGGCCAGGTGCTGAGCCCGCGCTGGCCGCTGGCCGTGGCCGGCGTGCTCGACGCCTACCTCGGCGCGCCGCCGGCGACGTTCGACCATCAGGGCCGCGAGTACACGCCGCGCAGCTTCGCCGATTCGCTCGGCATCGACCCCACCGCCTACGTCTGCTTCACCTCGTTCACGCACCAGCCGTTCGACCAGCAGGTGCCGATCGAAGTACCCGACAACTGGGCCGGGCACACGGCGTGGAACCTGCCGCTCGACGAGCTGCTGGGCGTGCTCGAACAAGCGCTCGCGAACGGCTTCACGGTCGCCTGGGACGGCGACGTCAGCGAGCGCGGCTTCCGCGAAGGCGACGGCGTGGCGGTGCTGCCGAAGCAACCGTGGGAAGAACGCAGCCGCGAGCAGCGGGACGCCTTCGCACGCGCGCCCGAGCCGGAGCTCTTGGTGACGCCGGAGCTGCGGCAGCGCCTGTTCGACGCCTACGAGACCACCGACGACCACCTGATGCACATCGTCGGCACCGCGCACGACCAGGAAGGCACGCTCTACTTCACCACCAAGAACTCCCACGGCACGCGCGGCAGCAAGGCCGCCGGCTACGTGCAGATGTCGACCGCCTACGTGCGCGCCAAGACCGTCTCGATCCTGCTGCACCGCGACGGCGTGCCGGCGGCGACGGGCAAGCGGCTCGGGCTGCGGTGAACGGCGCGGCGATGACGTTCACCCCCGACCTCGATGCCTACTGCCGACGCCTGGGCATCGAATGCCCACGCGCGCCGACGTTCGACGGATTGGGCCGCCTGCTGACCGCTCACGTGCAGAGCATCCCGTTCGAGAACCTCGACGTGCTGCTCGGTCGTGGCATCGACCTCGCCCCGGAGGCGATCGAACGCAAGCTCGTGTTCGCCCGCCGCGGCGGCTACTGCTTCGAGCAGAACACGCACCTGCTGCACGTGCTGCGGGCGCTCGGCTACGACGCCGCGCCGCTGTCGGCACGCGTGCGGCTGCAGCGACCGCGCGAGTTCGTGCCGGCCCGAACGCACATGGCCGTGATGGTGCAGCTCGACGGCCGCCGCTGGTTGTGTGACGTCGGCGTCGGTGGCTACTCGCCGAGCACCCCACTCGACCTCGATCTCGACGGGGCGCAGGCGACGCGGCACGAACCGCGGCGCATCGTGCGCGAAGGTGAGTGGGGTCCCGGCGACCGCCGCACGCCGGCGGCGCGGGCCTTCCAGCAGATGCTGATCGCCGGCGAATGGCAGGATGTCTACGAGTTCACGCTCGAGGCGATGCCGGAGATCGACCGCGAGGTCGCCAACTGGTTCACCAGCACGCACCCACGTTCCCACTTCCGCGAGCTGCTGATGGTGGCTCGCGCGACGACGCACGGCCGGCTGACCCTGCGCAACCGCGAGTTCACCGAACGCGACGGCGACCGCGCGACGACGCGCGTGCTGGCCGACCCCGACGAACTGCTCGCCGTGCTGGCCACGCGCTTCGACCTGCACTTCCCGGCCGGCACACGCTTCCCGTGCCCGGGGCTGGCCTGGTGAGCTGCGGCGGGCGCACGCGAGCCGGAGCATCCGCCGCCGCCGAGCTCACGGCAGCGGCTCCTTGACCTTCTGCACGAACCGCCACGCCGCGTAGCCGAGGCCGGCGAAGAACAGCATCGGCAGCAGGATGCGGCCGAGTCCGCGCAGCCACAGCAGCACCGCCAGCGCGACGACGATGCAGCCGAGGAACCATCCCGACGCCAGCCGCTGCGAGGGCACCACCGGCGGCCGCGCCGCGCTCACGACGACTTCCGGCCCAGCACCGGCTGCGACTCGGCGAAGCCCTGGCGCACGCCGGGCTCCCACGGCCAGCGGCCCTGCTTGTCGGGCCACACCAGCTGCACACACGGGAAGTCGTCGCCTTCGTAGGCCCACTGCGCCTGGCCCAAGAACAGCGTGTGGTCGACCTTCGGCACCGCGACGAAGCGCACCGGGTAGCTGACCAAGAGCCCTTCGTGGCGTTCGCCGTCGCGGAACTTCTTGTCCTCGCTGGCCTCGTCGGCGATGGCGTCGAACAGCTCCTCGGCCACCTGCTCGGGCAGGCCGAACACGATCACCTCGGGCTGTTCGAAGCTGTACCAGAGGCCGACCGTGTAGGAGAACCCCGGCTTGCCGTCTTCACCCTCGACGTGCACGACGTGCACGCCGGTCTCGTCGATGTCGGACAACACCTTCAGCTCGGCCGGCGTCATGCCCTCGCTGCTCGTTCGCATCGGCGCACTGTGCCCGGCCGGCCGGCGCGCTGCAATCGCGGGGCGCCGTCGGCGTCAGCGAACCGGCACGAACGCGCGCTCGCCGGCGAAGCGCGCCAGCCGCTGCCGGTGCGTCGCCGCCGCGTCGGCGCCTTCGTAGAGCCGCGCCCAACTGCCGTAGGCCGGGTTGGGCAGCAGGATCCACGTCGTGCCCCACTGCTGCGCGTGCTCGGCGACGAATTGGTTGCGGGTGGCGAGCGCCGTGGCCAGCGCATGGCTCGGGTCGACCTTCGGCACGCGCACGAAGTCGCCGAGGTCGTCACCGAGCAGCAGCACGACACGGTGCGTCTTGGCCACCTGGTCGCGGCGCGCCTGCTTGTCGCCCGACTGCCCGTTCGCCAACAGCAACAGCCGGTGCGGTTCGTCGGCGAGGCGCGCATCGACCGCGGCCAGCGCCGCCAACGTCGCCGCCGCGTGCTCGGGGGTCGCGCGATTGCTGACGTAGAAGACGTCGGCGACCGCGGTCGCGTGCCGCAGGAAGTCCGCCGCGCCGGGAAGCAGCGTCGCCCGCCCGCTTTGCACCCACGCCGTCCAGCCGCCGCCGCCGAACTCGACGCCGTCGCGCACCAGGTGCTCCTGGTAGGCGAGGTTGTCGAGCAGCGTCTCGTCGAGGTCGGTGATGACCGCGGGACGGGCACCGGACGGCGCGACGTTCGGCAACGCGGCGAGCGAAGCGTCGGCGATCGCCAGGTCGAGCGCGCGCGCCGCCACGGCGAACGCTTGCCGGCAGCAGGCGGCGTACTCGGCGCTCTCGCGCATCCACGACACCGCGAACAGCTTGTCGTGCGAATGCGGGTCCCGCGGCTCGCCGAACGCGTTCGGCGTCGGCGGCGTCTGACACGCCGCCAACACCAACCAGGGCAGCAAGGGCAGCAGCTTCGTCATGGGTGGCCTCGGCGCGCGCCGTTCACATGCGGAACACTGGCGCCTTGTAGTCCGGGATCTCGGCGTTGAGCGCCGACGAGAACGCCAGCGCCAGCGCCGCGCGCGTCTGCCGCGGGTCGACGATGCCGTCGTCCCACAACCGCGCCGTCGCGTAGAGCGGGTGACCCTCGGTCTCGTACTTCTCCAGGATCGGCGCGCGCATCTTCTGCTCCTCGTCGGCCGACAGCTGCTGCCCCTTCTCCTCGAGCTGGTCCTTCTTGACCTGCACCAGCACGCCGGCCGCCTG
>JAEUHT010000008.1 GCA_016793265.1 Planctomycetota bacterium
CTGGTCGGCGGCGTAGACGGCGCCCATGCCGCCAGCGCCCAGCAGCTCGCGCAGCACGAACGGGCCGAGGCGATGGCCGGGCTGCAGTCGCGCGGCGGCGTCGGTGCTGCCGAGCGTGGCCGCGCCGGGGGGGCTCAGGAAGGTGCTGTCGGTGTCGGCGTGCTGCAGCAGGCGATCGACGGCGGCGCGCAGTTCGCCATCGGCGCCGACGGCCTGGTCGAGGAAGGCCGCGCGCGCTGCCGGCGGCCGTTCCAGCGCCGCTTCGAACGCCGCGCGCACCGCGGCCCAGGTCGGTGCCGGGCTCATGCGCGGAGCTCGGCGCGCAGGAACGCGCTGGCCGTGCGCCAACCGCGTTCGACGGACGACAGGGACACGTTCATCACCGCGGCGACCTCGCTCATCTGCAGGCCGGCGAAGAAGCGCAGCTCGACGAGCTGGGCCAGTTCGGCGTCGACGCCGGCGAGCCGCCGCATCGCCTCGTCGACCGCGAGCAGGTCGACGGCGCGGCGGTCGTAGAGATCGGCGACGTCGTCGAGTTCGACGCGGGCGGCGCCGCCGCCGCGCTTCTGCGCCTTGCGCGCGCGCAGGTGGTCGACCAGCACCGAGCGCATCGCCGCGGCGGCGGCGCGCAGGAAGTGGTTGCGGTCGGCGAAGCTCGGCGCGCGGTTCGGCACCAGCCGCAGCCAGGCCTCGTGCACGAGCGCGGTCGGCTGCAGCGTAGCCCCGGCCTCCTGGCCGACGAGCTTGGCGCGGGCGCGCAGGTCGCCGTAGAGCTGCTCGAACAGCACCGAGCCCGCCTCGGCATCCCCCTGGCTGACGCGCTGCAGCAGCGTCGCGATCGTCTCGGGGTCGGTGGCCATCTGGCGCTAGCCTACCCCGTCGCCGGGCCGATGTTGCCGTGCCGATGGCGCGGGGATCCCCCGGCGGGACGCCCGTCGCCGACCCCGAAACGCGACGATCCCGCGCCGGCCATGCCGTCGCGGGATCGTGTTCGCCGGCGGTCGTGCCGCGGACGTCAGCCCTGGAACAGGATGTCGTCGGTCGGCAGGCCGGGCGCCTTCTTGCGCGGCGCCGCGTTGGTGCGCGTCTCCACGATGAGCTGGTCGCTGGGCTTGAAGATGATCGTCTCCTTGTTGGCGACGTCGATGCTCTCACCCGTGAGCGGGTGCTTGTAGGCGCGACCCTTGCGGATGCGGCGTTCGAAGGTGCCGAAGCCCTTCACCGCCACCTTGCCGCGCGAGCGCAGCAGGTCGCTGACCGAATCGAGCACCGCATCGAGCACGCGCGCGGCAGTGCGGCGCGGCACGTTGAGCTCTTCGGCGACCGTGTCCGCCAGAATCCCCTTGTTGGCCTGACGGCCGAAGGCCTCCTCGGCTGCCGCCGAGCCCTGTCCCGTCGCCTGATCCATGCGATCCATCGCATCCTGCTTCGTCGTGCGGGTCATTCCTTGCTTCCCCTGATTTCCCGGTTGGCTCCCGGAGCGGACCGGCGTCCGCTCCCACCCCTTCTCCCGTCAGATCTTCGCGCCCTGCGTCGCTGGCTTCGGGCCCCCGACATAACGTTCGAGGCCCGACACCAGCTTGGCGAGGTAGCGCGAGGCGACACTGCCGGGGAAGACTTCGCTGAACGGCGCGCGCTTCAAAACGGCGCCCTCAACGGAGCTATCTTCCGGCAACAGGCCGAGCCAGTTGAGGTCGAAGCCCAAAAAGCGCTCGGTGCAGCCCTTCAGCTTCAAGAACACCTGTTCGGCCTCTTCCGGCGATCGCACGCGGTTGACGACGCAGTGGATCGGCTTCTGGAAGCCGTCCTGCACGATCACCTTGACGATGCCGTAGGCGTCCGCGATCGCCGCGAAGTTGCTGGTGGTCACGAGCACGGCGTGGTCCGCGATCGTGACGAAGTCGGTGACGCCGCTCGAGACACCGGCGCCGGTGTCGAGGATGATGACGTCGCAGAACGGGCGCAGTTCGTCGATGGCGACGCAGATGCGGGCGCGGCCGTTGTCGTCGAGGTTGGCCATCTCCTTGACGCCGCTGCCGCCGCTGATGAACTTCACCTTGCACGGCCCGGTCTCGATGATCTGCGCCAGCTCCGCCTTGCCCTCGATGTAGTCCGACAGCGTGCGCGTCGGCTTGATGCCGGCCAGGATGTGGGCGTTGGCGAGTCCGAGATCGGTGTCGACGATGATGGTGCGGTGGCCGCGCCGGCTGAACTCGCACGCCATGTTGACCGACAGCGAGGACTTGCCCACGCCGCCCTTGCCGGAGGTGACCGCGAAGATCACGGCCTTCTTGCCCGACTTCTCGGCTGGATTGATTTGGTCGCCCATACGTGGTGGCTCGTTGGCACCTCATCGGCAGGCGCCCGGCCGGGGCTTGTGTCCAACTGCGAGACCATGCCCGCCGCGTCGCTAATCGCCTCGTCCGGCACTGCCGATCTCCTGGTCACGACAACCGACGGCGGCGCGCGCACCGGGCGCGCGTGCCGACGCGGCGCGGCAAGTGGCCATGGCAACGGCAACCCGAGCACGAACGGAGCGACGACGCGGCCCACTGCGGCCGCCACCGTCGTTGCGTGTGGTCGGGCGCCGCCTCTGGCTCGACCTGCCGGTGTGGCTGTTGGTCGGTGGGGTGGTGTCGTTGGGCTGGTACCTGCACGGCTTGCTCGATGTCGCCACGACGGCCGATGGACCCGCCGCCGGCCCCGGCTTGTGGTTCGCGGTCGCCGCGTTCCTGGTGACGGTGGTGGCCGTGGTGCTGGCGCAGGGGCTGCGTATGGCCGAACGCGTGGCTGGCCCCGAACATCGCCTGCGCGCTGCCCTGCAGCGCATCCGTTCGGGTGATGTCGGCTTCCGCGTCACGCTGCGCCGCGGCGACCCGCTGCAGGAGCTCGCCCGCGAGTGCAACGCGCTGCTCGACTGGCTCAACCACAACCCGCCCGCGGGCGCGCGCACCGGCACCGACATCGTCGAGGTCGGCGCCGAGGAGCTGGAGGAAGTCGCCCCGTGAGCGCGCCGCGCCATGAACTGCTGCTCGGCGCCGGCATGGTCGCTGTCAGCCTGTTCGTGGCGGCGGGGCTGGAATGGCGGCGTGGTGAGGCCGAGCGGCAGCTCGCCGCCCGCAGGACGCAGCTGCAGCAGCTCGCCGAGCTGCGGCGCGACGCCGCGCGGCATGGCCTCGACGGCGACGTCGACCTCTCCACCTTCGTGGGCCTGTTCGCGGGCCACACCCTGGTCGTCGCCGGCATGGCGCACGGCAACTGCCTGACCTTGCGCGCGCAGTCGCAACTGGAGCAACGATGAACGAGCGGCGGCCTTGGTGTTGGGTCAGTCCAGCCATGTTGCTGGCGGTGGCGTCGACGGTCGGCATCGTGCTCGCCATCGTGCAGGATGTCGCCGGCACGCTGCGGCGCGCCGACAGCGTGCAGCGCGCGGCGGCCTTGGCCCGCGTCGAGTTGGCGGCGGACGCGGCGGCGGCGATGTTCGCCAGCGGCGAGCTCGCGGCCGGGCAGCCGCTGCCGGTCGGCGGTCTCGAGGCGCGCGTCGAAGCGCAGGCCGACGAGTGGCTGGTGACGGTGAGCGGGCCGGAGGCGCCAGGCGCCGCGTTCGCGTGCGCGCCGCTGCCGGGGGCGGCGCCGCCGGCGTTCGGTGAGGTGGCGACGTTCACCGACGGCCGCCTCGGCGCCATGCTCGGCCGCGGTCGTGCCGTCGCGGCGGCGGCGCTGCCGCAGCTCGACGCGGCGGCGTTGGCCGCCGCGACGCGCGCCGACCGGGTGCCCGGCTTCCGA
>JAEUHT010000093.1 GCA_016793265.1 Planctomycetota bacterium
TTCGAGGTAGCCGTTGCTGCCGGACGTCGAGTCCATGTAGAGCAGGCCCTCGATGCCGCTGATCTGGTTCTCCAGCGTCGCGGCGACGGTCTGCTCCAGCACGGCGGCCGAGGCGCCGGGGTAGTTGGCGCGCACGATGACCTGCGGCGGCGCGATCTCGGGGTACTGCGCGATCGGCAGCACGCGCATCGCGGCGAGGCCGGCGAGCACGACGATCAACGACAACACGGTGGCCAGGATCGGCCGTTCGATGAAGACGCGGGCGAACATCGTTCAGCGCCCCTCGCCCGACTGCGGCGGCAGTGCCGGCGCGGCGGTCGCCCCGGGCGCCGCACCGCCCTCCGGCCGCAGCGTGATGGGCGCGCCCGGCGCGAACGCCAGCCGCACCAGGTGGTCGAGGATGACCCGATCGCCGGCGGCGAGCCCGGACTCGACGACCCAGGCCCGCTCGCCAGGGCCGGCCCCAGGTTCGTCGATCCAGTCGCCGACCTCGATCGACCGCGGCTCGGCGACCAGCAGCTCCCCCTTGGTGACGGCGACGTAGACGATCTTGCCCTGCGCCCCTTCCTGCACGGCGCGCTGCGGCACCGCGAGCGCGTTCTTGAGCACGGCGCCACGCAGCACGACGCGCACCGCCTGGCCGGCGAGCAGCCTCTTGTCGGGGTTCGGCAGCACCGCCCGTTGTGGGATCGTGCCGGTCGCGACGTCGAGCTCGCTGCCGGAGAAGTCGATGCGGCCACCGCTGGCCAGCACGCTGCCGTCGCGGTGCAACACGTCGACGACGAACCCCGCCGCCGGCAACACCACCCGGCCCTGCTGCACGTCCCGATCGAGCCGCACCTGCTGGCTCTCGGTGCGCTGGAAGGTCACGTAGATCGGGTCGAGCTGCACCAGCGTGGTCAGCACGGCGTCGGCGGTCGGCCCGACCAACGCCCCTTCGACGCGCCGCGCGTAGCCGATGCGGCCCGCGATCGGCGCCGTGATGCGCGTGTAGGAGAGGTCGACGAGCACCTGTTCGAGCCGCGCCTTGGCGGCGGTGAGCTCGGCCACGGCGATGCGGGCGGCGCTGTCGGCGTCGTCGGCCTCACGTTCGCTGGCGGCCTCGCTCGCCACCAGCGGCCGCAGCCGCTTCGCCTCGCGCGCGGTCTGCTCGACGCGCGCCTCGGCGGCCAGGATGTCGGCGCGCGCCGTCGCCTCCTGCGCCCGCAGCGGCCTGCCGTCGAGCTCGAACAGCAGGTCGCCGGCGGCGACGTCGCTGCCCTCGACGAAGCAGCGCTGGTCGAGGAAGCCGCTGGTGCGGGCGCGGATCTCCACCTCGCGCGAACCGCGCGACCGGGCCAGGTACTCGAGCGTGTATGGCAGATCCTGGGTCACCATCGTCCGCACCGTGACGGCGAGCGGCGGCGGCGGCGGCGGCCCCTCGGCAGGACGGCGGCAGGCGGCGAGGGCGACAACGGGGAGCAGCAGCAGGCGGGGCGTTCGCAGCATCAGGTGGCCCTTGGGGGTCGGAAGCAGGCGAGGAGAGATACATACATGCATGTATGTTTCAAGCGAGCCGGTAGGATTCCCGGCCGCTCCAGACCTCGCTCGCGGCGGCTTGACGAATGCGCCGCCGCCGACTCGACGACCATGGCCAGAAAAACCAAGGACGAAGCCCTCGCCACGCGCAGCCAGATCCTCGACGCCGCCGAACGGGTGTTCGGCGAACGTGGCGTCGCGCGCACGTCCCTGCACGAGATCGCCGAGAGCGCTGGCCTGACGCGCGGCGCCGTCTACTGGCACTTCAAGGACAAGTACGACCTGCTGTCGGCCTTGTGGGAACGCTGTCGATTGCCGCTGGAAGCCGCCTTCGCCGAGATCGACGCCCAGTTGGTCGACGACCCGCTGGCGCGCATCCGCCAGAAGACGCGCGGCGTCGCCCGCAGCATCGTGCACGACCCGCGCACCCGCAACATGATGGGCATCGCCCTGCTGCGCTGCGAGATGGTCGACGAGATCGCCGCCTCGCGGGCGCGGCTGGTCGGCGAGCGCGACGCGTGCCTCGACAAGATCAGCAGCGAGTTCGCCGCCGCCATCCTGCAGGGCCAGCTGCGCAAAGGCACCGACGCGCGCGCCGCCGCCATCAGCCTGCACGCGCTGATCGACGGCCTCTGTTACCACTGGCTGCTCGACCCGTCGCAGTTCGACTTCGAGGCCGTGGTCGCCGCCGCGACCGACCAGTGGCTCACGGGCCTCGGCGCGGTGTTGTCCCCGGGCAAAGCTGGACCGCGCCGACCCGCCCGGCGACGCTGACGGCATGCGGCTCCCGCGCGCGCTGTTCGTCCCGTTCCTGCTGTCCCTGCTGCCCCTGCTGGCGGCCACCGTGCGCCCGCAGCAGCCGGCCGGCGTTGCCGACGACCAGGCGCCGCCGGCACCGGCGACGGGAGGCCCGCTGGCGCTGCCGCGCGGCACCGGCAACCTGAGCCCTGGCCCGGAGTGGGTCGTCGTGCGCGGCGACGACATCGCCGCCGAGTCGCGGCCGCAGGACCCCGCGGCGGAGCCGGGCCGCACGGTGTTGCGCGCCATGCTCGGCCAACTGCACAAGGACCGGCGCACGGCAGAGCACGTGCTGCTGCACCAGCCCGGCAAGACACCGGGCACGATCCGCGTCGTCAACGCCTACCCCGACGCCACGCGCGCGACCAGCGAAGAGGTGCTGCGCGCGGCCGAGTCGGTGCGCACAGCCGTGTTGCCGACGCTCGAGGGCCCCGGCGTCACGGTGTCCTACCGCGGCCACGGCGATGCCCGCCTGTTCCCGATCGGCAGCCTCGTGCTGCGCTTCGACCTGGCCCACGAGGCGACACGTTGGCACACCGACTTCCACGTCGTGCCGGCCGGCGACCACGTGCAGTACTTCGAGGTGCTCTACTTCGGCGACGACGACGACGGCGCTTTGGCGATCGAGGCCCTGCTGCGCACCTTCGACGGCGCCAGGGAAGCGCAGATGGACCCGATCGTACGCAACATGCTGATCGGCGGTCTCGCCGGCGGCCTGCTCGGCGTGATCATGGCGAAGCGGCGCCAACGGCGTCGCCAGACCGCGTAGCGGCGGCGACGCACTCAATGGCCCGGCGTGCGGGCGGGTCGGGCCCTGGCGGCGGCGCGGGCGCTGCCGCTGCGGGGCACCGCGGCGGCCGCCGCCGGCAGGTAGACCCGATCGACGGCCGCGGCCAGCAGGCCGAACTGGCGCCGCGGCGCGGCCGCGCTGCAACCGACCCGGCCGAAGCGGCCGAGCAGCGAATGCCGCGCCAGCCCGTCGCACAGCGTGGGCATGACCTGGGCGTGCAGGGTGGTGAGTTCGCCGACGAACACCACGTTGGCGTAGCCGAGCAGGTTGAGCGCGCCGGCGACGACCATCGACAGCGCGTCGAGCGTCGCCGTGAGCCACGGCGGCAGGTCCCCGCCCTGCAGCGCGCGCTGCATCTCGTCCCAGTCGGCGCCGTGTTGCCCCGACGCCTCGCGGAAGCTGCGCAGCAGCCCGGCCCGCCCGGCCAGCGTCTCGATGCAGCCCAGCGCCCCGCAGCCGCAGCGGCGGAGGTTGCCCGGCACCGCGGTGTGGCCGATCTCGCCGCGCAGCGGCGACGGCCCCGCCTGCAGGTAACGATCGGCGACGGCCGCGCAGCCGACCCCGTCACCGAGGTCGACGAGCAGGAAGTGGTCGGCGGCCTCGGGGCAGCCGAGGTGGCCGAGCGCCTGCGCCTGCGCCTCGTGCACCGCGTGCACCGGCGCCGCGAAGTCCTGCGCCAGCCCGGCCAGCAGTTCGCGGCCCTCGGTCCAGTGCAGGTTCGGCGAGTAGACGACGGCGCCGGACTCGACGTCGAGCACACCGGGAACGGTGACCATCACCGCGCGCGGCGCCGGCGCCCGCGGCTCGCGGCAGCGCCGCAGTTCGCCGCGCAGCGCGTCGAGGCTCGCATGCGCCGGCAGCTGCCAGTGCTGCTGCGGCCCCGCGGCCCCACCGAGGCCGAAGCGATAGACCAGCGTGCGCCGCACCCCGAGTTCGATGCCGACCAGATCACACGCAGGGTTCGGCGCCACGCGCAATGGCGGCCGCCCTTGCCCCGCCACCAGCGCGTCGCCGGCGCGCACGAAGCACCCGAGCGAGAGCAGCTGGTCGACGACCTTGCCGATGGTCATCTGCGTCAGCCCCGTTCGCGTCGCCAGTTCGGGCTTGCTGCACGGCCATTGCTGCAGCGCCGCCAGCAACACCGACCTCGCGTTCTGCAGGCGAAGGGCGGTAGCCTGGTTGGGGATCGGGGTCATACGTCTCCTTGCTCGCGCGGGATGATGCGCAACCCTCCGGCAAGAAGCGAGCGACGGCAGGACATTCTGCCCCATCACCCGCCCGCGTTGCCCGGCGCCTCATCCTGCCGATGCCATCGTTGGCGGGCGATCCTTACACCAACCGGCACTGTCGGTTCCATAGCGCTATACGCAATGGTTCCCCAACCCGACCTGGCCTGGGGCGACCGTGATCCTGCTAGACTCGCCGCTGGCGCCGGCGGCCGTGCGGCGCTCCGTGTGGGCGACGGAAGATCGTCGGCGCACGAGCGTCCATGCGTGCCCTTCCCCGAACCCCCATCGAGGTCCGCCCCAGACCTCAGCCAATGCCCCACCGCCGGTTGCGTGCCTTCACGCTGTTGCCGATCACCTGGCTGTCTGCCTGCGGTGCCGCCAGCTACGCGGCCGACGCCGACCAGGAAGTGCAGCAACTGCTCGCCGTCGAGACGCAGCGCACGCTCGGCGACCGCGCCGGCTGGGTCGTGCAACCGCAGCTCGCGCCGGCGGCAGAACCTGCGCCGGTGGCGTCGGCAGCCGGCCAGGACGCCGTCCCCGCCGCGCCGCCGGTGGCGGGGGCTGCTGCGCCAGTGCGCCAGTTCGACCTGCGTTCGGCCCTGGCCACCGCCGTCAGCCAGAACCGCGAGTTCCTGGCCCGCCGCGAGGGACTGTTCCGCTCCGGCCTGTCGCTGGCGCTGACGCGCTTCCAGTTCGGCCCGCAGTTCCAGTCGGCCTTGTCCTACCTGTTGCCGCTGTCGCAGGGCGGCGTCGGCAGCAACCAGGCGAACGTCAGCTTGTCGGCCAGCCAGATCCTGCCCACCGGCGGCAGCGTGGCGGTCAACGGCGGCCTCGGCGCGACCTGGCCGTTCGGCCCCGACGCCGCCGACGCCAGCTACGGCAGCAGCGCCGGGGTCACGCTGCAGCAGCCGTTGCTGCGCGGCGCCGGCCGCGACATCGCCTACGAGTCGCTGACCCAGGCCGAACGCGACATCACCTACCAGATCCGCGACTTCGAGAACTTCCGCGAGTCGTTCACGATCCAGGTCACGCAGCGCTTCTTCTCGCTGACCAGCCAGAAGAAGACGCTCGCCAACGAGGACCGCAACTACGAGTCGGCGGTGTTCGATCGCAAGAAGGCGGAGGCGCTGCAACAGGTCGGGCGCAACAGCGAGCAGGAGGTGTTCCGGGCCCGCCGCCGCGAGATCGAGGCCAAGGACCAGCTCATCAACGCGCGCGCCGACTACGACCGCGCGCTCGACGACTTCAAGATCCTGCTCGGCCTGCCGACCGACGTCGTGCTCGACATCGCCGACGAAGAGCCGCCGTACGAGCCGGTGCGCTTCGAGGTCGGCTCCGCGGTGGCCGCGGCGCTGCACAACCGCCTCGACCTCATCACCGCGCGGCAGCAGGTCGAGGACGTCGAGCGCGCGCTGCGCATCAGCGAGAACTCGCTGCTGCCCGACCTCGATCTGACCGCCAGCTTCGGCCTCACCGGCGATGCCGACCGCGTCGGCGACGCCGCGCCCGACGCCTGGTCGTCGCAGGTCGGCCTGTCGATGGAGGTGCCCCTGCAGCGCAAGTCGCAGCGCAACGCCTACCGTTCGGCCCTGATCTCGCTCGAGCAGGCGCGCCGCAACCTGCGCCTGACCGAGGACCAACTCGAGCTCGACATCCGCGACGCCGTGCGCCGGCTGCGCAGCCTCGAGGAGCGCGTCACGCTGCAGCAGGGCCAGATCGAGCAGGAGCGCGGCGCGGTGACCGTGATGGAGATCCGCTACGAAGCCGGTCAGGTCGACAACCGCGACCTGCTCGAAGCACGGCAGGCGCTGATCGACGCGCAGAACGCGCTGATCCGGCTCAAGGTCGAGCACTTCGTGGCGCGGCTGAACCTGCTGAAGGACATGGGCATCTTCTTCGTCGACGACCGAGGCATGTGGCGATGAACCGAACACTGTTGATGGGCACCGTGGCGCTCGGCATCGCCGCCACCTGGCTGCTGTGGCCCTCCCACGCCGCCGCCGCCGCGCCGGTGTCGCCGAACGAGCTGTTCGCGGCCCGCCGCGGCGACCTCAACATCGTGCTGACCGAGAACGGCACCATGGTGGCGAAGGAGTCGCAGAAGGTCTCGACCAAGGTCAACGGCGAGAGCAAGGTGACCTTCCTGATCGAAGAGGGCAAGGAGGTCAAGGAGGGCGAGGTGGTCTGCCGGCTCGACGCCACGCAGCTGCAGAGCCAGCTCGAGCAGGTCAACCTCGACATCCTGCAGACCGAGGCGAGCCTGAAGTCGGCGAAGACCGAGCTGGAGATCCAGGAGGTCGAGAACGAGGCCAACCTGAAGAAGGCCGCCAACGACCTCGACAAGGCGAAGAAGGAGAAGGAGAAGTTCGTCGACGGCGAGGCACCGCAGCAGCGCCGCAAGCTCGAGGTCGACCTCAAGGACGCCGAGACCGCGTTCGTGCGCGCCAAGAAGAAGCTCGACGACTCGAAGAAGCTGGAGGCGCAGAACTACGTCAAGAAGACCGAGGTCGAGGACGACCAGATCGCCTTCGAACGCACCGAGGTGCAGCGCGAGAGCGCCAAGGTCGCGCTCGACATGTTCGACAAGTACACCTACCCGATGTCGATGACCGACTTCGAGACCAAGGTCGCCGACGCCGACCGCGGGCTCACCACCGCGCAGAAGCGAGGCGACACCACGCTGGACGGCAAGCGCGTCGCCGTGCAGCAGGTCGAGAAGCGGCTGAAGGCGCAGAACGAGCAGAAGAAGCAGCGCGAGGAGGACCTCGCCAACATGGAGATGAAGGCGCCCTGCCCCGGCATCGTCGTCTACGGCGACCCGCACGAGCCGTGGTACCGCGACCGCATCAAGGTCGGCGGCTCGGTGTGGAGCGGCTTCACGGTGCTGACCATCCCCGACCTGCGCGTGATGCAGGTCAAACTGCACGTGCACGAGGCCGACATCAGCAAGCTGAAGGTCGACCTCGCCGCCACGGTCACCACCGACTCGTATCCGGGCCTGCGCCTGCTCGGCAAGGTCAGCAAGATCGCCACCGTCGCCAGCTCCGACGGCGACTGGGGTTCGTCCGAGGTCAAGAAGTTCGACGTCGAGGTCACGCTGGAGCCCCGGGACGTGCAGCTGCGCCCCGGCATCAGCGCCAAGTGCGAGATCCACGTCGAGACGCTGGCCAACGTGGTCCACGTGCCGCTGCAGAGCGTGTTCGCCGAGGACGGCGTGCACTACTGCCACGTCGCCACGCCGGGCAAGGGCCCGCAGAAGCGCAAGGTCGAGGTCGGCAAGAGCAACGACGTCTACATCGAGGTCACCGCCGGTCTCGCCGAGGGTGAGCAGGTGCTGCTCTACAACCCGATGCTGCCCGGCAGCCAGGAAGCCGAGCCGGCCAAGGACACTCCCGAGGCGGCGCGGCCGGCGCCGGCGACGACCGCCGAAGCCACGGCCCCGCAGGCGAAGTCCGGCGAATGAGCGGCTCCACCCCCACCTCGGTGCTCGAGCTGCACGGCATCGAGAAGGTCTACGGCGAGCCGCCGCACGAGGTGCCGGTGCTGCGCGGCATCGACATCGTCGTGCGCCCGGGTGAGTTCGTCGCCATCGTCGGCGCCAGCGGCTCCGGCAAGTCGACGCTGCTGAACATCCTCGGCTGCCTCGACCGCCCGACGCGCGGCAGCTACGTGCTGGTCGGCGAGGACGTCGCCCGGCTCGACGATCAGCGGCTGTCGCACGTGCGCAAGACGAAGATCGGGTTCGTCTTCCAGTCGTTCCACCTCGTCTCGCACCTGACCGTCGAGGAGAACGTCGAGCTGCCGCTGTTCTACGCCCGCGTGCCGCGCAAGGTGCGCCGCGCGCGTTCGGCGGCGATCCTGCAGCGCGTCGGCCTCGGCCACCGCACCACCCACCTGCCGAACCAGCTCTCCGGCGGCGAGTGCCAGCGCACCGCGGTGGCCCGCGCGCTCGTCACCGAGCCGTCGCTGCTGCTCGCCGACGAGCCGACCGGCAACCTCGATTCCCGCACCTCGGCCGAGATCATGCGCCTGTTCCGCGAACTGCATCAGAGCGGCCGCACCATCGTCATGATCACGCACGACCCCGGCGTCGCCGCCGTGGCCGGGCGCCGCATCACCTTGCGCGACGGCGCCGTCGCCGGTGACGACGCCAGCGCCGCGCCACAGGAGGCCGCGTGTTCGGAGAGCTGATCGTCGAGGCCTCGCGCAACCTGATGCGCCACAAGCTGCGCTCGCTGCTGACCGCGCTCGGCATCATCTTCGGCATCGCCTCGGTGATCTCGATGGTGTCGGCGGGCGAAGGCGCGCGCCGGCAGATCCTCGACCAGATCAACGAGCTCGGCACCAACAACATCATCGTCAACGCCAAGAAGCCGCCGGCCAAGCAGAGCGCCAAGACCGAAGAGGGCGGCCGCTCCGGCATCGAGTACGGGCTGACCTTCCGCGACCTGCACCAGATGCGCGAGACGCTGCCGGGCCTGGTCGACGCCTTGCCCGTGCACGACGTCAAGGACTGGCTCTGGTTCAAGAGCCGCCGCGTCGAGGCCCGCATCCGCGGCGTCACCCAGAGCTACTTCCGCCGCCTCAACCTGGTGCCGAGGCTCGGCCGCACGCTCGACGACCACGACGAACTCGAACGGGCCCGCGTCTGCGTCGTGCGCGAGCGCGTGCTCGAAGAGGCCCGCTACGTCGGCGACCCGCTCAAGCTGCAGCTCAAGATCGGCGCCGAGTACTACCAGGTCATCGGCGTGCTGCCCGACTTCGCCGCGAAGAACCCCGACCGTTCGATGCTCGGCCTCGACGACCGCGCGCTCGAGGTCTACGTGCCGTTCGAGACCGTCGTCGACCGCCTCGGCCTGACCAAGGGCACCTTCGAGTCCGGCACCTACGAGGTCTCCCGCGTCGAGCTGCACCAGATCGTCTGCACCGTCGCCGACGAGAACGCGGTCACCGCCGTCGCCCGCGGCGTGCAGCAGATCCTCGCCACCTTCCACCCGCGCCGCGACTACGAGGTCGTGGTGCCGATCGAGCTGCTGCAGTCGCGCGCCGCCGCGCAGCGCACCTTCGACATCGTGTTGCCGGTGATCGCCGGCATCGCGCTGCTGGTCGGCGGCATCGGCATCCTCAACATCATGCTGGCCAGCGTCACCGAACGAACGCGCGAGATCGGCATCCGCCGCGCCATCGGCGCCACGCGCTTCGACATCACGCTGCAGTTCCTGGTCGAGACGGTGATGCTGGCGCTGGTCGGCGGCGTGCTCGGCATCCTGCTCGGCGTCGCCGGCGTCAAAGTGATCGAACAGGCGACCGACTGGAAGCCCGTGATCACGCCCGGCGCGGTGCTGGTGTCGCTGCTGATCTCGTGCGCCACCGGCGTCGCCTTCGGCATCTACCCGGCGCGCCGCGCGGCGATGATGGACCCGGTGCGCGCCCTGCGGCACGAGTGACCACTGCCGCCACCGCCGCTGCCCCGCGCCCGCTCGCCCCAGCCTGTCGCCGTTGAGCCGCGCCCGTTGCGGGCGTCGGCTCCAACCCAGGCGGGCCAAGCCCGTGATCCGCCCGTCCTCAGTAGCTGCCGATCGTGGCGTCGACGGCGTTCGTGAAGACGAGCAGCCAGTTGACGCCGTCGAAGTCGACGCGCAGGCCCTGCAGGTAGAACTGCAGGCCGGCCGCGCTCGGCGGCACCGGGATCGTGGTGCCGATCGCGATCGGCGCCGGGCCGATCAGCAGTTCGCCACCGAACAGCGGCACCGGCGGCAACGGGCTGACGTCGGCGAACAGCAGGCTCGCCAGCGTGTTCGGGCCGTTGGTCACCGTCAGGTTCCAGGTCGTGTTGGTGATCGGCAGCGTCGCGCAGCCGCAGCCGACCGGGTTGATGTTGCTGCCGTTGCGGGCGACACAGCTGGCGTCGTGCGGGTAGCGGCGGAACAGGCCCTGCTCGACCACGGTGCCGGCGCCGTTCTTGACCGTGGCGGTGAAGATCACGCTGCCGTCGTTCAGCAGCAGCGCGTCATCGTTGCCGAAGGTGTTGAAGAAGCGGTCGTCGTCGAACACGCCGTTGCCGTCGAGGTCGATCGGGTCGCTCTCGCGCACCACGACCTGGCTCTGGCCGAGGCCGTCGTAGAAGACGATGACGCCGTTGCGCAGCGCATCGGCGTTGTCGGTGACGCCGCCGATCACGTACTGGCCGAGGTGGTTGCCGTCGAAGGCGAAGAAGCACGCCGCGTAGGTGGCGTCGTCGTAGTGCTCACCCGAGCCCGGCACGATCTCGGTGGTGGCGTCGCTCTTCGCCAGCAGCACGCCGTTGCGCACCAGCCAGTCGTCGGCGCTCGTCAGCACGCTGCCGCGCGCGTACCAGTTGCCGGCCTGGTCGACCCAGCCCTTCTCGATCAGGTTGACGCCGGTCGCGAACGACGAGCCGGGCAGCACGATGCCCTCCTGCACGACGACGACGCCATTGACGACCAGCACGTTGTCGTTGGTGGTGCCGGTCAGGTTGCCCGAGACGAGCACGACCGAGCCATCCGGCGACGCGTAGAGGTCCTGGGCGTCGAACAGCTCGAACGCCAAAGTGCCGCCACCGGCCTGGCCGGCCGGCACGTCGACACCTTCCTGCAGCACGGTGCCGTTGCCGAGCACGCAGAGGTTGTCGTTGGCGGTGCCGGTGGTCAGCGACTTCATCGCCGACACGTGCCACAGCAGCTGGCCGCTGTTGGTGATGCGCGGCGCGTCCATGCCGGTGCCCCAGCCCGTCAGCACTGGATCGAGGCCGGTCAGCGTCGGCGGGATGAACGAGCCGAAGTTGAGGTTGGTGCCTTCCTGCGCGATCAGCGTCCAGACGCCGCCCTGGAAGAGCGCCACCTGCTCGTCCGTCGTCGTCGCCAGCGAGGTGTCGCCGGCCCACAGGATCGAGCCCGCGTCGTTGAGGCCGAACTCGTCGTCCCAGGTGCCACCGAGGTTGTAGGCGGCGTCCCACGGCGTCGGCTGGCCTTCCTGCATCACCAGGGCGCCGTCGAGCAGCAGCACTTCGTTGGCCGTGGTCGCCTGGTTGGTCTCGGCGACGATGGCGAGGTGCAGGCCGTCGCTGCTGATCGTCGGCCGGCGGAAGATCGACGTCGCCGCCGTGGCGATGCGGAACGGCACGCCGACGCCGGGCACCACGTTGGTCGGGTGGCCGGGCGTGTTGATGTGGATGATCGTGGTCGTGTAGTTCTGGGCGGTCAGCGCGGCGGCCGTCGCCACCACGGCGAGCAAGGAGCGGGTGGATTGCATCGGGGTCCTGTGGGTTCGTTGGCCGAGGCGGCGAATGCCTCGGTGAATGGCGGACCATCATGCCGCGGCTTCGTGAAGATGGTGGTCCCACCGCCGCGGGAAGGTGCCTGATACGCAGGGGCGCAGCGACGCCAGGTTGGCCCGCGCCGGCCCGGCTCGCCGCCGGCAGCCCATGCCGCCGAGCGCAGTCGGCGCTTCCATCGCCCCTTGGCATCGCTAGCTTGTGCGCCGCGCCGCGGTCAGGCGGCGCCCCAAGAGGCCTCGTGAGCAACATTCCGACGCGTATCGCCAGCGAGCTGCAAGTCCGTCCCGAACAAGTCGAAGCGGCCGTTCGCCTGCTCGACGAAGGCGCCACCGTGCCGTTCGTCGCCCGCTACCGCAAGGAGGTCACGGGCGGCCTCGACGACACCCAGCTGCGCACGCTCGAAGAGCGCCTCGGTTACCTGCGCGAGCTCGAAGAGCGCCGCACCGCCGTGCTGGCCAGCATCGAGGAACAGGGCAAGCTGACGCCCGAGCTGCGCCGCGCGATCGAGGCCGCCGACACCAAGCAGGCGCTCGAGGACCTCTACCTGCCCTACAAGCAGAAGCGGCGCACCAAGGCGATGATCGCGCGTGAGGCCGGCCTGCAGCCGCTCGCCGACCTGCTGCTGCGCGACCCGACGCAGCCCCCCGCCGCCGCCGCCGCCGCGTTCGTCGCCGCCGACAAGGGCATCGCCGACGTCGACCAGGCCCTCGACGGCGCCCGCTTCATCCTGATCGAGCAGTTCGCCGAGCACGCGCCGCTGCTGGCGGCGGTGCGCCAGTGGCTGACGGCGGAGGCGCTGGTGGTGACGCGCGTCGCCAAGGACAAGGAGCAGGACCCCGAGGCCCAGCGTTACCGCGACTACTTCCGCTACGACGAGCCGCTCGGCCGCGTGCCGAGCCACCGCGCGCTGGCGATGCTGCGCGCGCGCAAGGAGGGCTTCCTCGACGCGTTCCTCGGTTTCCCGGGCGAAGGCGACGAACGGCTGGCGATCGGCGACGCGCCGCGCGGCCAGCAGTTCGTCATGCAGCAGTTCGGCATCGCCGAGCAGAACCGCCCCGCCGACGCCTGGCTCTCGACCACGGCGCGGCTGGCCTGGAAGGCCAAGATCGCGCTGCACGTCGAGACCGACCTGATGGGCTCGCTGCGCGAACGCGCCGAGACCGAGGCGATCAAGGTCTTCGCCGACAACCTGCGCGACCTGCTGCTGGCGGCACCGGCCGGGCCGAAGACGATCCTCGGCCTCGATCCGGGCCTGCGCACCGGCTGCAAGGTCGCCGTCGTCGACCGCACCGGCAAACTGCTGGCGACGACGACGATCTACCCGCACGTGCCGCGCGAGGACTGGGACGGTTCGCTGCGCACGCTGGCGCTCTTGTGCAAGGCGCACGGTGTCGCCCTGATCTCGATCGGCAACGGCACCGCGTCGCGCGAGACCGACCGCCTGGCCAACGACCTGATCAAGCGGCACCCCGAGCTCGCGCTGCAGAAGCTCGTCGTCAGCGAAGCGGGCGCCTCGGTCTACTCGGCGAGCGAGCTGGCGGCGCGTGAGTTCCCCGAGCTCGACGTCTCGCTGCGCGGCGCGGTGTCGATCGCGCGGCGGCTGCAGGACCCGCTCGCCGAGCTGGTCAAGATCGAGCCGAAGTCGATCGGCGTCGGCCAATACCAGCACGACGTCAACCAGACGCAGCTGGCGAAGTCGCTCGAGGCCGTGGTCGAGGACTGCGTCAACCACGTCGGCGTCGACCTCAACACCGCCAGTGAGGCGCTGCTGAGCCGCGTCGCCGGCCTGTCGCCGACGCTGGCCAAGAACATCGTCGCCCACCGCGACCAGAACGGCCCGTTCCTGACGCGCAAGGAGCTGCTGAAGGTCAGCCGGCTCGGCCCGAAGGCGTTCGAGCAGTGCGCGGGCTTCCTGCGCATCCCCGGCGGCGAGAACCCGCTCGACCAGAGCGCCGTGCACCCCGAGGCCTACCCGGTGGTCGAACGCATCCTGCAGCGCACCGGCCGCGACGTGAAGGCGCTGCTCGGCGATCGCACGACGCTGCGCGCGCTGAACCCGAAGGACTTCGTCGACGACACCTTCGGCGTGCCGACCGTCACCGACATCCTCGCCGAGCTGGAGAAGCCGGGCCGCGACCCGCGGCCCGAGTTCAAGACCGCGACCTTCCAGGAAGGGGTGGAGACGCTCGCCGACCTGAAGGAGGGCATGCAGCTCGAGGGCGTGGTGTCGAACGTCACCGCGTTCGGCGCCTTCGTCGACATCGGCGTGCACCAGGACGGCCTCGTGCACATCAGCCAGCTCAGCGACAAGTTCGTCGCCGACCCGCGCGAGGTGGTCAAGGCCGGCCAGGTGGTCAAGGTCAAGGTGCTCAGCGTCGACCTGGCCCGCCAGCGCGTGGCGCTGACGATGAAGCTGCACGAGAAGATCGAAAGTGGCGGCGGCGGCAGTGGCGGCGATCGGGCGCCGGGCGCGCGCCCGGGCCAACGCCCCGGCCAAGGTGGCCCGCGCCCCGCCGCGCCGACACCGCGCGACTTCGGCCCCAAGCAGGCCGCCGCCAACAACCCGTTCGCGGCGCAGCTCGCCAAGCTCAAGCTGAAGGACCAGTAGCCGCGCCGCGCTGCGCGCTACAACGGCCTGCATGAGCGACGCGAATCACGTCTACTCGGCGAACGACGGCCCGGTCGCCACCATCACGCTCGACCGCCCGGAGGCGCGCAACGCCTACAGCGAGGCGATGTGCCGCCAGCTCGTCGGCGCACTCGACGCCGCCGAACAGGACGCCGCGGTGCGCTGCGTGATCCTGACCGGCGCCGGCAAGGCCTTCCACGCCGGCGGCGACGTCAAGGCGATGAAGGAGCGTTCGGGCATGTTCGCCGGCGAGCCCGCCGAGCTGCGCGAACGCTACGTGCGCGGCATCCAGGCGGTGCCGCGCCGCATCAGCACGTTCCAGAAGCCGCTGCTCGCCGCCGTCAACGGCGCCGCCATCGGTGCCGGCCTCGACCTCGCCTGCATGTGCGACCTGCGCTACGCCGCGGCCAGCGCCACCTTCGGCTCGACCTTCGTCAAGGTCGGCCTCGTGCCCGGCGACGGCGGCGCCTTCTTCCTGGCGCGCACCATCGGCTTCCCGCGGGCGCTCGAGCTGATGCTGACCGGGCGCGTGCTGCACGCCGACGAAGCGCTGCGGCTCGGGCTCGTGCACGAGGTCGTCGCCGACGAGGTGCTACAGGCGACCGTACACGCCCGGGCGCTCGCCATCGCGGCGCTGCCGGCGACCGCGGTGCAGTTGACCAAACGCGCGGCCTACCGCGCCTTCGCGGGCGACCTCGACGGCGCGCTCGAACTGGCGGCGACGTTCCAGGGCATCGCCCAGAACCACGCCGACCACCGGCGCGCACTCGGCGGATGAACGGCCCGCGGCGCACCGTGCACCAGGCGGACGCGCTGGCCTGGCTCGCCGACAACGTGCTGCCGGAGCCGGCCGGCGTGCTGCTGTCGCTGCCCGACGCGGTCGAGTTCCGCCACCGCGACACCGGCCGCTGGCGCACGTGGTTCGTCGACGCGGCCGCGGCGGTGCTGCGGGCCGGGGCCCCGAGCCGCGGCGTCGTGTTCTTCCAGACCGACGTCGTGCGCGACGGCGTCTGGATCGACAAGGCGCACCTCGTGCTGACCGCCGCCGAGTCGGTCTCTGCCACGCTGCGCTGGCGCAAGATCGTCTGCCGCGCGCCGGCTGGCACGGCGACCGGCGGCCGGCCCGGCTACGCCCACCTGCTCGCGTTCGCCGCCGATGCCGACGCCATCGACGCCCCGCACCGCGGCGCCGACGTGTTGCCGGGCCTCGGCACGATGGCGTGGAACCGCGCCATGGGCCGCGCCGCCGCCGCGGTCGCCGTCGGCTGGCTCGCCGCGCGTGGCGCCCGCACCATCGTGGCGCCGTTCTGCGGCACCGGCACCGCGCTCGCGGTCGCCAACGCCAACGGCCTCGACGCCATCGGCATCGAGCTGCATGCCGGACGCGCCGCGGCGGCACGTTCGCAGCGCTGCTGACGGTCGCCGGCGGCGCCGCGTTCGGCGCTCACTGCACCACGCGCACGCGCACGGCCTCCGACACGTGGTCCATCGGCTGCAGCGTCAACCACGCAAAGTGCAGGTCCAGTCCCAGCAGCCCGGCCGGCACCGGGATCATGGTGTCGAAGCTCGCGGTGGCATCGCCGGCGGCGTTCAACGTGCCGAGGAAGTTGGTCAGCGCCGGGCCGGCGAGGCTGTCGAGGATCAGCCCGGTGAAGCCGTCGAAGGCGAGCGGCAGCGTCACGCCCTGCAGCGGCACCCCGGGGCTGGTGCCACTGATCGAGGCCAACAGCAGGTGGTCGCGCCCCGCCAAGGTGCTGCCGCCGGCGAGATGGAACGTCATCAGCGAGCGCGTGTTGATCGGCAGCCGCGCGAGGTCGACGCTGAGCCCGTGCGGCGCCAGCCGTTCGCGCACCGTGAACTGGTCGAAGTAGAAGGCGTCGTTGCCGGCCCCATCGACGGCGATCTGCACGAAGCCGTGGTCGGGCAGGTTGACGTAGACGCCGATCGGCGTGCCGGTGCCGACGAGGTCGCCGTCGATGTGGATCTCGGTGTGGTTGCCGAAGATGTCGACGACCGTTCGCGCGTGGTGCCAGACGTCCTTGGCGACGATGTAGTTGGTGACCACGAGCTGCCGCGCCGGGCTGGTGAAGAACTCGACGTGGCCGTCGGCGCCGATGAACCAGCGCATCTGGCAGCTCTGCGGGTTGGGCGTCGGCTGCGTGTAGAACTCCCAGAACTGCGACGGGCTGCTGCTCGACGTGATCAGGAAGTCCATCTCGAACTCGAGCACGCCCGTGGTCAGCGAGAACATCGCGTTGCGGCGCAGCTCGCCGTAGCAGCCCGGCGTCATCTGCGCGGCGTTCCACCGCACCGCGCGCTGGCCGGTGCGCACCACGTTGCCCTGCACGGTGGCCGCGGCGAGCGCCGGCGGATAGGTGAAGCTGTCGAGCAGCAGCCAACCGTCCTGGCCGTCCATGTAGCTGACGCCGGGCAGGGTGCCGAGCGCGTAGCGTGGCGCTTCGAACGAGTCGCTGGTGTAGGGACCGACCACGGAGCTCTGCGCCGTGGCGAAGGTCAGGGACAACAGGCAGGCGAAGGCGAAGGGAACAGGTGCACTCATGATCGAAGGGCGGGCTGCGGGAACGGGGGTGGCACCGGTTGTCCGTGGCGCCGCTGCCTGTTTCCGCGCCGCGGAGAATTCCGTGGCGAATGGAACAGCGGGCCGGCGCCGGGACAACCGCCGTGACGCAGCGCCCCGGAGAGGCTACCAACCGCCCCCGCATGCCACCGAGCCTCGAAGAGCTGTTCCGACGCTTCCTCGCCGATGGGGATGAACGTGCGCTCGAAGTGCTGCTGCGGCGTTGCGCACCGACCTTGCGGCGGCGCGCACGGCGCCTCGGCGCCCAGGCCGACGAAGCCGACGACCTCGTGCAGGAGACGATCATCGCCGCGATCCAAGGCGCCGACCGCTACGACAGCCGGCGCCCGCTGCTGCCCTGGCTGCTCGGCATCCTGACCTTCCGCTCCGCCCAACTCGCCCGCGAACAGGTCCGCCGCCGCCAGACCCTCGCCGCCCCACCCACCGTCACCACCGACCCGGTCGCCAGCGCCGTGCACGGCAACGAGCTCGACGCCGACGTGCGCGCCGCCATCGGCCGGCTGCCCGAACCCTACCGCGAGCCAGTGCACGACTACCTGCTCGCCGAGAGTTCTCCGCTCGAGATCGCCGCGCGGCTCGGCGTGCGGCGCGCGACCGTGCGGGTGCGCCTGTTCCGCGGCCTCGGTCGCTTGCGGGAGATGCTGAGCCGCTGGAGCGGCCTCCTGCTGGCCGTCTTGCTCGGGCGACCCGCCTCCCCCATGGCGACTGATGGCTTGCGTGGCACAGGTGCTGGCGCGCCGCCGTGGCGGCTCCCGCCGGCTGGCCATTCCCGTCGTGACCCTGGCCATGAGCCCTTGCTCGGCAACGGCTTGCATCGCCTCCGAACCAGCCAGGCCATCACTTCCGGAAGGCTCATCGCGGCGGCGGTGCTGGGGTTTGGCATCTGGGTCGTGGCGGTGACCCAACCACCTGCCAGCGTCGCACCGCCGGCGCCAACCGACGTCGCGCAGGCCGTGCGGCCGGCGCCTCGCAGCGACATGGGCGCGGCGACGAACGGCGAGCCGATGCGATCGACGGCAGCGGTCGGCGACCTGGCCGAAGCCGAGCTCCTGGTGCGGGTCGTCGACCGCCGCGGGCAGCCGGTGCCGCGGGTCGGCATCGTGGTGACGCCGGCCAACGGCCGCGACCCGGTGCTGTTCCGGCGCCGCGCGGTCACCGACGCACAGGGTGAAGCGAGGGTGGCCGGGGGCAACGACTGCGATCGCATCGTGGCCTGCGATCGCGCGGCCAGCACGGCGGTCGCTGCCGGTGACCGCGTGGCGGAGCTCACCGTCGCCGATGGCCACGAACTGCGTGGGCGTGTGGTCGACGCCGCCGGCGCGCCGGTCGCCGACGCGCACATCTGGCTCGGCGACGCAGACGCGGGGCCGTGGCGCGGCAACGACGTGGCCCGCAGTGGCGCCGACGGCCGCTTCCTGCTCACCCACGTCGCCACCGGCAGCTTCGTCGCGGCGCGCCACGACACGCTGGCGCGCAGCGAGGTCGCCGCGGTGCCCGCGCTCGCCGGCGCCGAACTGCTGCTGCAGCTCGGCGCACCGGTGGCGGGTGCCGACCTCCGGGTGCGCGACCCAGAGGGGCGGCCGGTGGCGGACGCCCTGGTGTTCGTCGGTGACGCAGCCGACGCCGGACCGGTGGCGCTGGCCCAAGGTGCGGCGACGTGGCGGGCCCCGCCGTACGAACGGCGCAGCGATGCCGACGGCCGCGTACGCACCCCCGCCGTCAGCCGCGGCGAGCAGCCGTTCGCCGTGCGCGCCCCCGGCTTCACCCCGGCCGCGGGTTGGGCGCGCTTCGCGGGTGAAGCAACGGTGCCGCTCGAGGTGGTGCTGCAACCCGGGGCCCGGCTGCGCGGGCGCGTGGTCGACGACGCCGGCGCCGCAGTCCCGCACGCGGTCGTCGTGCTGCGCGGCGACGACACCACCATCGCCTGTGACGAACGCACCGCCGCCGACGGCAGCTTCTGCTTCGACACGGCACCGCTGGCGCCGGTCGAGGTCGCCGCCCGCGCCGCCGGGCACCTGGCCAGCGTGACGTCCACCATCGCCGGGCCCGCGACCCCGCCGCTGCAGCTCGTGCTGCGCCGGTGCCCGTCGTTCGGCGGCCGCTTCTCGACCCGCGTGGCCGTGGCTGGCGCCGTTGTCCGCGCCGAATGGCCGCCGAGCCCGCTCGCCGCCGACCACGAGGTCGCGACCGTCGCCGCCGATGGCAGCTTCCAGTTCGTGAACGACAACGAGGCGCCACCACGATTGTGGTTGCGACTCGCCGGCGAGCCGCTGTTCCGCCGCATCGACGACTTCACGACCTGGCGCGGGCCGGAGGCGATGGTGTCGCTGCCCGCGGACTTCGCCGCCGATGCGCACCTGGTCGGTTCGCTGCGCGACGCCGACGGCCAAGCGATCGCCGGCGCGCGGCTGTTCGTGCGGCCCCACGGTGGTCCGTGGGCCGAGATCGGCCGCAGCGATCGGCAAGGCAGCTTCGCGCTCGGCCCGCTGCCGGCCGGCAGCATCGAGTGGTACGGCGAGACCACGCACCCACGATCGCCGACCCTGCGCCCCGAACGGGTGGACCTGCTCGCCGGGACCACCTTGCGCCGGGATGTAGAGGCGCCGCCGGCGGGCACCCTGCAGCTGGAGCTGACGCGCAGCGACGGCGCGCCGCTCGGCGACCTCGCGATCACCATCGTCGATGTGGCGCAACAGCGACGCGCCGCGATGTTCACCGCCGCCCGCACCTGCGTGACGCTGCTGCCCGGCGACTACGAGCTGTTCGTGATGGGCAGCCGCGTGGCCTGGGTCGCCGGACGGCCCTGCCACGTCGACGCCGGCACGGTGACGACCCTGACGCTGACGCTGCCACCGGCGTCCCTCTGCACGCTGGTGCTGCGTGGCTTGCCGCCGACGCGTGACGCCGCGCTGCAGCTGCAGCTCACCTCGGCCGCCGGAGAAGCAGAACCGCGCAGCTTCACGCTCGCGCCCGGCGCCCCGGCGCGACTCGCCGCCGTGCTGCCGGCCGGCGGCTATCGCCTGCAGACGATCGTCGACGGCGAGCTGCTGGTGGGCACGCTGACGGTGCCGGCGACCCTCGACCGCCGACCCATCGTCGTGCAGCTGGCGCCGCAGTGACGTTCACTCCCAGCGCAGCGCCTCCACCGGGTCCAGGCTCGCCGCCTTCCACGCCGGCCACAGGCCGAAGAACAGGCCGACGCTGGCCGAGCCCGCGAACGCGAACAGGCGCGCCCACATCGGCGTGGCCGCGGCGAGGTTGGGCAGGAACAGCGAGACCAGGCGCAGCAGGCCCTCGCCGGCGACGAGGCCGAGCGCGCCGCCGATCACGCACAGCACCATCGCCTCGACCAGGAACTGGCCGAGGATGTCGCGGCGCCGCGCGCCGACCGCCTTGCGCAGGCCGATCTCGCGAGTGCGCTCCTTGACCGACACCAGCATGATGTTCATGACGCCGACGCCGCCGACCATGAAGCCGACGGTCGACAGCAGGAACATCACCGCCATGGTCGCGAACACGATCGCGTCGAACGACTCGATCAGCGTGTCGGCGGTGCCGATCTCGAAGTTGTTCGGCTCGTTCCACCGCACGCGCCGCTGCTTGCGCAGCACCTGCGTGATCTGCTCGATGGCCTGCTGCAGCTCGCCGCTCTTGCTGCGCGCGGCGATGAAGTGGTCGTCGACGCCGGGGTAGAAGCGCCGCATCGTCCAGTACGGGGCCAGGAACAGCGTGTCCTCCTCGTTCTGGGCGCCGAACGGCCCTTCCTTGCGCTTCTCCAGCGTGCCGACGACCTCGTACTTGTGGCCGTCGATCAGCACCTGCTTGCCGACCGCCTCGCCGTTGGGGAACAGCGCCTGCGCCGACGCGTAGCCGAGCACGACGACGGCGACGCGGTGTTCGTTCTCCTGGTCGGTGAAGAAGCGGCCCGCTTCGAGCACGCGGCTGGCGACCTCGACGTTGTCGGGGAACACGCCGCGCAGCCGCGGCGAGTCGACCTGCTCCTTGCCGTAGCTGGCGCGCTTGAGGAAGGTCGGCACCTGGATGCCGGGCGTGACGATCTCGACCGCCGCGCAGTGTTCGCGGATCGCCAGCACGTCGGCGAGCTTCAGCTCCTTGCGCAGCCGCATCTCACGCGACATCGGGCCGATCTGCATGAACGGCATGCGGTAGATGTAGATGTTGTTGGTGCCGAACTGCTCGACCTGGTCGACCACCGACTGGCGGAAGCCGTTGAGCACCGAGGCGACGGTGACGACGAGCAGCACGCCGATGAAGATGCCGAGCACGGTCAGGAACGACCGGAAGCGGTTGGCGAGCAGCGTGTCGAACGCGAGCCGCACGTTCTCGATGGTGGCGACGAGGCGGCGCTTCATGCTCACTCCGAACGCAGCGCTTCGATCGGGTCGAGGCGCGCGGCGCGGCGCGCCGGGTGGATGCCGAAGAACACGCCGATGCCGGCGCAGATCAGGAACGCGGCCGGCGGCGCCCACACCGGGAAGCTGGTCGGCAGCGGCGTGTTGGCGGCGACCAGCGTGGCGATTCCGTAGGCGAGCAGGATGCCGATCAGGCCGCCGAGGCACGACAACAGCACGGCCTCGATCAGGAACTGCTGCTCGATGTCCCGCTGCCGCGCGCCGACCGCCTTGCGCACGCCGATCTCGCGGGTGCGTTCGACCACCGACACCAGCATGATGTTCATGATGACGATGCCGCCGACCACCAGCGAGATGCCGACCACGAACAGTGCCACGCTGAAGATCGTCGCCGTCAGGTTGCGCCACAGGCTGTTGATGCCCTCGGAGGTGACGAAGCTGAAGTCGTCGGCGTGACGCGGCGCCAGGTGGTGGCGCGCGCGCAGCACGCCGCGCACCTCCTCGATCGACGACTCCATGTCGTCGGGGTCGGCCGCCTGCACGCTGATGTTGATCGAACGGTGGCCGCCGAACAGCTTCTGGTGCAGGCTGAACGGGATCTTGACGAAGGTGTCCTGCGAGAAGCCGAGGAAGCTGCCCTTCTTCTTGGCGACGCCGACGATGGTGACGTCGAGGCCCTTGATGCGCAGCGGCTTGCCGATCGGGTCGACGCCGGGGTAGAGCCGGTCGACGATGTCGTTGCCGACGAAGCAGACCGGCACCGCGCCTTCCTGCTCGTGCTCGGCGAGGATGCGGCCGTCGGCGACGTCGTAGGGCTCGATCGCGAGGATCGCCGGCGTGATGCCGCCGATGTCGACGTCGCGGATCTCCTCCAGGCCGCGCTTGAGGTCGGTCGACGCGTGCGTCTCCCACGCCACCTCCCGCACCGTCGTGCAGTGCTGCGCGATCGCCCGGCCGTCAGCCGGCAAGAGCCGCCGGTTGCGCCGCACGGCGTCGAGGAAGTCCTGGCGGTTGGTGATCAGGCCGAAGCGCTGCACCGTGAACACGCCCTTGCCGAGGTTCGACAGCTTCTCGCTGACGTAGACGTTGAGGCCCTGGATGACCGCCGCCGTGGCGATGATCGCGGCGATGCCGATGATGACGCCGAGCAGGGTCAGGAACGAACGCAGCCGATTGGCCCAGATCGACTCCACCGCCAACCGCGTCGCCTCGCCGAGGTTCACGCCTGCGCCGCCTCGGCCGGCCGGTTGGGTTCGTCGCTGGCGATGCGGCCGTCGCGGATGGTGACGACGCGGTGCGCGTGGTCGGCGATGTCGCGTTCGTGGGTGACGACGACGATGGTGTTGCCGGCCGCGTGCAGCCGCGCGAACAGCAGCATGATCTCGTGCGAGGTGGCGGTGTCGAGGTTGCCGGTCGGCTCGTCGGCGAGCAGCAGCGCCGGCCGGGTCACCAACGCCCGCGCGATGCTGACGCGCTGCCGCTGGCCGCCGGAGAGCTGGTTCGGGCGGTGGTCCATGCGGTCGGCGAGGTCGACCTCACGCAGCGCCTGCTCCGCCATCTGCCGGCGCTGCACGGGCGGCACACCGCCGTAGATCAGCGGCAGCTCGACGTTGCGCAGCGCGGTGGCGCGCGCCAGCAGGTTGAAGGTCTGGAAGACGAAGCCGATCTCCTGGTTGCGGATGTGCGCCAGCTCGTCCTGGCCGAGCTTCGCCACCGGCTGGCCGTTGAGCCAGTACTCGCCGCTGCTCGGCGTGTCGAGGCAGCCGATCAGGTTCATCAGCGTCGACTTGCCGCTGCCCGACGGCCCCATGATGGCGACGTACTCGCCGCGCCGGATGACGAGGTCGACGCCACGCAGCGCCTGCACGGTGGTGCTGCCCATGGCGAAGGACCGCGTCAGGCCAACGGTGCGGATGACCGCGTCGGCGCCGGGAGTCATGTTGGTGGCGAGGTTCACTTGCCCTTGCGCGAGCGCTTCTCGTCGAGGTCGACCTTGGTCCATTCCTTGAGCGTGCGCAGCGTCGCGGCCGGCCCGATGACGACCTCGTCCCCTTCGACGAGGCCGTCGAGCACCTCGATGTCCTGCGTCTCGCCGATCACGCCGAACGTCACCGGCCGGAAGCGAGCCTTGCCGTCCTGGCGCAGGTAGACCCCCTTCTTCGGCTTCCGCTGCTGGCGCTGGGCCGCGGTCAGCTCGACCTCGGCTTCGCCCTCCTTCGGCTCCGCGGGCGCCACGTAGTTGCCGTCGTTGTCGAGCTCGACGTCGGGCTCGACCTGGGCGGTGAACGGCACCACCAGCACGTTCGTGCGCGTCGCCGTGACGATCTCGGCGGTGGCGGTCAGGCCGGTGCGCAGCTCGGGCGGCGGCGCGGTCAACCGCACCACCACCTTGAACTCCTTGCCCTCCTGGTTCTGCCCGCTGCCCGAAGCGGAGCTCTGGATCGGGCTCTGGCCGATCTCGGTGACGACCCCCTGGAGCTTGCGGTCGCGCATGGCGTCGACCTCGACCTCGGCCTCGGCGCCGAGCCGGACCTCGATGATGTCGGCCTCGGCCACCTGGATCTCGGCCTCGATCACCGACATGTCGGCGATCGTCATCAGGGTGGCGATCGGGTTGGACTGGAAGCCCGGCACCGCCCGTTCCCCCTTCTCGACCTCGAGCTTGGTGATCAGCCCCGACAGCGGCGCCCGCAGCACGGTCTTGTCCAGCATGTCGACGGCCCGCGCCAGCGCCGCCTGCGCCGACTCGACGCGGCGCAGCGCGGCGTCGCGCACGGCCTTGGCGGCGTCGACGCGCGTCTCCACGACGCGCAGGTTGGCCTCGGCCTGGTCGAAGCGAGCCTTGGCGAACTCGAGCCGCTGCTGCGCCAGCCGCGTCTCGGCGGTGGCGACCTCGTATTCCTCGTTGCCGATCAGCTTCGATTGGAACAGCTCCTCCTTGCGGCGGAACGACGCTTCGGCGCGGTCGCTCGACACCTTGGCCTGCGCACACTCGACCTTGACGCCAGCGACGTTGGTGCGCTCGGCGGCGACGTTGGCCTCGGCGGTGGCGACGCCGACCTCGGCGTTCTTGGCGTCGGCCTCGGCGGCGCCGACCTGGGCGCGCGCGGCGTCGACCTCGGCGCGCAGCTGCAGGTCCTCGAGCTTCAGCAGCACGGCGCCCTTGTCGACGTGGTCGCCCTCCTTGACCAGCACCTCGGTGATGACGCCGGCGACCTCGGCCTGGATGTCGACGAACTCCTTGGCCTGGATCTGGCCGGTCGCCGACACGATCGAGCGCAGTTTGGGCAACCGTTCGGCCTTGGCGGTGACGACCTGCACCGGCGGCTTCGGCTGCAGCATCTTCCAGGTGATCGTGGCGGCGATGCCGACGGCGAGGGAGAGCAGGACGGCGGGCGTTCGTTTCATGCCGGGGCAGCAGACGGGAGACGGCGGGCGAAGGGCGGCGCAAGGTGGCCGATGCGGGGCGGAAACCGCCGCCGGCCCCGGCGGGGATTCCGGCGACTCGGGGCGCCGCAGCGCAGGCCGGTCGGGCATGATCGGCGGCCGGGCGCCGGAGTCAATGCGAAGCAACGATCAAGGCCGCGCGCGGCGCCACCCGGAGGCCAACAGCCCGAGCGCCGCGAGCCAGGCCAGCAGCGTCAGCCGCAGCGGCCAGACCACGACGGGCTGATCGAAGGTGAAGACGACCTCGTGCTCGCCCGCCGGCACGAACACGGCGCGCAGGTAGTGGTCGGCGACGAAGACCGGCACGTCCCGGCCGTCGAGCCGCGCCCGCCAGCCGGCGTGCCACGGATCGGCGAGCCGCAGGTAGCCGGCGGCGGCGCTGCGCACGTGCACGACGGTGCGTTCGTCGTGGCGCTCGCGCACCTGCACGGTGGCGTCGGCGACCGCGGCGGCGGGCACCGCCGGCGCCGCCGCGTCCTCCAGCACGACACGGTGGCGCACGTCGCGGTCGCGGCGGCCGAGCGCGGCGAGGCGCTGCTGCTGGTCCGGGATCACGTCGACCTGCACGACGAACGTCGCCCGCGGCAGCGCCGTGGTGCGCTCGAGCAGGCGGTAGCCGCCGGTCCCCGACGGCGTGCGATCGACCAGCGTCGGCGACGCCGGCACCGGCTCGCGCGTCAGCACCCAGCGGATGCCGTAGAGGTCGGCGAGCGGGTGCGTCAGCGCCGCCGCGTCGCGGAACGCCCCGACGCCGGCGCCGCCGTAGACGCAGCCCGGGTCGATCGTGCCGAAGAACGCCTCGTAGCGCGCCGGCGGCAGCGGGTTGTAGGCGCCGCTGTCCTCGAGGCCGAGGAACCCGGGCAGGTTGGGCGCCATGCCGGCGTCGGTGCGCACCCCAGGCGCGGTCAGCCGGCACAATCGGGCCCGGTCGCCGTTCGCCGGCGTCGCCGCGGCGACCGGCTGCAGCACGAGCGGCAGCCGCGTCAGCCGTTCGGCCGCCACCGTCTGCACCGGGCCGTGCCCGACGTGCAGCAGTTCGCCGATGCTGACCAGGATGCAGACGGGCCACCGCCAGCGCGCGCGCGTCCACAGCGACAGCAGCCCCACCACCGCGACCAGCAGCGCGCGCCAGCTCGTGGTTGCGAGCACGCCGTGGTTGTGCGCGAGCTCGCCGGGCGCCGCCGCGGCCAGCACCGCCTGCGCCAGCCGTTCGGCATCGCCGCCCATGCTGACGACCTGCGGGTGGTCGGCATCGGCCGTGATCAGGCCGGCCACGCCGCGCGCGAACGTCTCGGCAGTCGCATGCGCGCCGAGCCAGCCGAGCGCCGCGATCGACAGCGCCGACACCACCACGAACAAGGCCGCCGCCGGCCACCGCCCAGCGCCGCGCCCCCAGGCGTCGGCGCCGAGCCCGGTCAGCACGACGAGCGCCATCGCGGTCGTGAACAAGAGCCGCCGCAGGTCGCCGGTGGCGAAGCCCGGGACCACGCGGGCGGCGGCGAGCCACGGCTGGTCGGCGGTGGCGAAGGCGAACGACACCACGGCCACCAGCACGAAGGTCAGCACCAGCCGCCGGCGGCGCCCGTCGAACAGCGCCGTCAGCGCCGCCGCCAACGGCACCAGCCCGACCGCGAAGCTGGTCTCGACCCAGCTCTGGAACGCGCTGTGGTCGCCGTCGCGCAGCGGCTTCGCCAGCAGCACCAGCTGGCTCAGCGGCATGCGCGTGGCGAGGTCGAACGGCGGCCCGTCGCCGGCGGGCAGGTAGAAGCGATCGGCGGCCCAGCTCAGCAGATCCGGCCAGCACGCGGCCAGCGCGTGGTCCCATTCGAGCCCGAGCGACGCCTGCAGGCCCGCGCTCCAAGTGCCCGTGCGTGCCGACTCCCCGGCCGCCAGCAGGATCGGGATCATGTTGGCGGCGCTCAGCACCGCGCCGAGCGCGAAGCCGAGGCCGACCGGCACCAACCGCCGCAGACGGTCCCCACGTTCGACCTGGCTCACGAACACGAGCGCCACGATCGTGGTCAGGTAGCTCGCCTGCAGCGCCACCGGCACGAAGCCGGTCGACCACGACAAGCCCGCCCACAGGCCGAGCCAGCCGACCGCGCGCCGCCGCGCGCCGCCGCGGGCGCCGTTGGCGACCAGCTCGTGCACCGCCGACAGCATCGGCCACAGCGACAGGGCCGCGGTCAGGATGACGTTGTGGTGCAGCTTGCACTGCGTCCACAGGCCGAGCACGGCGGCGACGAGGGCGAGCAGCGACGGCCCGTGCGCACAACCGAGCCGGCGCAGGAACGTGTAGGCGAACCAGCCGAACAGCACCTGATGGAGCAGGTACCACCAGCCGTACCACTGTTCACTCGGCAGCAGCAGCAGCAGCAGGTTGACCGGCTGCCACGGCTGCGCCATCTGCGGCACCAACGGCGCCCCGCCGCCGATGTCGTTGGTCCAACGCGGCAGCTCGCCGGCCGAGAAGCGCGTCTGCAGGACGCGGTCCCAGCACAACGACTGCAGGTACTTGTCGGTCATGCCGACGTTGCCGCGCAGCACCTCGCCGGCGTCGAAGCGGCCGGCGGCGACGGCCTCCGCCATCGGCACGTCGAGCAGCTCGGGCGGGTGCGGCACCAGGGCCCGCCCCGGCAGCAGCGCATCGCCCAGGAACAGCACCGCGCAGACGAACGCGAGCACCAGGGCCTGCAGGTGTTCGCGGCGGGTCGGCGCAGGGGACGGCGTCACGGCCGGCACGATGCAGCGGCGAGCGTGGCTTGGCAACCCGACTCACAGATTGCCGAGGCGGATCGCACCGGTCGGACAATTGCGTTCGCAGGCGAGGTCGCGGGTGCACTCGTAGTTGTGCAGCTTGCGCACGACGTCGCCGAGCGGCACCGCGGCGTAGCCCTGGGTGACGCAGGTGGCGGCGCAGACGCCGCAGTGGATGCACTTGTTCATGTCGACGTCGAGCTGCACGTGGTCGCGCGGCCGCTGCACGGCGCGGTCCTCCTCGGCGACGGCGGCCGGGTCACAGAGGTAGCGCGTCAGCGGGTGCGTGGTCAGCACCTCGAGCGCCTCACGTTCCCCGAGCCGCACGATCTCGTTGACGTCGGGCATGTCGAGCAGGCCGAGGTGCGACACCTTCGGCTTGATCAGCACCGTGCGGTCGTCGACGTAGCGGTGCAGGTTGTGTTCGTTGAGCGCCTGCCCCATCACCTCGTAGGTCTGGAACAGGATGTGCGGCAGGCTGGCGCGGTACGGCACCGCCGTGTGCATGTCGCGGTGCGACAGGTCGACGGCGATGACGAGGTCGGCCTGGCGCGCGCGCGCGATGCGCAGGCCGAGCGTCTCGGTCATGCCGCCGTCGACGAGGTGGTCGCCGTCCATCGGGATCGGCTCGAAGATCGACGGCAGGCAGGCGCTCGAGTAGACGGCGTCGGCGACCGGCACGTGGTCGGCGCCGGGCATGCCGAAGAAGCGCGTGGTGCCGGTGGTCAGCGACAGCGCGTTGCAGAAGAACGGTCGCGCCAGCTCGGCGAAGGTGCGCTGCGGCAGCCACTTCTGCAGCAGCCGGTGGAAGGTGCGGCCCTTGTAGACCGAGGCGTGGCGGTAGCCGCGCACCAGGAACTTCAGCAGGTTGAGGCGGAAGTACTCCTTGAGCGAGATCTCGGCGGCGTCGACCTCCATGCGGCGGCTGTCGCGGCCCGAGGCGAACAGGCCGCCCATCACGGCGCCCATGCTGGTGCCGACGACCTCGTCGACGGTGAGGCCGAGCCGCTCGATCGCGCGCACGACGCCGATGTGGCAGAAACCGCGCATGCCGCCGCCGCCGAGCACGAGCACGGTCTTGCGCGGCCGCGGTCCGCGCCCGCTGGGCACGGCGCACGCGGTGGCATCGGCGGGCTGGGTGGACGGCGATCTCAAGGCGAACTCGGTGCGGGCGGTGGCTGCGGCGCCCCGAACCGTCCCTAGATCGGACGTCGCCGGAGGTTGCCTGAAGGCCGCAACCGGCGGCTGCCGACAATCTAGACAGCGGAGGCCACGAGGAGGACCACACGATGACGGCATGGCAGAGACTGCAGCGGATGCCGCGCGCCGAGTTGCGCGCGCTGCAGGACTCCCTGCTGCAGCGCTACGTGCAGCGCTACCTCTGGCCGTTCTCGCCGTTCTACCGGGCGCTGTTCGCGCGCCACGGCGTGCGCCCCGAGCAGATCCGCGGTGTCGACGACCTGCGGCGGCTGCCGCTGACGCAGAAGCGCGACCTGCTGCCGACCGCCGACGACCCGCAGCGCTTCAAGCAGTTCATCCTGCAGCCCGACCCGCAGTCGCTGCGGGCGGCCTGGCCGCTGCACCAGCAGCTGCCGCTGTTGTGGCAGAAGTGGACCCAGGGCAGCGAGGCGGTGCGGGCGCGGCTGCGGCGCGAGTTCGCGCCGAGCTTCATGACCTTCACCACCGGGCGCTCGGCCGAGCCGGTGCCGTTCTTCTACTCGCCGCACGACCTGCAGAACCTGCACACCACCGGCTCGCGGCTGATCGACGTGCTCGGGCTCGGCCGCGACTACCGCGTCGCCAACGTGTTCCCGTACGCGCCGCACCTCGCCTTCTGGCAGGTGTTCTTCGCCGGCATCGCCGAGCACATGATGGTGCTGTCGACCGGCGGCGGCAAGGTGATGGGCTCGAGCGGCGATCTGCGCGCGCTCGGCCGGCTGCGCGCCGACGCGCTGATCGGCGTGCCCGGCTACGTCTACCACCTGCTGCGCCGCGCCGCCGCCGAACGCCACGACCTCGCCTCGCTGCGCTGCGTCGTGCTCGGCGCCGAACGGGTGGCCCCGGGCCTCAAGCAGAAGCTGCGCGAGCTGCTGGCCCAGGTCGGCGCCCACGACGTGCGGGTGCTCGGCACCTACGGCTTCACCGAGGCGCGCATGGCGTTCGCCGAGTGCCCGACGCCCGACGACGCCTGGTCGGGCTACCACCTCTACCCGGACTTCGCGATCTTCGAGGTCGTCGACCCGGTCCGCGGCGAGGTGGTGAAGGACGGCGAAGACGGCGAGCTCGTGTTCACGCCGCTGCAGGCGCGCGCCAGCACCGTGTTCCGCTACCGCACCGGCGACCGCGTGCGCGGCGGCCTGCAGTACGACCCCTGCCCGCACTGCGGCCGCACCGTGCCGCGCATCAGCAGCGACCTGACCCGCGAATCGAGCCTCAAGGACCTGCAGCTGCTGAAGGTCAAGGGCACACTCGTCAACCTCGAGGACTGCGCCATGCTGCTCGGCAGCATGGCCGAGGTCGAGGAGTGGCAGATCGAGCTGCGCAAGAAGGACGACGACCCGCTCGAGGTCGACGAGATGATCGTGCACCTCGCCGTCAAGCCGGGGCGCGAGGCCGCCGCCGAACAGCGCCTCCGCGAGCTGTTCAAGAGCCGGCTGGAGATCCTGCCCAACCACGTCGAGTTCCTCGGCCTCGAGTCGATGCTGCGCAAGATCGGCATGGAGACCGAGATGAAGGAGCGCCGATTCGTCGACTCCAGGCCACGAACATGAAGAAGTCCACCGACAAGAAGCGCGAGCTGGCGATCATGGCCGGGCTGCGCACGCCGTTCTGCAAGGCCAACGGGGCCATGCGCGCGGCCAGCGCCGCCGACCTCGCGGCCCACGTCTTCCGCGAAGTGCTCGACCGCACGCCGATCCGCGTCGGCGACATCGACGAGGTGGTGCTCGGCTGCGCCGGCCAGGACGCGCGCGAGGCCAACGTCGCCCGGGTCGCGGCGCTGCGCGCGGGCCTGCCGGAGTCGGTGCCGGCCTTCACCGTGATGCGCAACTGCGCCTCGGGCATGGAGGCGGTGCTGGCGGCGCGGCAGAAGCTGCGCGCCGGCGAAGGCGAGGTGTTCCTGGTCGGCGGCACCGAGTCGATGAGCAACTTCCCACTGCTGATGGGGCCCCGGCTGACGCGCTTCTTCACCCGGCTCGGCAAGGCCCGCTCGCCGTGGCAACGCCTGCGCGCGCTGGCCAGCTTCCGCTTCGCCAGCCTGAAGCCGCGCCTCGCCGTGGTCGAGGGCCTCACCGACCCCACCACCGGCCTGATGATGGGCAGCACCGCCGAGCTGGTCGCGCAGCGCTTCGGCATCACCCGCGCCGACATGGACGCGCTGGCCTTGCAGAGCCACCAGCGGGCCGCCGAGGCGCAGCGCGAACAACGCTTCGCCGCCGAGATCGCGCCGCTGGTGTTGATGCCGGACTACCGCAGCGTGGTGCTCGACGACGACGGCGTGCGGCGCGAACAGACGCTGGAGGCGCTGGCGCGGCTCAAGCCGGTGTTCGACCGCCACGAAGGCGACGTCACCGTCGGCAACAGCTGCCAGGTCAGCGACGGTGCGGTGGCGCTGTTGTGCATGTCGGTGGCGCGCGCCGAGCAGCTCGGCCTCGAACCGCTGGCGATCGTGCGCGGCGCCGCCACCGCCGGCCTGTCGCCGCGCACGATGGGCCTGGGCCCGGTGCACGCGACGCCGGCGGCGCTGCAGCAGGCCGGACTGCGGCTCGACCAGCTCGACGTGGTCGAACTCAACGAGGCGTTCGCGGCGCAGGTGCTCGGCTGCTTCGCCGCGTTCGCCGACGCCGACTGGTGCCGCGACGAACTCGGGCGCGCCGAACCGGTCGGCCGGCTCGACCCGTCGCGCGTCAACGTCAACGGCGGCGCCATCGCGCTCGGCCACCCGATCGCCGCCACCGGCGCGCGGCTGCTGCTGACGCTCGCCCACGAGCTGCGGCGGCGCCGCGCCCGCTACGGCCTCGCCACGCTCTGCATCGGCGGTGGCCAGGGCCAGGCCATCGTGCTGGAGGCCGCATGAACACCACCGACCACGTCCCACCGCCCGCAGCCGGCACCGCCGCCGCACCGGCGCCGACCGCCGGCACCGTGGCGCTGCACATCGACGACAGCGGCCTCGCCACGCTGCGCCTCGGCCAACCGTGCGAGACCCTCGTCACCTTCACGCGCGAACGGCTCGACTCGCTCGAGGCGGCGCTGCGCCTGCTGCGTGAGCACGCGCCCCTGCGCGGCGTCATCGTCACCGGCCCCGGCCCGGGCATGTTCTGCGCCGGCGCCGACGTCAACCTGATCCGCGACGTCACCGACGCCGCCGAGGGCGAAGCCGCGGCGACGCGCGGCCGGCTGGTCTTCGCCGTGCTGCGGCAACTGCGGGTGCCGGTGATCGCCGCCATCGAAGGCCCGTGCCTCGGCGGCGGCTTCGAGCTGGCGCTGTGCTGCGACGTGCGCGTCGCCAGCGACCACGCGGCGACGCAGATCGGCCTGCCCGAGGTCAAGCTCGGCATCCTGCCCGGCTTCGGCGGCACCCAGAACCTGCCGCGCCTGATCGGCCTGCCGAAGGCGCTCGACCTGATCCTCAACGGCAAGCTGCTGCGGCCGAAGCCGGCCTGGAAGGCCGGCCTGGTCGACCGCCTGGTGCCGTCCGCCAAGCTGCTGCGGGCGGCCCACCAGGAGCTCGACCGCCTCACCGCCGCCGGCAAGAAGGCGCCGCCGCGGTCGCTGCGCGGCCTGCCGTTCTGGCTCAGCAAGACGCCGCTGCGCGGGCTCGCCGTGCGCGCCGCCAGGAAGGCGCTCGACCAGGGCCAGGCGCGCTTCTACCCGGCGCCCCGCGCGGCGCTGCAGTGCTGCCTCGACGCCTTCACGGTCGCCGAGGAACGTGGCTTCGCCGCCGAGGCGCGCGCCCTCGGCGAGCTGATCGCGTCGCCGGTCAGCAAGGGCCTCGTACACCTGTTCTTCCTGACCGAGCACCAGAAACGGCTCGGCAAGCAGCCGGGCGCGGTCGACGTCGCCCGCGCGCTGGTCGTCGGCGGCGGCGTCATGGGCGCCGGCATCGCCGGCCAGTTCGCCGAACGCGGCGTGCGGGCGCGCCTCTGCGACCTCGACTTCGCGGCGCTGGCGCGCGCCAAGGCGCGGCTGCAGAAGTCGCTCGGCAAGCGGCTGGCGAAGCGGCAGCTCGCCGCCCACGAGGCGATGGCCGTGCAGGACCGCCTGGCGGTGGCGACCGAGTGGGGCCACCTCGGCGACACCGACCTCTGGCTCGAGGCCGTGGTCGAAGACCTCGACGTCAAGCGGCAGCTGATGGCGCGCGCGGTCGCCAGCGGCCTGCCGGCGACCGCGATCATCGCCAGCAACACCAGCTCGTTGTCGGTGACGGCGATGGCCGAGGGCCTGCCGCACCCCGAACGGGTCGTCGGCCTGCACTTCTTCAACCCGCCCGAGAAGATGCCGCTGGTCGAGGTGATCCGCGGCCGCGCCAGCAGCGATGCCGCGGTCGCCACCGCCTGCCGCCTCGCCGTGCGCCTCGGCAAGTTCCCGGTCGTCGTCGGCGACGCCCCGGGCTTCCTGGTCAACCGGTGCCTGGCGCCGTACCTCAACGAAGCCGCGCGCCTGCTCGTCGAAGGCACCAGCGCCGAGGCGATCGACGCGGCGATGCTCGACTTCGGCATGCCGATGGGCCCGTGCCGGCTGCTCGACGAGATCGGCTTCGACGTCGTCGCCAAGGTCAGCCACGTCATGCACGAGGCGTTCCCGGAACGTATGGTGCCGTGCGAGCTGTTCGCCGCCATGGTCGAGGCCAAGGTGCTCGGCCAGAAGGGCGGCGGCGGCCTCTACGGCAAGAACGGCCACGGCAGCGGCCCCGGCCGCGCCGTGCTCGCACGCCAGCAGGCGGCGCGGCAGACGCCGCCGCGCGCGGCGACGCGCAGCGAGCTCGTGCACCGGCTGATCTACCCGCTCGTCGACGAGGCGTTCCGCTGCCTCGACGAAGGGCTCGTCGCCGGCGAAGCCGAGCTCGACCTCGGCCTGGTCATGGGCATCGGCTTCCCGCCGTGCACCGGCGGCATCACCTGGTTCGCGCGCCGCGAGGGCCTCGCCACCATCGTCGCCGCCCTCGACGAGCTGGCGCGCACGCACGGGCCACGATTCGTGGTCGCCGACGGCCTGCGGCGCCGCGCGCTGGCCCGCTGACGCGGCGCCGCGCTGACGCCGGTGGCAAGGGCCCGGCCCACCGGAGCTGGTGACTGCGCGTCGCGTGCGCACTAGTAGGGGACTGCGCGCGCGACCAGACACCGCTGCAGGCGGCGCGGCAACCAGCCGATGAACGCCTGCGCGCTCCGCGCTCGCGTTCTTTCGCCAACTCCGGTTCGGGTTCCGCACGTGAGGCTCCTGCTCGGCATCCTGCTCGGCCTGCTGGCCGGCTGCCAATCGCAGCCGACCGTGCGCGGTCCCAGCGCCGCCGCGGCCCTCGACGCCTGCCTCGTCGCCGCCGCCAACGGCCCGGCGGCACCGGTGCTGCGCATCGGCCTGGAGGACCTGCCGCCCGACGAACGCGCGCCGCAGAACGAACCGCCGCGGGCGGTGGCGCAGCGGGCCATCGTCGCCCACGTGCGCAGCATCACGCCCGGCGGCGACGACTTCGCCGAGGCCGAACGGCCGACGCCGCGCTCCGACTACGCCCGCATCGACGACCCGGTCGCGCGCGAGGCGCTGCACTTCGTCGAGGACCTGGTCGACGCCGACCGCCGCCGCGTGCGGCACGAGGTCGGCCTGCCGTTCTTCGACGTGCCCGACGACTACGAGGGCCGCGGCCCCTTGCTCAGCAGCGAGATCGCGCTCGAAGAGGACCGCCAGCGCTGGCTGCAGGAGCACGGCCCGACGCTGCTGCGCCGGCCGGTGCAACAACTGCTGCGGCGGCTGCCGGTCGCGCAGCAGGTCGACGTCGCCATCGAGAACTTCGGCGACGACCACCTCGTCATCAACGACCCGACCGACCGCCGCCGCTGGCTGCGATTGTCGCTGCGCCTGCACGCCAACGACCTGCAGGACCCGGTCGAGGTCGCCGGCATCCTCGGCAGCCTGCGCCTCGCCAGCAGCCAGGAGGTCGGCAAGGCGTCCTGGCGCATCGATCTGGCGCCGCGCTGGGAGCTCGAGCTGCGCGGCCGCACCACCTACGCCGACGGCAGCCACGTGCTGCGCGCCGACCTCGCCTTCCGGCCGACGCCGTTCGCGAGCTACCACCTCGCCTTCGGCGACGACATGGACTTCCTGACCACGTCGTCGCAGTACTCGCTGTTCGAGACGCCGATGGACGGGTCGCCCGGTCTCGTGTTGTATGCGACGCACATCTTCTGATCGCGGGCGACGACCGCCGCGACCAGCGCCCCGTCGCCACCACCGCGCGCCATGACCCTCCGGACCCTGCTGCCGCTGTCGCTGGCAGCCGCCTGCAGCTTCGCCCCACCGCCGGCGTTCGCGCGTCCGCCGCTCCCGCTGCCGGCCACCGCAAAGGCCGCAGCAGTCGCGCTGCCGAGCCTGGCGGCGCTGGCCCAGCCGACGCCGGGCCGCTGGTCGGGCGAACTCGTCGACGGCGGCGAAGTGGTGCGCTTCCAGCTGCTGCAGGCCGACCCGGCGCGCCCGGGTCGCCGGCTCGTGCTGCTGGTGCCGATCCTGGCCGGCGGCGACGAGCTGATGGCCCAGGTGGCGCGGCGCCTCGGCGCGCGCGGCTTCGACGTCGCCTTCTGCGAACGCGCCGGCTCGGCGCTGCAGCCGCCGCAGCGTGGCGAGGAGATCGAGCAGCTGTTCCACCGCACGGTGCTGCACCAGCGCCTGCTGCTGCGCTGGCTCGCGGCCCGGACCCCGGCCCCGGCGGCGACGTTCGTGCTCGGCATCTCGATGGGCGGCATCGTCAGCACGGTGCTGGCGGCGCTCGAGCCCTCGCTCGACGGCGTCGCCGTCTGCCTGTCCGGCGGCGACCTCGGCGACCTCGTGCTGCACAGCAGCGAAGGCCGCGTGCAGCGCTGGCGGCGCTGGCGGCGTCGGCACGATGGCATCGGCGACGACCAACTGCGCCGGGAGTTCGCCGCGCAGCCCTACGAGCCGCTGGCCTTCGCGCCGGCGGTGCCGACGGCCAAGGTGCTGTTCGTCAGTGCCGAGTTCGACACCGTGGTGCCGCGCCGCAACCAGGACCTGCTGTGGGAAGCGCTCGGCCGGCCGGCGCGCTACCAGGTGCCGTTCGGGCATTACACCGCCGCCCTTGCCATCGACACGATCCTCGCCGCCGCCGCCGACCACTTCGACCGCCGCCGCCCGGACCTGGTCCCGTGACCGGCCGCCTGGCCGAGGAACCGGGAGCAGATCCCGGCCCTTGCGCGTCCTCGCGGCCCAAGGTTTGATCTCCCCCCGCTTTCCGAACCCCGGCCGCTCCCCCATGGACTATCGCCTCTTCGTCGGCTCCCTGCTGCTGCTCGGCGCCTCCCTCGTCGCCCAAAACCCGCCCGCGGCGACGCCGCCCGCCACCAAGGGCGAAGCGAGCCAGGACCCGGACAAGACGCAGGTGACGCCGCGCCAGCAGCTCGACCAGCTCACCGCCGAGCGCGAGCGCCTCGAGCGCGAGATCCGCTACGTGCAGGACCGCGCCAAGAACGCCAAGTCGATCCTGGCCGAGAAGCTGGCCGGGCCCGCCACGACCTGGCGCGCGATCGACGCCGGCAGCTCGGCGCCCAAGGTGGTCACCCCGTCGGCGCCAAAGCAGCGCGCCGCGCGCATGGGCAGCAGGGAAGAGCTCGCCGCCCACGGCGTCGACGTGATGCTGCTGGTCAACGGCCGCCCGGTCGAGCAGAGCTGGTTCGAGTCGCTGCGCAGCTACCTCGACGAGGCGCCCGGCTCGGCGACCCCGGAGATGCGCGCGCAGCGGGCCATGTTCGACCTGATCCGCAACGAAGCGGTCGCCAGCGCCTTCGAGCCGCACCAGGCCGACGACGTGCTCGGGGATCTGCTGAAGGAGCTCGACGGCGGCCTGTCGTGGGCCGACGCCGCCAAGAAGTACGGTGTGGTGCACGGCTCGGCGCCGGACGGCAAGTTCGAGCTGACGCGCAATTCGGTGTTCGGCAGCATCTTCGAGAACGCCGCCTTCCACGCCAAAGAAGGAGTGCGGGCGCGGCCGTTCCGCAACGCCAACGGCCTCGTCGTGATGCAGGTCGACAAGATCGAGAAGGGCGCCAAGCCGGAGCTCGACAAGGTGCTCGGCACCGCGATCCAGATCCCCTACGAGGGTGGCGCCGAGCTGCTGCAGAAGGCGCAGCTCGCCCTCACCACCGGCCAGGTCGACCTCGTCGTGCGCGACGAAACGGTGCTGAAGATGCTGCCGCCGATGTTCCAGCGCCCGCAGACCCCACCGGGCATGGTGCCGGTGACCGCCGATCAGGCGCAGCCGGCGGCCGGCGGCCGGCCGGTGTCGATGAACCCCGCCCAACGCAACGAGCTGATCCAGAAGCTCGAGTCGCTGCAGGCGCAGATGCAGAAGCTGCGTGGGGAGGCCACCGAGGAGGCCAAGCAGCAGCTCGAAGTGCTCAACGCGCAATACGCCGAGATCAAGGCGCAACTGCGCTCCACCATCCCGGTCGCCGCCCCCGAGAGCCAGAAGCCGGCGGAAGCGAAGGAAGAGCCGAAGCCGCGGTGATCCTGCGGCGCCGCGCGGTCGCCCGCGCCCGCCACCACCGGCGCGGCTCCCGCCGCGCCTTCGCAACCAGGACGGACAATCGGAGGGGCAGTTGGCAAGCATCCGCAAGAGCGGCGGCGTCGTCGCATTCCACTGGCAGGGCAAGCTGCTCGATCCGCAGGACCAGGCCTTCGCCGACGCCCTGGCGACGCGACGCTTCCGCACCATCGAGCACGCCGCCAGCGAGGAGATCTCCTGCGGCTGGGTGACGGCGGTCGACCCGACCGGCAACAGCTTCGACCTCGAGGACCTCGACGGCGGAGCCGGCACCTGGCTGCGCTTCCGCATGGACAAGAAGAAGCTGCCCACCAAGTGGCTGCAGATCCATCGCGACGCCGCCGAGAAGGAACGGGGCAAGCGACTGTCCGCGCGCGAGCGGCGCGAGCTCAAGGACGACCTGGCGGACAAGCTGCTGCCGCGCGTGCTGCCGACCATCCAGCTCGTCGACGCGCTGCTGTTCCACGACAAGAAGCTGGTGCTGCTGTTCGCCACCAGCACGGGCGCGCGCGAGGCGTTCACCAAGCTGTTCTTCGAGACCTTCACGGTGCCGCTCGACCGCGCCGACCCGCTGCAGCGCGGCCGCCTGCTGGGCCTCGGCGCCGACGCCGAGCGGGCGCTCGAACAAGCCGAACCGGTGCGCTGGCCCGACAGCACCCGCGCCGACGGCGCTCGCCGCCCGGCCCCGCGCACCAGCGCCGCCACCACCGACGACGCCGAGGCCGACGCATGAAGCCGAACACGCCCAATCCCGCCACCGAACGCATCGAGACGCACGGATTCCTCGGCGAGGAGTTCCTGACCTGGCTCTGGTACCAATGGGAACAACACGGCGGCGAGTTCACGTTCGCCGGCGGCCGCGTGGTCGGCGTGGCGCTCGACGACTTCCTGATCTTCGCTGCCCCGAGTGACGAGGAGACCGAGCAGACGCTGCGCCGCGGGCTGCCGACGCGCACCGCCGAAGCGCGCACCGCCCTGCGCCAGGGCCGCCGGCTCAAGAAGGCGCGCCTCTTGATCGCCGAAGGCAGCCGGCAGTGGACGGCGACGCTCGACGCTGCCTCGCTGACGCTGGCCGGGGTCAAACTGCCCGAAGACGCCGAGGAGTGTGAGTCCGACATCGACCGCACCACCGACCGCGCCGCCAACTGGCTCGCGCTCGACGAGATCCTGCAGGCGCTCTACGGGCGCTTCCTCGGCGAACGGCTGGCGCCGGACTACAAGGCGACCAAGGCGGCGGCGCAGGCGAAGTGGATGGCGAGCTGAGCGGCGACCTCAGCATTGCAGGCAGGCCCACCAGAACAGGGCCACGGCGAGCAGCAGGCCGCCGTAGACGAGCCCGTGGTAGCCGAGCAGGATGCAGGTCTCGGTGCGCTGCTGGCGGCGCGTGGTCATGGGGCTCTTGGGCACGCGGCGCGGGGTGATGCAGGCAAGGCCGGCTCGGCCCCGCGTTCGCGTTCCCGAAGCCACGGCAGCAGCACCAGCACGGCGAGCCCGGAAGCGGCGCAGGTCGCCAGCGACAAGAGGCCGGTCGGCACCAGCACGACTGGATGCGCGTGGTCGCCGAGCAGCAAGAGGAGGCCGAACGTGCTGGCCCACGCCTGCAGCAGGAGCCAGCGTCTGCCGAGTTGCCGGCGGCGCAGGGTGGCGACGGCGGCGACCGCGGCCATGGTGAGGCCGATGCCGGCGACGGTCAGGTGCAGGCGCGCGAACTGCAGGTCGGTGTGGCTGTGGATGGCGCCGTCGTCGGCCTCGCTCGCCCCCTGATGGAAGTGCACGGCGCGGGTGAGCAGGAGCAGCCAGCCGGCGACGGTGGCGGCGGCGATGAGGCGGCTGGCGGGGCGGACGCGCATCGGTGCGGCAAGTGTAGGGCGCGGGTGATGAGCAACCACCCACCACCTAGCCGACCACCTCCACCACCGCCCCCGCCCGCACGAGCAACTCCCGCAGCCACCCCGCCGTCGCCGCCGCGTGCCCCGCCGGCTCCGCCACGCCCCACACCACCACCAGCACCTGCGAGGTGCCTTCGTCGGTCTTCGTGCGCTGCGCGTCCTTCACCGCGTTCGCGCACGGCCCTTCCTCGTCACCCAACGACAGCAGGCCGCCGACGTCGATGCTCTGGCCGCTGCGATTGAACACGTAGCTGCTGCCGGCGGGCGGCACGTCGATGCGGAGCGGCGGCCGCAGGCGGTCGAGGTCGACGACGCTGATCGGCAGGCCCGAATGCAGCGAAGCGACGTTGCCGGCGTCGACGGCGGCGTTGATGCTCGCGAGGCGCGCTTCGCCGACGGCGGCGCGCAGGTACTCGGCGGAAGGCTTGCCGCGGCCGGTCGGCCGGTAGCCGTGGCGACGCAACAGGTCGCGCACCGCGCTGCGCAGCTCGTCGCTGGCCAGCAACGGCGCCGGCGCGTCGAGCCGCAGCAGGTCGAGCAGCCACGGCGGTGTCGGGTGCGCGCCGAGCGGAGTCGGCCAGCGCGCGATCGTCAGGTGCAGCGAGAGGCCGGGATAGTCGACGACGGGCACGTTCATCGGGGCAGCTCGGGCAGGTGCAGCATCGCTTCGTGGTGCAGCCACGTCATCAGCTCCGCCACGTCGCGGAAGCCGGGTTGACTGCGGTCGGCGGCGGGCGCCAGGTCGGGTTCGGCGTCGAGCGGCCGCAGTGGATCGCCGCGGTCTTTGTCGTTGGCGACGAAGTGGCCGTGGTGCGTGAACGTCCACAACGTGCCGAGTCCGCGCGTCGAGACCAGGTTCCAGTCGAGGTCCCAGACGGCCGAGCGCAGCCAACGGCCGGACTCGGTCTCGAAGCGGCGGATGTGCAGCTGCAGCAGCGCGTCGGCGCCGAGCCGCATGCCGACGGCGGCGAGGTCGGACGACGCGAGCGGTGCGGCGTCGAGCATCTGCGCGGCGACGGCCGCCGTGATCGTGTGGTAGCCGCGGCGCTGCACGGCCGGGGCGAGGCCCAGCAGCAGCTCGTCGCGGCGCGGCAGGAACGGCTCCGGAACGGCCGGCCAGACCACGATCACGCGCGGCGGTTCGCCACGCAGCGGGATCGGCGTAGGGACGCGGCCGAGCGTGCAGCCGGCGAGGCCGAGCAGCACCACCACGAGGCCGCGCAGGGCGAGGGTGTTCACGGCTACATCATCGCGCCGGCGCGGCCCTGGCACAGCGCAGCGCCGCGCTTCCTTGCGCAGCCGCGTCCGCGTCGCGTTCGGCGTCTGCCAGACCGAACGTCGCCGTCCGGGTCGTCGCCGGTTGCAGGTGCTCGGCGACGGCGTGGCAAGGCCATGTTCGCGTGGTGTGCGCGCGGGCCATGGCGGATCTCGTCCTGGATGAACTGGAAGCCGGCACCCCGACCAATCGGAGGCGAGGTGGTTGGTGCCGCCGGGTGTCGTCGAGCCTGCGCGTCGAGGCCGCTCGGCCCTGCATGCGGGCGCGGTCTCGGCCGCCCGAGCAGCCGCCGGCCCGGCGCCGCGGCGGATTCCCGGCTTGCCTGAAACCGCCTGGCCCGGAGGTGGGGAGAGGCTCCCGCCCCACGCCCCCGCCGCCGACCGTGACTTTGCCTGCCATGGCCGCTATTCCAGCCGCACGCTTCTACCGCTGCCCGCCGCGCGAAGGCCCGCCGTTCGCCCGCGCCGCCCGCCTCCGCATGCTCCCGCCCGCAGGTTCGCGTGACCCCGCCCAGGCGCCGTCCGGCGATCCTGCGGCCGACCTGCGCCTGGTGGCGGCGGCGCGGCTCGGCAACGCCGAGGCCCGAGAACAGCTCGCCGCGGCGCTCGCGGTGGTGCCGGCGATGCTGCGGGCGAAGAACCAGAAGCTCGGTGCACTGGTCGATTCCCACACCGTCGAGGACGCGGCGCAGAACGCGCTGCTCGCGGTCTGGCGCAAGCTGGAGCTCTACGACGGCCGCACGCCGGTCGTGATCTGGGCCTACGGCTTCGCCGTCATCGAGCTGCGGCGCGCGGTCGAACGCCGCGGCCGCCGCCGCGAAGAACCGCACGCCGCCGAGGTCGTCGACCATGGCCGAGCGACGCCCGTCGAGAGCGAACTCGGCGCCCTGCTAGGCCAACTCGAAGAGGTCGATCGCCGCATCCTGCACCACAAGCACACCGAGTCGATGACGTTCCCCGAGATCGGCGACCGCCTGACCATGCCGACCAATACCGCCAAGACGCGCTACTACCGCGCCATCGCCTGGCTGCGGCAGCGCCTCGGCGGCAACCAGCCCCAGGAGCACCGCGCATGAGCCCCGATCGTCAGACCGCGGAGGACCTGCTGCGCCTCGTGGTGTGCGGCGAGCTCGCCGCCGACAGCGCCGAATGGCGGGCGGCGGCCGAGAGCTTCCCCGACCTCGCGGCCGAACTCACCGCCATGCAGCGGGTGCAGCACGAACTCGACTGGTCGACCGACGACGCCGCGGCGCTCGCCGCCAGCGCCCGCAGCGCGGTGACCGCCGCCGACCGGCGCCTCGCGCGCCACACCGGGCCGCTGGCGCGGCGCTTCCGCTTCTGGGCCTGGTGCCTGCCGCTCGCCGCGGCGCTGACCATCGTGCTGGCGGTGGTGTCGTGGCCCCGCACCGAGCCGGCTGCGGGCCTGCTCGGCGACCGCCAGCGGCTGGCGTGGCAGGTCGACGACCGCGGCGCGCTGCTCGTCGTGCCCGCCGACGTGGCCGAGCCGGGCGGCTACAAGCTCGTCTTGACCATCGACGGCGAGGTGCGCACGCAGGAAGGTATCGACTTCCCGATCCGCCTGCCCGCTGCATGGTCCGCCGCCCTCCGCCACCCGACCGCGACGCCGCAGCTCGAACTGCAGCTCGGCAGCCAGACCTTCGCCGTCGACTTGCCGCCGCGCTGACGCTGTGCTGCGTCGCCGGGTCGCTGCCCGCGCAGGCCGCGGCCGACGGCGAACGTGCCCTCGCGAGGGCCGTCGAACTGCTGCGCCAGAGCCAGCCCGAGTTGGTGCTGCGCGTCGTCGACGATGCCCTCGCCACGACCGCGTCCGCGTCGCACACCGTGCGGCTCTGCTGCTTCCGCGGCCAGGCGCTGGCGATGATGTTCCGCTGGCAGGAGGCGGCGGCGTGCTACGACCGCGCCGAGGCGGCGCTGTCGCCGGACCAGAGCGCCGAGCAGGCGATCGCCGACACCACGCTGGTCACGTTGTGCCGCGCCCAGCTCGACATCAACCGCGGCCTGCCCGATCTCGCCCTGGAGAAGGTGCAGGCGGTGAAGCGCGGGTTGCCGCGCAGCACGCCGCGGAGCGCCTACGACCTCGGCCTCGTCGAACTGCAGCTGCTGCGCGCGCTCGACCTGCCGGCCGCGGCGCGGCAGCGGCTCGCCGAACACGAAGCCGAGTTCGGGCCCAGCCCGAGCCTGCGCCTGCGTGTGGCCCTGTCGGTGCTGCAGGATCCGGCGGCGACGGCCGCCGAGCTGGAGCAGTTCCGCAGCGACGCCGCCGACTACGCCGAACGCGCCCCCGAAGAACGAGCGCTCGCCCACACGGTGGCGGTCCTGGTCAGCCTCACCACCGGCGACCACGTCGCCGCCCGCCGCTGGCTCGCGACCAACCGGGCCTTGCTCGAATCGGCCGGTCTGGCGCGAGCCGACGAACGCTGGCTGACGCAGCAGGGCCTGGAGCTGCAGCTCGCTTTGGACGACCACGCAGCAATCGGCGCCATCGCCGCCGCCGCCGCCGACCTCGAGGCGCTGTGGGACGACGTGCTCGCCGCCTGGAGCCGGCAACTGCCCGAACGTGGCGGCCTCGGCGCCTTGTTCCCGCCCGAGCGCCAGCGGGTGCTGCGCGAGCTGCTGCGCGCCGACCGGCGGCTGTTCGGCGAGGCGGCCGGCACGCGCCGCGCGCTGCAGCGCGTGCTCGACCTCGAACCCCTCGGCTCGACGGCGCGCGCGCTCGGGGTCGCGCCGACGACGGTCGCGGCGGTGCAACGTTCGCTGGCCGAGGACCGCGGCGCCCTCGTCTACGTCGCCGGCCTCGACCACGTCTGGTTGTTCGTCATCGACGGCGGGCAGCTGGCCGCCTTCGAGCTGCCGCACCGCGTGGCGGCGATCGAACGGCGTGCGCGTTCGTGGCTGCAGGCGCTGTCGGCCCACCGCCGCGATCCGGCGCGCAGCGAGGACCTGCGCCGGCTCGAACGGGAGCTCGCCGAAGCACTGCTGCCGGCCGAGCTGGCGCCGCGGCTCGCGCACTGGCGCCGCGTCGCCATCGTCGGCCTGGAGAGCCTCGGCTACGTGCCGTTCGAGGTGCTGCCGTGGCACACCGGCGTGCGCTTCGGCGGCCGCTTCGCGGTCAGCTACCTGCCGTCGCTCACGGTCGGCTCCTGGCAGCGCGAAGCGCGGCCCGCGACGCCCCCCAGCAGCGACGCCACGGCGCTGCTGCTGGCGTGCCCCGACGCGCGCCCGGAGGCCGGCTCGACGCAGACCTTCGACCCGCTGCCGTTCACGGCCGACGACCAGGACCTGCTGGTGGCGCCCGCTGGCGAACGCCGCATGCCGGTGCTCGACGGCGAGCGCGCGACGCTGCCTTCGCTGCAGCAGGCGCTGCCCGGCACGCGCCTGTTGGCCATGCTCGGCCACGGCGTGCGCGACGAACGGCGCCAGGATCCGCAGGGCTTCCTGCTCGGCGACGGCAGCACCGCGTGGAGCACCGACTTCGAACGGCTGCCGCTGCCCGAGTACCTCGTGCTCGGCGCGTGCCGGGCCGGCCGCGGCCGCATCCGCCGCGGCGACGACGGCCGCAACCTGCTGCCGGGCGCGGCCCTGATCGGCGGCGCCCGCGGCGTCGTCTCGCCGTGGGTCGACGTCGACTACCGCGCCACGCTGTCGCTGATGCGCGAACTGCACCGCGGCCTGTTCGAACGCGGCCTGCCGCTCGACGAGGCGCTGCGGCAGGCGCGCCTCGCCGTCGCCGGCCCCGACGAGCACGGGCCGATCGACGCCTGGTTGTTCCACCTCTACGGCGTCGGTGACACGCCGTTGTGCCCGCCGCCGGGGCTCGCCGCGCCGTCACCCTGGCGCACCTGGGCGCCGTGGCTCATGGCGTGGCTCTTCGCTGCGCTGCTGCTGCTCACGCCGGTGGTGCGCCGGGCTCGCGCCGCTCAGCGCCGCGGCGGCGGGTAGCTGCCGACGCTCGGATCGCCGCCGCCGAGCACGCCGGTGCCGCCGGTGCCGTTCATCGGCACCACGCCGCCGCGCGCGACGTACTCGACGACGTAGGCCTGCACGATGGCCGGGTCCGGCGAGGCGAAGTAGGTGCGCACGGGCAGCCAGCGCACGATCGTGCCGTTCGCGTCCTTCACGCACAGCCGCGACTGCAGCAGCACGTCGCTCTGTGCCGTGACCACGACGCCGCCCGAGGTCACGAACGTGGTCTGCACGAGCGAGCCGGGCGCGACCTGCTGCAGCGGCATCACGCAGGCGTAGGTCTCGCGCGGCGCCGTCGGCGACTCCTGCAGCCAGCCTGCGAGATCGAGCCACAGCGTCTGCTGCGGACCGACGAACGCGGCGACCTCGGGCGGGATCGTGGCCTCGAGCTCGACGGAGAACACCTCGCCGTCCGACCCGACGCCGCCGCCCCACAACGTCGCCTGGGCCGCCGGCGCCAGCTTGTCGGCCAGCACGTGCAGCGTGCCGTTCGCGCCACCCTGCCGCTGGTGGGCGACGAAGTCGCCGTCGCCGTCGCCGTCGAAGTCGGCCGCAGCGACCGCGCCCAAATAGCCGTAGTCGCGGCAGAAGGGCACGTAGTCGACGTCGTCCCCCGTGGCGCGGAACAGCGCCGGGGTCGCCGCCCGATGCAGCACCATCAGGTGCGGGTGGACCTTGCCGCCGACGACCTGATAGCCGCCGAGCGCCACGTCGCCGCGGCCATCGCCGTCGAGGTCGGCCGCCGTGATCGAACGGGCATCGAAGCCGCCGATGCCGACGAAGGCCGAGCTGACGTCGTTCGTCGCCAGCACGTGGTAGCTGCCGAAGATCCTGCCGTGCAGCACGAGCAGGTCGCGACCACCGGCGGCGAGGTCGTGCGAGACCACCATGCGGCCGCCGGCCGCTTCGAACGGGAACCAGGCCAGGAACTGGTGCTGCCAGAAGGCGCCGGTGCTCTCGTGTACGGCGACCGCGCTGGCGTAGCGCACCGCGAGTTCGAGCTCGCCGGTGCCGTCGAACGCCAACGGCAGCACCTCGAGCGCGCCCGGCAGCACCATCACCTCGGCGCACACGCCAAAGGCACCGCCGGTGCGGCTCATGCGCAGCACGGCGTCGCCGCCGGCGTCGATGCCGACCAGCAGCAGGTCGCCATCGCTGCCGATCGTGGCCGCCAGCTCGCGGGCCCCGGCGAACGCCGCCGCGCCCTTCGTTGCGACGCAACACGGCACCTGCGGGTCGTTGGTGACCTCGTACCAGTGCAGGCCGCTGGCGTCGGCGGCGACGATCGCGTCGAGGCCGCCGGGGCCTTCGCCGCGCAGCACGGTGGCGCCGGTGACCCCCTGTCGCAGCAGCACGGGCGCCAGGTGCGCGAACGGGCCGGCGAAGTAGACGAGGTTGTAGGTGCCTTGCCCGTCCTCGGTCAGCGCCACGAGGTCGAGGTCCGGGTCATTGGCGATGCGGGCCGGCATCAGGTGCGAGAGCCCACCTTCGAGCCAGGCGTCGGCCGGCACGTGCTCGGCGAGGCGCAGTTCGAGGTTGCTCGGCATCTGCGCCAGCGCCGGAGCAACGGTGAGCAGGACGGGAGAGAGCCAAGGAGCGAGCTTCATGCGGGTGGTCGGGTCGAAGGTGCAGGGGGGCGAGTGCGCGCTGTCCCCAAGCGAGTCGCCGGCGGTTTCAGCATTCCGGCGGATCGGCGAACGGCGAATCGGCGCGGCGGCGAGACCGCGGGCGAGCGAGCCGGCGGAGCCGAGCGGCCGCCGCACGGCGCGTGCAGCTTGCCGCGCAAATCGCCGCTGGCAAGGCCTGCGGAAGCGCCGCGGCTCAACCGCCGACGGGGCGGCCGCCCGGGAACCGGTGCAGCAGCGCCTCGACCAGCGGGGCGACGCCGGTGCGGATCGGGTCGACACACGGCAGACCGTGGTTGCGGCCCGTCTTCGCCAGCAGGTCGGCCGCCGCGGCGTGGTCGAGCGCTTCGGTGTTCAGCGCGATGCCCAGGCACTGGATCGCCGGGTTGGTCAGTCGGCCGAGCTGCAGCGTCAGGTCGATGACCTGCTGGATCGTGGGCAGCGGGTGCAAGACGCCGCGCATCGCCGTGCGCGTCGGCTCGTGGCAGACCACGAACAGGTCCGGCTGGGCGCCGTGCAGCAGGCCGAGCGTGACGCCCGCGAACGACGGGTGGAACAACGACCCCTGGCCCTCGATCACGTCCCAGTGGTCGGCGTCGTTGGCCTTGGCGATGTGCTCGACCGCGCCGGAGATGAAGTCGGCGACCACGGCGTCGATGGCGAGGCCCCGCTCGGCGATCAGGACACCGGTCTGGCCGGTGGCGCAGAAGTCGGCCTTCACGCCGGCGGCGCGCAGCCCCTTCTCGAGCGCCAGCGCCGTGTACTTCTTGCCGCAGGAACAGTCGGTGCCGACCGTCAGCAGCCGCTGCCCCGCGCGCTTGCTGCCCTTGCCGGTCGGCAGCGCCAACGTCGAGAAGCGCACGTCGTGCAGCGTGCGACCGTGGCGCTGGGCGGCGGCGGCGATGGCGGGCAGGTCCGCCAGTCGCTTGTGCAGGCCGGTGGCGACGTCGAGGCCGGCGGCGAGCGCTTCGACGATGGTCGTCACCCAGTGCTCGGGCAGCACGCCGCCGGCGTTGGCGACGCCGACGACCATGGTCTTGGCGCCGCGCGCCACGGCCTCCTGGATCGAGAGGTCGGGCAGCCCGCAGTCGGCCTTGCAGTTCGGCAGCCGCAGCTGGCCGACGCACCATTCGGGGCGCCAGTCGACGATGCCCTGGGCGGTCTTCGCCGCCAGTTGGTCGCGGGCATCGCCGAGGAACAGGAGATACGGCTTGGTCAGCACCATGCGGGCGAACATGGTAGCGAGCGGCCTGCGGGCGGGCCTGGGCTACGCGGCGGATCCGCGGCGGCCGGCCCGACGCCGCCTCAGGCCTTCAGTTCGCCGCTGTCGGCGATGACGACGTCGGCCGAGGTCGAGCCCGAACGCGAGCCGACCGCCTCCATCGCCTGCACGATCTTCATGCCGTCGACGACCTTGCCGAAGACGACGTGTTTGCCGTCGAGCCACGGCGTGCTGACCGTCGTGATGAAGAACTGCGAGCCGTTGGTGTTCGGCCCCGCGTTGGCCATCGACAGGAGGCCTGGGGTCGTGTGCTTGTGCTGGAAGTTCTCGTCCGCGAACTTCTCGCCGTAGATCGCCTCGCCGCCGGTGCCGTTGCCGCGCGTGAAGTCGCCGCCCTGGCACATGAACTGCTGGATGATGCGGTGGAAGCGCGAGCCCTTGTAGTGCAGGGCCTTGCCGGACTTGCCGACGCCCTTCTCGCCGGTGCACAAGGCGCGGAAGTTCTCGGCGGTCTTGGGCACGCTGTCGGCGAACAGCTCGAAGACGACGCGGCCGGCGGCCTTGCCACCGATGGTGATGTCGAAGTAGACGCGTGGGTTCATACGGCCGCCTTGTTACCCGATCGGCCGGGCGCCTTCATCCACCGACGCGGAACTCCAGCTCCAGCGGGCCGTCGCCTGGCGGCAGCGACAGCGGGCCGATGCTCACTTCCTCGCCGCCGCCGGTCGCGGCGAACAGCACGAACGCGCCGAACGGCGCCGGGTCGATCACGACGCGGCCCTGGCCATCGGTGGCCAACGCACCGGGGCGGTTGTAGCCGGCGTCGTAGTCGAAGCGCAGCCGGCGCTCGGCCAGGGGCGCCCCATCCGCCCCGAGCAACCGCAGCGTCAACCGCCGCGTGCGGGCGTCGACCGCACAGTCTGCCGCCTGCCCGGCCGTGAACGACGCCCGTTGCGGCAGCGGCAGGATGACGTGCCCTGGCCCGGGCTGGGCCGGGATCGCCAGCCGCACGCTGTACTCACCTGGCGGCAGCCGCGTCGTGAACCGACCGTCGGCCGCGGTGGGCACCCGCACCGTCACCTTCGGCAGCGGCGCTTCGCGCACGAAGAAGAACTGCTGCGACGCGAACACGCGCCCGTCGACCCGCACCTCACCCTGCACCGTCGACGGCAACAGACCGGCGACGTCGAACTCGCGTTCGACGACGCGACCATCTGCCCCGGCCGCCGTGTCGAGCACGCCGAGATCGTCGCGCACCGCGGCTTCGCTGGCGGCATTGCAGGCGAGCGACGAATGCAGCACGACGCCCACGCCGCCCGGCGGCAGCGGCCCGAGCGTGAACGAGCCATCGGCGGCGACCACGGCGCGCGCGAGTTCGCTGCGGGCCACGGCAGCCCGCGAATGCAACGGTTCCTCGACCAGCGGTCGCGCCGTCACCACCAGCGCCTGCTCGCCTGCGCTGCCGTGCGCCGACAACACCGCCACCGCCGCAGCCGGAACCAGCCGACCGCGCAGCACGGTGGCTGCTGCCAGCACGACGCGGAGCGGCGACGCGCCGGCGGCGACCACCACGTCGCGGCAGGCGGGCAGGTGGTCGCGGCTCCGCGCCAAGAGCTGGCAGGCGCCGGGCGGCAGGTGCAGACGGGCGACGCCGTCCGCAGCCGTCGTCGCCTCGGCCAGCGCCAGCTGCCACTCGCCGCGCGCGCAGGCCGGCCGCAGCCCGGAGATGAGCTTCGCCGGCATCGCGGGTTCGAGTCCGGCCTGCGTCAGGCCGAGGCGAAACGACAGTTCGCAGCGCGGCACCGGCCGGCCCGCGGCGTCGACGACCTCGACGGCGACGGCGACGGCGCGGGGCACCGTCACCGTCAGTTCGCGCGACCGCGTGGTGGCGTCGACGACGAAGCGCAGTGGTCCGCCGATCGCCAGCGCCGGGTCGCGCGGCCGCGCCAGCAGCACGTGTTCGCACCGCCGCAGGCCGTCGCAGCGCACGCTGCCATCGGCCTCGCGCGTGGTCGAACCGGCGGGGTAGTCGATCAGGATCTGGCGGTCCGTGACCTGCCACAGCAGCACGTCGACGTCGTGGCGCACGCGGCCGCTGTCGTCAACCACCAGCACCGTCACGCTGGCCAGCTCATGCATCACCACCACGGTGTCGCGCTGGCCCCACGCCACGACCTGCTTGCCGTCGGCCGTGGTCACGACCTGCTCGCGCCGGGCGTCGGTCGCGGTCAGCTCGACCCCGGCGCCGCTGACGTTCCAGTGCGGCGGCCCCCGGTGCACCACGAACGTGCCGTCGGCACCACTGATGGCGCGGCCGCGGGAACCGTCGCCGTAGGCCGCGAGCTCGACGCCGGCGAGCGGCAGCCCGGTCGCGTCGACGACCCGGCCGGTGATGTCCTGTGCCGGGTCGGGACGTTCGACCTCGAGGCGGACGAAGTGCTCGCCGCCAGCCGGCACCAGCGTCGTGCGCGGCCCCACCAACGCTCCGGTGCGGTCGACGCCGAGGTGCCATTCCCCCGCGGCGACGAGGTCGGCGAAGCGGAAGGCGCCACGCGCGTCGGTCACCGTGCGCAGCATGGCCGGGAACCGAAGCGGCGGATCGACCGCGAACACCTTCCGCAACATCACCTGGGCACCTTCGACCACCTGGCCGGCGCGATCGACGACTTCGCCGCGCACCTCGGCCATGCGCGCCAGCAACACATCGCCGAGGTCCCACCTCCCCACCGCTGCAGCCCGCTGGCCCTCGACCGGGGCCCGCCCAGGCGCCCGGACCACGAGCTCGACGTCGAGCGGCTGCGGCAGCGTCACCTCGACGGCGAAGGTGCCGTCGTCGCCGGCGACGGCTCCCCCCAACTCGGCGACCTCGTCGGCGAGGTGCAGCACCGCGCGCACCCCCGGCAGCGGCGCCGAGGACTCGGCCGCGAGCAGGCGGCCGTGTACTTGCAGGACCACACCCACCACCGCCGGCGACGCCGGCGCCGGACTGTGCACCGGCGTGCGCGCGGCGATCTCACCTGCGAGCTCTGGCGCGGCCGACCGGCCGGCCGCGACGGGCGGGTTGGTCACCGTCTCCGGCGGCGCGTCGATCGTGCGCCAGGCCAGCCAAACGAGGACGGCGACGAACACGAGCAGCAGCGGGACCACGGCGCCAGAGCGCCTGCGGGACAGGGGCGAGCCGGGCATGGCGCCACCAATACGCGGCGCGCTGGTCCGGCGCGAACCGCAGCCCGGGCAACCGCACCATTCCCTCGCCTCTGCCGCCCAGGCACACTGCAAGCCCCGCGGCCAACGCGGCCGGCGCCCGCCTTCCTGCCGCCCACCGTTGGCACCGTTGCCCGCCGATGTCCGAACTGCTCGCCATGCTGCTCGCGGTCGTGCCCTGCCTGGTCTGGCTGTGGGCGATCGTGCGCCACGATGACCACGAAGCAGAACCGTGGCTCTTCGTCGTGTTGGCGCTGCTGGTCGGCGCCGCCTCGACGGGCGGCGTGCTCTGGCTCGGACCAGCACTCGGCGCGTGGCTCGCCGACAGTCCGCGGCTGGTGCAGGACTTCGTCGGCACCGCCGCCCACGAAGAGGCCTGGAAGCTCGCCGCGCTGCTGCCGTTCCTGCTGCACCGGGAGGTCGACGAACCGCTCGACGGTGGCGTCTATGGCGCCGCCGTGGGCCTGGGCTTCGCCGCCGCCGAGAACGTGCTCTACGTCGAACACGGCGGCGACGCGACGCTGGCGCTGCAGCGCGCCTTCACGGCGACGCTGATGCACGCGGCGTGCTCGGGCTGCCTCGGCATCGCGCTGGCCACCGGCAAGCTGCGCCACCGCACCAGCGGCCGGCTGGCCTGGGCCACGCTCGGCGGCGCGCTCGCGGTCGGCTTGCACGGCCTCTACGACCACTTCTTGTGCGGCGACGAACTGCAGGGCCGCATCGCGCTGCTCTTCGTGCTGCCGTTCGCGATCGTGCTGCTGGTGGTCAAGGTGCGCTGGGCGCGCCGCCACTCGACGACCTTCCACCCGTAGCGGCGTCAGGTCAGCCGCGCCACGCCGGCCCGCAGCGCTTCGACGGCGCGGCCGATGTCCCACTCGGCGCGCTCGCGGTCGCCGGTCCAGTTGCTGATCGCGCGCACGTGCAGCAACGGCACCTCACGGCGGCGGCAGACGGCGGCGACCGCGGCGCCTTCCATGCTCTCGACGTCGGCGTGGGTGCGTTCGTAGAGTTCGCGCGACGTGGCCTCGCTGCCGCTGCAGGTGCTGACCGTGGCGCCGCGCACGATCGGCACGCCGAGCCGCGCCGCGGCGAACTGCGACAGCCGTGGACTGGCCGGGAACGGCCCGGCGTCCACCAACGACCGGTCATGGCCGAACGCCGGGGCGCCGAAGTCGACGAAGCCGCGTTCGGTGCGCACGCCCTCGTCGGCGAGCACGTCGCCGCCGACCACGCAGAGCTCCCCCGGCCGCACCGGCGGCGGCGTGCCACGGTGCCGCTCGGGGTAGGCGCCGGCGATGCCGACCAGCAGCACCGCGTCGATGCGCTGGCCGGCGAGCTCGCCGCCGATCAACGCCGCATAGAGGTTCGTCGCCGCGGCGACCTTGCCGACGCCGAGTTCGACCGTGCGTTGGCCGGCGATGCCGGGCGCTTCGAGCGGGGCCGCGTGTACGACCAGCACGTCCGCCGGCGACCAGATGCCGCGCCCCGCGCTCACCGCTCGCTCCCGGCGGCCAGGGTGCGCCGGCGCAGCACCGCCGCGAAGCTGGCCTCGTCGCCCGCGAACTGCACGGCGAACTGCCGCCAGGCCGCGGCCAGCGCCTGCAGCCGGCAGCAGTCGGCGTCGCTGACGAAGTCGCCGCCGGCGTCGACGGCGAGCGCATCGAGCCCGGCACAACGCGCCAACAGCGCCAACAGGCGCGTCGCCGCGACCCGATGCCCGGCGTCGTCGTAGTCGAGCTCCTGCAGCTGCGCCACCGCCGCCAACAACGCCGGCCGGCCGAGCGCCGCCAGCTTCTGCGCCTGTGCGGGCACGAAGGCTACGCCGCGCGCCAGGCCGGCGACCAGCTCCTGGCAGAGCCGGAAGTCGGAGGGCAGCTCGAACGCCTGCAGCGGCAGCGGTTGCAGCGGCGTCGGTCGGCCGCGCCGCAACGCCACGCGCGCCGCCGCCAGCGCCTCGGCGACGAAGTGGTCGACCGGGTCGGCGTACTCGCGCGTCAACAGCCGGTGCCGGGCCTCGCGGTCCTGGTCGCGCTGCCACGCCTCACGATGGCGCGCCTCCAGGTCACGTTCCTGCAGCCACAACAGGGCGATGAAGGCCAAGCCCAGCAGCAACAAGGAACGGGCACTGCCGGCCGGGCGCCGGGCCTTTGGCCGGCGGCGCCGCGCCGACCTGCCGGCCAGCGGCGGCGGCGCCGCGGCGGGCGGCCGGCCGGCGGCGTCGTTGGCGGCGTTCGCCGGCTGCGCTGCATGCTGCACCATTCCCGGAGTCTAGCAGCCGCGGCCGGGCGCGAACGCGAAGCCGTGCCGTGGCCCGTGAAGTCCGCGCGCGGCGCCCTACCATGCCGACTTGCCGACGCCGCCCGATACGCCCCTCTACTGCCCCCACTTCGGCCCTTGCGGCGGCTGCACGCTGCTCGACACCCCGATCGAGAGCCAACTCGCGCAGAAGCAGGCCCACGCCCGGAGCCTGCTGGCGCCGTGGCTCGGCGACCGACCACCGGAGATCGTGCTGCCGCCGCGAACGCCGCGCCACGACCGCCTGTCGCTGCTGTTCCCGGCCGCGCGCCGGGGCCATGAGCTCGTGCTCGGCATCTACCGCCGCGGTTCGCACGACATCCTGCCGATCACCGACTGCCGCATCCAGGCCAAGGCGCTGACGCGGCTCGCCACCGCCGCCGCCAAGGTGATGAACGAACTGTCGCTCGACGCCTACCACGAGACGACGCAGCGAGGCCTCGTGCGCGCGTTCCGCGCCCGCGTGATGCCGGGCACCGGCGAACTGCTGCTCGGCGTGGTGACCACGCGAGCCGACTTCTCGGAGCGGATCGTGCTCGGCGCCCGGCTCGCCGACATCGCCCACGGCCTCAAGGACGAACAAGGCAAGGCGCTGCCGCTGGTCGGCGTCGTCGTCAACCACAACCCGCGCCCGGGCAACGTGCTGCTCGGCCCCGACACGGCGGCGATCCGCGGCCAGACCTTCCAGACCGATCGCCAGGACGGGCTCGAGTTCCGCGTCTCGTTCGCGAGCTTCTACCAGCAGCATCGCCACAGCAGTGCGATCCTGTTCCGGCCGGCGCTGCAGCTGCTCGGCGATGTCGCCGGCCAGCGGGTGGTCGACGGCTACGGCGGCGTCGGCAGCTTCGGCCTGCGCCTGTTGCGCGCCGGCGCGGCCCACGTCACCTTGATCGAGAGTTCGCCGAGCGCGTGCGCCGACGCCCGCCACAACTTCGCCGCCAACGGCTACGCCGCTGGCGAAGTGCACCAGGCGCCGTTCGGCGAAGCGCCGCTGCCGCCGTGCGACCTGCTGGTCGTCGACCCGCCGCGCGCCGGCCTCATGGAACGCGGCGCCGCCGCCGTGCTCGCCGCCGACCCGCCGCGCGTGCTGCTGGTCTCGTGCGCGCTCGAGGGCCTGGCCCGCGACCTCACCATGCTGTCGGCGCGATACCGCGTCGCCGCCGTGCGGCTGTGCGACCTGTTCCCGCACACCGAACACGTCGAGGCCGTCACGCTGCTCGAACGGCGCTGAAGAACGCGGCCAACCCGGCGCCGCCGCGGGTAGCATCTCACCCCGCATGCGCCACGCGTCCGTCGCCTTCCTGGGTCTCTTGGTCAACCTCACCGCCCAGGCCCCGCCCACCTACTACAACACCGTCGACGCCAGTTCGGCGGCCTCGCTGCGCACGACGCTGCACGCCGTCATCCGCGGCCACACCAAGATCCCCTACACGGCCTCGTCGACCGACACCTGGAACGTGCTCGAGCTCGCCGATCAGAACCCGGCCAACGCCTCCCAGATCCTCGACCTCTACAAGAACGCGACCTACACCAAGGTCGGCGGCGGCAACAGCTTCTACAACCGCGAGCACAGCTGGCCGAACAGCTTCGGCTTCCCGGTCGACGGCACCAACAACTACCCCTACACCGACTGCCACCACCTGTTCCTCTGCGACATCGCCTACAACAGCGCGCGCGACAACAAGATCTACGACCACGCCACGGCGGCGTGGACCGAGTGGGTGACGACGGTGAACGGTGGCCAGGGCGGCGGCAGCGGCACCTTCCCGGGCAACTCCAACTGGACCAACAGCGCCGGCTGGCAGACCTGGAACGGCCGCAAGGGCGACGTCGCGCGGGCGCTGCTCTACATGGACGTGCGCTACGAAGGTGGCACCCACCCGGTGACCGGCGTCGCCGAGCCCGACCTGCGCCTCACCGACAACCTGACGCTGATCGACAACAGCGCCACCGGCGCCAACCTCTCGGTCGCCTACATGGGCAAGCTCAGCGTGCTGCTGCAGTGGCACGACGAGGACCCGCCGGACCAGAAGGAGATGACCCGCAACAACACGATCCACGCCGCGCAGGGCAACCGCAACCCGTTCATCGATCATCCCGAGTGGGTCGACTGCCTGTTCGCGAGCCAGTGTGTGCGCGTGCGCCAGCCCGAGCTCTGGATCAACGAACTGCACTACGACAACGTCGGCACCGACGTCGACGAGCTCGTCGAGGTCGCCGGCCGCGCCGGCGAGAACCTCGGCGGCTGGCTCCTGATCGGCTACGACGGCACCACCGGCGCGGTCTACTCGTACGTGCGCCTCAGCGGCACGATCCCGAACCAGCAGAACGGCTACGGCACGCTCGGCTTCCCGTTTGCGGGCCTGCAGAACGGCCCCGCCGACGGCATCGCGCTGGTCACGCCGGACGGGGTGCTGATGCAGTTCCTGAGCTACGAGGGCAGCTTCGTCGCCGTCGGCGGCGCCGCCAACGGCAAGACCGCGACCGACATCGGCGTCAGCGAGACGACGTCGAGCGTGGTCGGCACCTCGCTGCAGCTGGTCGGCACCGGTCACGACTACGCGTCGTTCACGTGGCAGGCGGGCCTCGCCGCCTCGGCGGGCCAGAAGAACGGCGGCCAGACCTTCCAGTGACGCCCGCGACCGATGCGGGTGGCCGCCCGGTGCCGGGCCGCATCCGCTCACTCGGCGATGGTGAACTGCAGGCAGTTCGAAAACCCGAAATCAGGCAGCAACGGGCAGCCACTCGGCCGGAACTGGATCCACTGCGTGAACAGGTCGGCCCCGATCAGGCCCGGCTCACAGGGGATCGGGATGCTGGTCGGCGACACGCCTGGCAACACCACGTCCAACGACGGCACCAACGTGCAGGCGCCGCACTGGATGTTCACGGCCGTGAAGCCGACGACCAACAGCAGCACCGGCGAGGTCGGACCGACCAGGTCGACGCCGAACGTGCTGTCGCCGAGCACCGGCTGGCCGTGGTAGCTGGCGTAGTCGCTGATGCCCGGGATGCCACAGCCGCCGCCGAGGCTGGTGATGCCGGGCGTGCCGTGCAGTTGCCAGTGCCGCGCGAAGATCGCCCCGCCCGTCGAGTAGGCGACCATCGCCTGGTCGCTGGTGGTGTCGCCGCCGTCCCAGCGCGACGCCAGCGCCGGCTGCGCATCGGTGACGATCGTCGCGTCGACGCGCTCCTCGCGGCCGCACGACGCGCAGGTCCCCGGGTCGAGGCCCTTGGTGTAGGCGCGCATGCCAGAGACGAACTGTTGCCACGCCAGCACGTACTTGTCCCTGGCGAACACGATCGCCGGCGACTTCGCGGCGCCGGCCTGCACGATCGGCGACAGGATCGCGTCCCAAGCCAGGCTGGTGCTGCCGCACGCACCGCTGACCACACCACGGCGCAGCTTCACGGTGTTCGCCACCGCGTCGTGCCACGCCACGACGAACTCGTTGCCGTCGCGGGTGGCGACCGCCGGGTCGCGCAGGTCGGCGCCGCTGCCGCTGTTGACGATCGTCGCCGGGGTGCCGCACAAGGCACCCGAGCTGTCGACCACCTGGGCGACGATACGCGTCCACACAGCGCTGCTCGCGACCAGGCTCTGGCCGAACGCGACGAGCCAGCGGCCGGCCAGAGCCGACCCGCAGTGCGGGGACACGGCGACGTCGCCGAGCTCGTTGGCCGACGACGACAGCATCAAGGTCGGCTCGACGACGGGATCGCCCGTCGTCGGCACCTGGATGCGGTGCGCACGGATCTCATGGAAGGAGGAGAAGCCGCTCGGATACGCGTGATAGACCAGCAGCGCGTGCTGGCCCGCGAACAGGCCGGTACGGGAATCGCCGCCCAGTGCGCAGTGGGGTTCGAAGGTCTCGAAGAGGCCGCCGCCGGCGGCGATCTCGTTCGACATGGCCCCGGTCGCGGCCGACACGGCCCGGGCGGAGAAGCCTGCCGTCACCGAAGTCGTGCCCTGGTACGGCCAGGCCACCAGGAACCGGTTGGTCGAGTTGATGTTGGCGACGACCGGCTCCGCATTCTCGTGCCCGGTGGTGGCCAGCAGCAACTGGCTGCCTTGCAGGCCACCGCCGGCCGCGACGATCTGGCCGCGGATCTCGGTGTGGGCTGGGGTCATCAACGCAACTGGGATCTGCACGGCCCAGACCACCAGGTAGCGCGAGTTCGTGGCATCGAAGGCGATCGCCGGGTGCACGTCGTCGTGGGCGGGATCGTTGCCGATCGCGAACGCGGTGCCGATCAACGGATCGAGCACCAGCGGGTAGGCCGCCGCATCGACGAACGCCGCCGGCAGCGACAGCTCGAGCACGTCGCCGCACAGCCGCAGCGCGCCACGCATCGTGACGCCGTTCGCGTCGACGCCGGTCACCGCGCCGAACGCCACGCCGCCGAGGCCCGGCAGCTCGAAGCGCAGGCTCTCGTCCCCGCTGGCCGCGAGCGGCAGCGCCGTCGTGATGCGCCCGCGCACCACCAGGTCCCCGCTGCCGGCCGGTCGGTGCGAGAACACGAAGCTCTGCTCGATGCCATCGGCGCGCGCCTCGTAGCGTTCTTCGACGTCGCCCCGCTCGTAACAGATGGCCTGGCCGCGCACGCGCGGCGCCGCCTGAGCCTGTGTTCCGACCGTCGCACCGCCCCGCGTGGCGGCGAGGAACGTGAACCCGAGGCTCGGATCGGCAGCGACCCCTTTCCCCAGCAGCGGAATGATGCGGGCCCCGGACGCGTCGAAGCGGGCGCTGTAGTCGGGGCCGGTGGCGAACACGGCCTCGGCGGCGGCGGTGACGCCGAATGACCCGGCGATCGCTTCGGCCGCTTGGGCGGCAAGGCAGGGCGCGAACAGGGCGAGCAGGACGAGGGAGCGCAACGGTGCCATGGCTTGGTCGGGGAGGTCGGTGCCGAGGAGAGGCGGTCGGATGCCTTGGCATGGCACCCGAGGGAAGGCAGCGATGCCCCGGCGCGCTTCGTTCGCGTCGCGCGCGATTTCCACGCCAGCGGTCGCGGCGCGAGCCGGAGTCCCGAGGCCGGCGCCAACCCGGCAGGGCAACCCGAACTGTCCTGGAGCACAGCGGTCTGCGACACTGCCGATCGATGGCCGCCCGCGCCCGCCAGCACCTCGCCGACTTCCTCGTCTACCTCGGGTCCGAGCTGCAGGTGTCGCCGAACACGGTCGCCGCCTACCGCAGCGACCTCGAGGCGCTGCTCGGCGAACGGGAGCAACTGCCCGACCGCGCGACGATCGACCGGCACCTGGCGGCCCGGCTGCACACGCACGCTGCCGCCTCGGTGGCGCGCGCCGCGGCGGCGATCCGCGGCTTCTTCCGCTTCCTCTTCGCCGAGGGGCTCGCCGGCGACGACGTCACCGAGGGGCTGCTCGGCCCCAAGCTCGAACAGAAGCTGCCGAAGGCGCTGAGCCGCGCCGCGGTGGCGCGGCTGCTCGACCACGAACCGCAGGACGACCTCGAGGTGCGCGACCTCGCCATCCTGCACGTGCTCTACGCCACCGGCTGCCGCGTCAGCGAGGTGCTGTCGCTGCGCACGACGAGCATCGTGCCCGAACACCGCCTGCTGCGCGCGTTCGGCAAGGGGCAGAAGGAACGGCTGGTGCCGATCGCCGACATCGCGCTGCAGCACGTCGAACGCTACCAGCGCGAGGTGCGGCCGACGCTGCGCGCGCGCGCGGCGAAGGACCCCGGCGACGTGCTGTTCCTGTCGCGCACCGGCCGGCCGCTCGACCGCGTGCGCATCTTCCAGGTCGTGCGCATCGCCTGCCGGCGCGCCGGCGTCACCGCCGCCTGTTCGCCGCACGCGCTGCGCCATTCGTTCGCCACCCACCTCGTCAGCGGCGGCGCCGACCTGCGCAGCGTGCAGGAGATGCTCGGCCACGCCTCGCTGCAGACGACGCAGATCTACACCCACGTCGACCACGAGCGGCTGCGCGCCGTGCACACGAAGCTGCACCCGCGCGGCTGACCGGTCCGCTACCGCGCCGCGGCGCGATGGTAGACGGTGATGGTGTCGTCGCCGGCCGGGGTCGAGGCCGGCAGCACCCGCAGCAGGCGACAGCCGGCGAGCACCGACGCCGCCGCCGGGTCGGCCAACGCCGCGCGCCGTTCGTCCTCCCGCAGCACGACGAAGTCGACGTCGGCCGGCAGCGCCGCCACCGCCGCCGCGAGGTCGGGGGTGAGCGAGGTGAGGCGCAGGCTCTCGTGCGCGATCGCCGACGGCTGCCGCCAGTGATTCGGCAGCAGGTAGTAGCACAGGCTCGCTTCGCCGACGCCGGCTGCCACCACGCTGCCGGCGCCGCGCACCTGCTGGAGCACGGTGGCGGCCGCCTGTCGCCACGGCGCCCGATGCCCCGAGTGCATCGTCGCGTAGAGGAACGTCTCGACCGCCGGCAGGCTGATCGCCAGCACGGCAGGCAACACCGCCAACCACGGCAGCGACGGCCCGGCGGCGGCGCGTGAGCAGGTGTAGGCGTGCTGGAGCAACGACGCAGCCGCGACCAGCAGCGGCAGCAGCGCGGCGGCGGCGATGTCGGCGGCGGCGGCGCCACCGAGCGTGCTGGCCACCGGCGCGAGAGCGATCGGCAGCAGGGCGCCGAGCCACAAGCCGCGCGGCACCGGCCGCACCAGCAGCAGGCCGGCGCCGGCGAAGGCCAACAGCGGCAGGCCCGCCGCCAGCAGTCCCGCCTGCGGCAGTCCGAGCCACCCGGCCAACGACAGCGGCGCGTGCTCCCGTTCGACGGCGCGCAGCAGCACCACCAGCAGCAGCGCAGCACCGAGGCCACGCAGCAGCCGTTCGTTGCGCAGCGCCGAGCCCCAGCGCCGCAGCGTCACCAGCAGGAAGACCACCAGCGCACAACACCAGCCGAGCGGGTGGCACAAGCCGGCGGCCAGCAGCGCCAGCGAGGCGTGCACCCAGCCGCGCCGGCGCGCGTCGGGGTGATCGTGCCGCAGCGCGATCACCGCCACCACGATCAGCAGCAGTGCCGGGGCCCGCGGGTCGGCGCTCTGGCTGATGCCAACGTGCCACGGATGCACCGCCAGCATCGCCGCCGCCAGCAGGGCCACGGCGCGGCCGGTGTGCCGCGCCATCGCCAGCGCGAACAGCGGCACCGTGGCGGCGCCGCAGAATACGAACGGCAGCCGCAGCCAGCCTTCGGTGCCGCCGCCGAGCAGGCCGAAGTCGAACAGCTGCCGCAGCAGCAGGTAGGCCAACGGCTGGCAGCCCTCGGGGCTGACGCAGAAGCCGCGGTCGCCGCCGAGCGGCGCCGTGATGGCGCGCCAGGTGCCGGCTTCGACTTCGTTGAGCGACCAGATCTCGACGCGGAACAGCCGCACGGCCGCCGCCACCGCCGTGATCGCCGCCAGCAGCAGCACGGTCTTGCCGGTCCACGGCGTCTTCTCGGCGGTGCGTTGGTGCGTCGGGTTGTCGCCGCGGTCGACCATGGGGCGCTGCGAACGATACGCTGCGCACCGCCGCGTGCCACCGCCGTGTGCTCCCCCCGCGCCGACGCGCGGCTGTCGCGCGGCCCGCCGGTCTGCCACACTACGGGTCCATGAAGAGCCGCGGCCTCGCCATCGTCACGCTGTGCCTCCTGCCGCTGTGGTGGCTGTGGCCGTGCGTCGCCATGGGGCGCGAGTTCGTCAGCTACGACCTGGCGCAGTTCCCGCCGGCCAGCCTGACGCTGAGCCCGCAGCAGCTCGCCGCCGCCCGCGACGGCGCCAACTTCGACGTCACCGAGGTGCCGGTGTGGTTCCTGCCCGAGCTCTTGCTCGCGCGCGACGAACTGCGGCAGGGGCGGCTGCCGACCTGGAACCCGCACGCGCGCGGCGGCTCGGTGCTGCACGCCCACGGCCTGATCGGGCTGTGTTACCCGCCCAACTGGTTGGCCCTGTTCGCCGACGATCCCGGACGACGGCTCGCCTTCGTCGCCTGGATCAACCTCGCCCTCGGCGGCCTGCTCACGTTCGGCCTGCTGCGACAGCTCGGGCTCAGCGCGCTGGCGGCGTGGTTCGGCGCCATGCTGTTCGAACTGTCGGGGCCGATGGCCAGCAACGCGCTGTTCTGGATGCGCCTGGCCAGCTTCGTCTGGTTGCCCGGCGTGTTGTGGGGCGTGCTCGCGGTGGCGCAGGCCGACCGCTGGTGCGGCCGCCGCCTCGCCGGGCTCGCCGGCGCCGTGGCGATGGCCTGGTACGGCGGCTTCCCGCCGTTCGCGACCACCACCACCCTGCTCGGCGGCGCGTTCGCGGCGTGGCTCACGATCGAACGCCAGCGCGCGGCCGGCTTCGTGGCGGCGCGCCCGCTGCTGCTGCGCCTCGGCCTCGGCTTCCTGCTCGGCGCCATGCTGGCGTTGCCGCAGGTGCTGCCGTCGCTGCGCTTCTTCCCGCTCAGCGCGCGGCCGGTGCAGGCCAGCACCGCCGACGTCGCCGGCCAGGCGTTCGAGAGCTACGGCCTGCTCGGCTTCCTGTTGCCCGACGCCCTGAGCCATCCGAGCGACAGCAGCGACCTGCCTTATGCGCAGACGCCGCTGGCGCTGCTCGCCATCACGCGCCGGCTAGCGAACGGCGACCCGGCGCTGCCGAACTACAACTACACCGAGTACGCGGTGTTCGTGGGCCAGCTCGGTTTGCTGCTGGCGCTGCTCGGCGCCGTGAGCGGCCGCGGCGGCCGCCGCGGCTTCGCCATCACCGCCTGGCTCGTGTGTGCCGGCATCGCCCTCTACCTGCCCGGCTGCGACCTGCTGCTGCGCCTGCCCGTGGTCGGCAACGTCTGGCCGATGCGCTGGCTGGCGCCGGCGACCTTGTTCGTGGCCTGGCTCGCGGCGCTCGGCGTCGAACGGCTCACCGCCGCCGGCCGCCGCCCACCGCTCGTGATGGCCACGATCGCTCTGCTGCTGGCCGTCACGATCGCCCTTGTATGTGGTCGGCCCGCCGCCTGGCACGCCGCCGACCCGACCTGGCCGGTGCAGTGGCTGGCCGACAAGTACCACACCGACGGGAACGGCGTCGTCAACCACGTGCAGGCCGGCGCCCGGCCCGGGCTCGACCGCTTCGCAGCCTCGTTCGCGCGCCTCGCCGCGCAAGGGGACAAGGCGGCCCTTTGGCTCGCCGGCATCGCGGCGTGGTTCGCCGCGCTCGCGCTCTGCGCCGAGACCCGCCACCGCCGGGCGGCGCTGCTGTTCGCCGGGGCCCTGGTGATGGTGCAACTCGGCCGACACGGCGCCACCGTCACGCGCGGCGCCGACGCCACGATCGACGCAAAGGCGACGCCGGTGCACACGTTCTTGCGCGAGCGCGCAGCGGCGGCGGCGGCGGACGGCGGCTTCACGATCGTGCGCGGCAGCGTCGAACCAGGCCTGCCGGCGCAACTGCCACCCGGCGAGCTGATGGTGCCGGGCGTGCGCGACCTGCACTTCTACAGCCACTACGACGCGCGGTCGCTGCTGCCGCTGCGCGCGCTGCTCGGCAGCTGGGGCGACCGCATCGCCGCCAAGGGCTACCTGACGATGTCGCTGCCGCAGCTGTTGCCGACGACGCCGCCGCAGCCGCTGTTCGCCCATCCGCTGCTCGACCTCTACGGCGTGCGCTTCGTGCTGGCGACCGAGGCGCTCGACCAGGCCGGCCGCCGCGTCGGCCCCGAACCGCGCGGCCCCGGCGGCGAGTTCTTCGTCTACGAGCGCGACACCGCGCTGCCGCGCGCCTTCACCGTGCCGCGACTCGTGGCGCTGGCCGATGATGCGGCGATCGTCGCGGCGTTGATCGCACCGGGACTGCGACCCCGCGGGGCGGCGTTCGTGCGCAGCGACGAGCTGCCGCACGACGCCCCCGCCGCCGACACCACCGCGGCGCGGCCGGTGCGCTTCGTGCGCAACGACCCGACGCGGCTCGAACTCGAAGTCGACGCCGGCGCGGCGCCGTGGCTGTTGCTGACCGACACCTGGCTGCCGGGCTGGCGCGCCACCGTCGACGGCACCGAGGTCGACATCGTGCGCGCCAACCTGAGCCAACGGTTGATCCCGCTGCCGACGACCGCCTGCCGCGTCACCTTCGATTACCACGCGCCGGGCCTCGCCGCCGGCCTCGCCGCCGCCGCGGCTGCCGCCCTGGCCCTCGCCGTGTTGGTTTTCTGCACAGCCCGCGCGCGGCGCGGCACCTGAGGCGCTCAAGCGGCACGGCGCCCGGCGACGAAAGCGGATCGTGCCGCCGCATCGCCACTCCTGCCGCCCGACTCTGCGCGGAGCCACCGCGTGAGCCTCTACGGCAGCGGGCGTGCCGAGGGCATCGGCGCCGTGGCGCTGATCACGGTGCTGGTGGCGGGCGTACAGGCCTTCGCCGGCAACGGCTGGGTCGAATGCTCGACGGCGTCGCTGCAGGCCGCCGGCCTGTGCGCGCTCGGTGCGGCGCTGTGTTACCGCTTCCTGCGCGCGCAGGGTCGCAGCCGCTTCACCGCCTTCCTCGTCGGCGCCGCCTACGGCATGTCGCCGTGGCTCGGCGCCCTCGCGGCGGCGCCGAACGAGCTGTTCGCCGCGGCGCTGGCGCCGCTGCCGCTCGAGTTCGCCGCGCGCACCGACCGGCCGTCGTTGCGCTGGCGCTGGACCCCGTGGCTGCCGCTGGCGTTCGCGGCGCCGTTCCTCGCCGGCTTCGCCATGATCGGCGCGCTGGCGGCGATGTTCGCGGCGACCGCGCTGCTGCGCACGATCACCTGCGGCGACCGTGATGCCGAACGACCGCCGGCCCTGCCGATGGCGGCGGCGATGGCGCTCGGCGGCGTCGCCATCGCCTCGGCGATCCTGCTGGCGCCGCTGGCGGCCTGGTTCCCGACCACGCCGGCGCTGCCGCCGGCCGAGCTGCTCGCGGCCTACCGCCCGGCGCAGCCGCAGGTCGACTTCGCCGGCGCGCTGCGGGTGCCGGGCATGGTGCTGCTGTGGTTCACCGCGCTCGGCATGCTGCGGCGCCAGCGCCACGTCGACACGCGCCTCTGGCTGTGTGTTCTGGTCGCCGGCGCCGTGCCGACCATCGCCGTCAGCGTGCCCTGGCTCGGCCTCGAACGCGGCTTCCTGTCGGCCCTGCCGCTGCTGCCGGCCACCGCCTGGTGGACGACGCTGATCGGCGCCGCGGTGCTCGCCGCCGCCGGCCTCGACGACTTCCTCGACCTGCCGATGCGGCGTCGTTCCGCGCTGCCGTGGTTGTTCGCGCTCACCATCGCCGGCGCGCCGATGCTGCCGCTGCTCGCCGCCAAGGAACCGCAGCGGGAGTGGCCGCTGGTGGCGACCTGCCTCCTGCTGGCGCTGCTGGTGCCGCTGTGGCGGCGCCTCGGCATCCTGCGCTTCAAGAACGTGCTCGCCGTCGTCGTGCTGGCGCTGCTGGTGACGCCCTGCCTGCAGCTGCTGCCGATGGCGTCCGGCCTGGCGCCCGCGGCCCCGCTCGGCGAGAGCGCGGCGTCGGCGATCGCGGCGCTGCTGGCGCGGCCCCGCTGGCACTACGTGGCGCCGCTCGCGGTGGTGTCGCTCTGCGGCCTCTGGTCCCTCGGCGCCTGGATGCGCAGGCCGAAGGCCAGCACCACGCCCAAGGCGGCGAGGGCCGCCATCGTCAAGAAGGCCAAGGCCGGGTCACGGTCGTAGAGCCAGCCGCCGAGCAGGCCACCGCCGACCATGCCGAGACCCGAGGTCGCGGCGCCGAGCAGGCCCTGCGCCGTCGCCCGCTGGTGCGGTGCCACGCGGCGATCGAGCGCGCGCAACGAGCCGAGGTAGGTGCAGGCGAAGCTGAGCCCGTGCAGCCAATTGCTGGCGAACAGCAGCGTCACGTCGACGGTGATCGCGAGCACCGACCAGCGCACGATGGCGGCGGCGCCGCCGATCAGCAGCAGCGTGGTCGGCCGCAGCCGTTCGACCGTGCGCACGGCGACGAACAGCAGCACGATCTCGGCCAGCACGCCCTCGGCCCACAGTGCCCCCGAGAGGCTCTTGCCGATGCCGTGCGCATTCCAGTGCACCGTCGACAGGTTGTAGTAGGTGGCGTGGCTGCCCTGGATCAGCGCCGAGGCCAGCAGCAACCAGACGAACGGCCGCGAGCGCAGCGGCTGCCACCACGGCGACCGCGGCGACACCACGGCTGGGCGCGGCGCCGCCCGCGGCAGGCCGCCGGCGACCGCGGCGTTGACCCCGAGCGCGACCAACAGCAGTGGCATCACGAAGGCGCTGCCGGTGCGTTCGAGCAGCGCGCCGGCGGTCAGCACGGTGAGCAAGAACGTCACCGAGCCGACCAGGCGCACGCGGCCGAAGGCGAAGCCCGCACGCGCCGCCGCCTGCATCGTGGTGGCGTCGAGGATCGGGAACATCGGCGAGAACACGACGCCGAACACGCCGGACACGACCACGAACCAGAACAGGGACGGCGCCAGCGTATTGCCGACGAAGACCAGCGCGCTGAACACCGACAGCAGCAACAGCACACCGCGGGCGTCGCCACCACGATCGACCCGCTGCGCCCACACCGGCCCGGCCAGCGTGCGCGCCACGGTCAGCGCCGCCAACACCATCGACACCTGCTCGGCCGGCAACCCGGCGACCTCGTGCAGCCAGACCGGGAAGAACTGCATGTAGACCGCCAGCACGACGAACATGCTCGCGTAGAAGGCGGCGAGGCCGGACCAGGTGCGCATCACGGTCGCGTCGGCGACGGGTTTCGTCACCGCGGCGATCGTGCCGCCCGACCGCGCCGAAAGCTATCGCTGCACGGCGACGCCGCCGTTCTCCTCGGCCAGCCGCCGCAGCAGCGCCGGCATCGCGCCGGTGCCGGTGAACACGGTGTGGATGCGCACCTTCGCGTAACGATTGGCCTCGCGCACGATCGCCAGCAGGCCGTCCTCGTCGCGCACCTCGCCCGACGTCGGCTCACCATCACTGAGCACGAACAGCTCGTCGATCGTCACCGCGGTGTTGGCGCCGTAGGTCTGCTCGCGCGAGGCCAGCGCCGTCACCAGGCCATCGTGCAGGTTGGTGCCGCCGTGCGGCCGCAGCCGGCTCAGCAGCTCGGTCAGCGACCGCGCCGACGAGCTGCCGGGCCGGATCGGCGTCGGCGTCCACGTGCGCGCCCGCTCGGCGAAGGTCATCAGCACATAGGTCGACTCGTCGGGCATCGCCTGCGCCGCCAGCACGAGCTGCGCCTTGGCCGCTTCGAGCCGCGTCTCGGCGTCGCGGCCGCGCGCGCCGGTGGTCGGCCCGTTGCTCGGGCGATCCATCGAACCGCTG
>JAEUHT010000103.1 GCA_016793265.1 Planctomycetota bacterium
CGACACGGTCGGCGCCCGCTTGCACCGTGACGAGCTCGGCGGCGTGACCATCGGCGTCGGTCGCGAACACAAACCAGGTGCCCGGTTCGAGCCGCACCTTCGTCCTGCCGGCACGATCAGCGACCAGAACCAGGGGCTCACCGTCACGACCTGGATCGGCGGGCCAGAGCAGGAAGCGTGCTGCCACCGGCGGCAAGGCCGCGTCGGTGCGCAGTTGCAGCGTCGTGATCGGCCAGGATGCGAGGTCGATGTCGATCGCCTCGGCAGGCACGTCCGCCCGCGGCAGCAGGAACGTCGGCACCTCGTCGCCGGTCTCGATGCCAAGCCGCAGCGCCGCTATCGGCCGCGCCACGCCGTCGATCGTGAAGGCACCCGCGGCGTCGGTAACGCCACGATGCGTCGCGTAGAAGCCACTGCTGCCGGCTCCGTGCTCCCCGACCATGCAGCAAGCGCCTGCGACGGAGGCGACTACCTCCCTCCCGCCCAGCGGCAACGCACCGCGGCGCAACGTGCCGTGCAGCACCGGCACCGATCGCAGGATGAGCTGGATCGGCACGTCGTCCCCGGGGAAGTCCTGGAAGACCTGCAGCAGCTCTCCGTCACGAATTTCCTGCGGTTGGCGCCGCGCGAGCCGCGCGAACCGATCCGGTGTCCACGCTACGAAGCCCTGGATCCAGCGGTCGGCGATCACGACGACCGTGCGCCCGTCGGCGTCGGTGCGCGGCCCTTCGATCTGGCTGTCGATGCGGCGCGGACCGAGCAGGAAGCCCGATCCACCGACGTTCCACGACACCAGCGCCGCGACGTGCGCCCCGGCCACGGGTTTGCCCTGCTCGTCGACGACCTCGACCGCACACCGGCGCACGGCCGCGGTCGCCGTGCGATCGCCATTCGGCCAGAACCAGCCGACGACCACACGACCACCCGCATCGAGCAGGCGGCAGACGGTGCCCATGTGCACCCCGATCGGCATCTCGGGCAACGTCGCCGTGCCGTCCGCCGCGAGCGGCACCCGCACCACGCGGGCGTGCCGGGCCGGACCGAACACCTCGATCGTGAACGGCCCCGGCCCGAGCTCCGGCGCCGGCGTCAGGCGGATCGGCTGCTGCAGCGAACGTCTCGCCGCGCGCAGCTCGATCACGTTGCCGGCGACGACGCCTTCGCACACCTCGCTGCGCCAACGGCCGGCTTGCTCGTGCGGCCCGATCGCCCACGCCGAGTGCTCGCGGCCCGCGCGCAGCTTGACGCGGAACCGCCCGGCGGCGTCGGTCACCGCCTCGACGATCTCGGTCGGCGCCAAGGCATCGAAGGTGTCGGCTGGCGAGGTCGCGAACGTCACCGTGGCGGCGACCAGCGGCCGCCCGTCGCCGTCGACGACCGTGCCGATCGTCGTGATGTCCTGCGCCGACAGCGCCGACAGCAACCACCCCGCCAGCCAGCACACGTTCCTTCGCATGCCGCAGAAGCTAGAGCCACGGCCGCCGCTGCACCACCGCGGATCCTGTCTGCGCCACCAACCCGCCCCGCTATCCTGCTCGCCATGCGTCTCACGCTGACCCGACCCGACGACTGGCACCTGCACCTGCGCGACGGCGCCGCCTTGGCGAGCGTGCTGCCGGCCACCGCGCGCCGCTTCGCCCGCGCCGTCGTCATGCCCAACCTGAAGCCGCCGGTGACCACCGTCGCGGCCGCGCGCGCCTACCGCGACCGCATCCTCGCCGCGCTGCCGCGCGGGGCGGTGTTCACGCCGCTGATGACGCTCTACCTGACCGATCGCACCGAGGCGGCCGAGATCGCCGCCGCCAAGGCGAGCGGCTTCGTGCACGCGGTCAAGTTCTACCCGGCGGGGGCGACCACCAACTCGGAGAACGGCGTCACCGACTGGCGCCACGTGCGGCCGGCGCTGGCGGCGATGGAGCAGCACGGCCTGCCGCTCTTGCTGCACGGCGAGGCGACCGACGCCGACGTCGACGTCTTCGACCGCGAACGGGTCTTCGTCGAACGTACGCTGCCGCCGCTGCGGCGCGACTTCCCCGGCCTGCGCCTCGTGCTCGAACACGTCACTACCGCCGACGCCGCCGACTTCGTGCGCACGGCCGACGCCAACGTCGCCGCCACCGTCACGCCGCAGCACCTGCTGTGGAACCGCAACGAGCTGTTCCGCGGCGGCGTGCGCCCGCACGCCTGGTGCCTGCCGGTGCTCAAGCGCGAACGCCATCGCCAGGAACTGCTGAAGGCGGCGACGACCCACCCGCGGTTCTTCCTCGGCACCGACAGCGCGCCGCACCCGCGCCACAGCAAGGAGACCACCTGTGGCTGCGCCGGCATCTATTCCGCACCCGCGGCCATCGAACTGTACGCCGAGGCCTTCGAGGCGGTCGGCGCGCTCGACCGGCTGGAGGAGTTCGCCAGCCAACGCGGGCCGGACTTCTACGGCTTGCCGCGCAACACGCAGCAGATCACGCTGCGCCAACAACCGTGGACGATGCCGGCCGAGGTGCCGTTCGGCGAACACACGCTGGTGCCGATGCGCGCCGGCGAGGTGATCCGGTGGCGGCTCGACGACGGTCAGCAGAACTGACGACCAGGCATCGGCAAGGCCAAGCCTCGCTGCTAGGCTGCCGCCAGGAGCTCCGCATGAACAACTGGTTCCCGTTCTTCTCGATGCTGTTCTGGTTCGTCACCAAGGTGACGGCGCTGGTGCTGATGCTCATCGCCTTCCTCGGCCTCTCGACGATGGTCGCCACCGGCTTCCACGTGATGACCCTGCTGGTCGGCATCCTGCTGCCCGGTGCGGCGGGCTTCTTCCTGCTGACGACGGACCTCGTCTACGACCTCGGCACCGCCGAGCAACGGCGCCGACAGGCGCTCGACAAGAAGTAGCTCCGCCGGCGGCGGGCTCGCTACGGCACGACGAACGCGGCCAGCGCCGCTTCGGCCGGCTGCTTCGACACCGCGTAGAGCACGAGGTCGCCGAGGTCGCGCCGCCCGAGCCGCAGGTTGCAGTCGCGGGGCAGCCGCACGCGCGGGTCCTTGCCCTTCGGCAGGATGTAGACACACAGCGGCACGTCGCCGGCCTTCGCCACCAACGCCATGCTGCCGCCGGTCGGGCGGCCGTCGTATTCGCCGAGCACGGTGACCTGGCTGCCTTGGGCGAGCGCCAACCCGCACGCGAAGCGGTCGCGGCACGCCTGCGCCATGTCGAGGCCCATGCAGCAGCCGCCCATGCCGTGCTCTTCGAAGCCGCGGTCCACCGCGTCGGCATAGGCCGCGGCCCACAGCGCGCCGAGCTGGTGACCATCGTGGCCTTCGGGGCCACGCGCCCGCGGCCACGCCAGCTGCAGCACCACGGCGAACAGGGCCGCGGCGGCGACCACCAGCGGCCAGCGCCAGCGCGACGCCACCGGGCGCGCGGCGGCCTGCGCCATCGCCGCGAAAGTCGCCGGCTCGGGCGGGACGAAGGCCTGCCGCAGCGCGGCATCGAGGTGACGATCGAATTCCGTGTTCATGACAGCTCCTGCGCCGACCCGCTCGCCGGCGCCCGATCGCTCAGCGCTTCACGCAACTGCAACCGCGCCCGCCGCACGTGGCTGGCGACGGTGTTCTCCGACATCTCGAACAACGCGCCGATGTCGGCGCACGACGCCCCCTGCAGCACCTGCAACAGGAGGCAGGCCCGCGCGACCTCGGGCACCCGGGCCAGGGCCCGCGCCAGTTCGTCGGACAGGCCCGCGCGGTCGGCGTCGAAGCCGCGCCACCCTTCGACCTCGATACGATCCCGCGCCGCCGCCAGCTCGTCGAAGCGCTCCGGCTCGCGCAGCTCCGGGCGCCGCCGCCGCCGCCAGTTGGCGCCGACGTTGCGCACGACCTGCATGAGCCAGCGGCGTTCGTCATTACCGTCGCGCAGTTGATGCCGCCGCTGCCAGGCGACCTTCGCGGCCTCCTGCACGAGATCCGCGGCCTCGCCGTGCCCGACCCACGCCGCCGCGATCACCCACAGCGTGCGACCGTGGCGGGTGAACGCGTCGACGAACCGCCGGGTCGAGGCGTCGGGCATTCGCTCGGCTCAGTTCTTCAGGTCAGCCGCCGGCTTGGCCGGCGCGTCCTTGGCCGGAACGCCCTTGGCCTTGGCGCCGTCGAGTTCGCAGCAGCCACCGGCTTTGGCCGGGGCGTCCGCAGGCTTCGCCGGTACGTCCTTCGCCTTGGCGCCACCGAGCTCGCAGCAGTCCGCGCCCTTCGCCGGGGCCGCCTTGGCCGGGGTGCACTCCATCTCGCAGCAGTCCGCGCCCTTCGCCGGAGCCGCCTTGGCCGGGGTGCACTCGATCTCGCAGCCGCCGCACTCCGCCGGGGCAGCCTTCGACTTGGCGCCACCGAGCTCGCAGCAGTCCGCACCCTTCGGCTGCGCGGCCGGAGCCGGCTCCTGCGCGACAGGCTTCGGCTTGGCCGGGGTGGCCTGCGGCGCCTGCGCCGCGGCGAACGTGCCGACCATGGAGGACAGACAGATGGTGAGGGTTAGGCAGATCTTGTTCATGAGCGTCAGGGCTCCAGATGTCGGAACCACGATACCAGCGTGCAGGAAAACCGGCTTTCCTTCGCTGCGGCCGATCACCCACGACCGCCCGGCGCGGCTGCGGCCCCCGTCCGGGCATTGCCGGCGGCGCGCCGCCCGAGGCCGCCCACCAGCTTCGCCCTGACGCTGCCGGCGGACCCGAACCGGATCGGGCTACAGCTCACGGCGCCCGCCCGCGCCACCTCCGGCAGCGGCACGCCCGTCACCGGGCTGTCGCGGCCGTCGTGGCTCGACGTCCGCTGAGCGAGCCGCGAACCCACGTCGCCCCGCGGCGACCTCACGCGCCGGGCGCCGTACCCGGCGGCTGGTGCAGCTCGATCGTGACGTGGGCGAAGGTGGCGATCGAGGCGAGCGCTTCGTGGTAGGTGGCGACGGGGCGTGGTGAGGTCGCGGCGACGGCGACGATGCAGGCCATGGCGTGCGGGCCGATCGCCCATACGTGCAGATCGACCACCCGCACGTCGGCGAAGCGGGCTTCGAGGCCGTGGCGCACAGCGGCGGCGAGGTCCTGCGACGGCACGACGTCGAGCAACTGCGCGGCGGCGCCGTGCGACAGCCCGTAGCTCCAACGCGCGATCACGAGCCCGCCGATCACCCCCATCGCGGCGTCGAGGAACGTCCAGCCGAGGTAGCGGCCGCCGAGCAGGGCGAGGATCGCCAGCACGCTGGTCAGCGCGTCGGCCAGCACGTGCAGGTAGGCCGCACGCAGGTTGTGGTCGTGGCCGTGGTGGTCGTGGGCCACGACCGAGTGCTCGCCGTCGCCGTGATCGTGATCGTGTTCGTGATCGTGTTCGGCGCTGTGCAGGATGCGCACGCTGGCGAGGTTCACCAGCAGGCCGAGCACCGCGACCGGCAGCGCCTCGGCGAACGCGATCGGCTCCGGCTGCAGCAGCCGCCGCAGCGACTCCACGACCATCCACAAGGCGACCAGCGCCAGCACGATGGCGCTCGTGTAACCGGCGAGCGCGTGCACCTTGCCGGTGCCAAAGGAGAACGCCTCGTGGCGGCTGCGCCGCCGCGCGAACCAGTAGGCGAACGCGCTGAGGCCGAGCGCGCCGACGTGCGTGGCCATGTGCCAGCCGTCGGCGGTCAGGGCCATCGAGTTGGTGGCGTAGCCGACGCCGAGCTCGACCACCATCGTCACGAACGTGAGCCCGACGACCCAACGCGTCCTCTGCTCGTGGGAGCCCACGGCGGCGCCGTGGTCGTGGTCGTGGCGCAGTTGCGCGAGCCAGGCTTCGTCCGGGCGGTTCATCGTCGGTGGTGCGGGCATGATGCGGCGGCGGCGGCGCGACTCAACGGCGGAACCCGATCGACTTCTTGACCGGGCCGGCGGCGCCGTCGATCTCGAGCCACAACGCACTGCCGTCCGCGAGCGGCGCCGGGGCCTCCGGACGCCCGTGCAGGCGCGTCGCCGACTCCTTCTCGAAGCGCACACGCAGCGAGCCCCGCCCGGACTCGTCGCCGATCCAACCGCGCACGGCCGGAGGCAGCGCCTTGCCGGCGGCGAAGTCGAGGTCGAAGTCGGCCTCCTTGCCCGGTTCGACCTTGCCCAGCTGAAACACCTGCATGCTGTGTTCGCCGAGCGTCACCGCACCGAGGGTGGTGCGTTCGCCGTGCGCGTGCCCGTCGCCGTGGGCATCGCCGTGGTCGTCGTCGTGGTGCACCGTGCCATCGGCGTGCACGTGCGAGCCGGCCGCATGGTCAGGTGTCGGCTTGCCTTCGCCGCAGGCGGCGAACAGCAACGCGGAGGCGAACAACAGCAGGGCCTTCGTGATCATGACAACTCCGCGGTCTCGTGGTCTTGGCCGGATGGGCCGATCGGGTGGTTCTGGAACAGCAGGTAGAAGCCGGTCGGCACGACCAGCAGGTTGAGGAACGTCGACGACAACAGGCCGCCGAGCACGACGACCGACAGCGGCGCCAGGATCTCGCTGCCCGGTTCGCCGGCGGCGGCGACGATCGGCAGCAGGCCGAGCGCGGCGGTCAGCGCGGTCATCAGGATCGGCACCAGCCGTTCCATCGAGCCGCGGCGCACCGCCTCGGCCAGCGGCACCCCTTCGCGCATCAGGTCGAAGTAGTGGCGCACGAGCAGGATGCCGTTGCGCACGGCGATGCCGAACAGGGTGATGAAGCCGACCAGGCTGGCGATCGAGAGCACCGGTGCGACGTAGCGGCCGCCGCCGAGGCCGCACAGGGCCAGCGTATTGCGCCACAGGCTCGGCGATTCGACGAGGTAGATCGCCAGCACACCGCCGATCAGCGACAGCGGCAGGTTGACCATCACCAACATCGCGGCGCGCAGCGAGCCGATGGCCGCGTGCACGAGCAGCAGCATGACGACGATCACCATCGCCCCCATCCACAGGATCGTGCGGCTCGCCGACTGCTGCGCTTCGAACTGGCCGCCGAGCGTCAGCGTGCAGCCGGCGGCGGTCACGATCGGCTCGATGCGCTGCTGCACCGCGGCGACGAGTTGGCCGAGGTTGTAGCCGTCGGCGACGTTGCAGGAGATCACGGCCTTGCGCTGGCCGTTCTCGCGCGCGATCAGGTTGGACGCACGCTCGCGGCCGATGTCGGCGACATCGGCGAGCCGCACCATGGCGCCGCCGGCGCCGCGCAAGACCAGCCGCTCGACGTCGGCGACGCGCCGCCGTTCGTCCGGATGCAGCCGCACGGTGATGGGGTGGCGGCGCACGCCCTCGTTGACCTCGGCGACGGTCTCGCCCTGCAGCGCCTGCTGCACCTGTTCGGCGGCAGCAGCCGGGCTGAGGCCCGCCGCGGCGAGGTCGGCCGGGCGATAGCGCACCGGCAACGAGGTGATCATCACCTCGCGGTTGGCGGCGACATCGCGCGTGCCCGGCAACGCCTTCAGCTCCCCTTCGATGCGCTTCGCCAGGCTGCGCAAGACGTCGAGCTCGTCGCCCTGCACGACGACCGCGATCGCCGCGGGTGTGCCCGACAGCACGTGCGAGAGGCGGTGCTCGATCGGCTGGCCGATGCTGGTGGTGATGCCGGGCACGCCGGCGAGCACGCCGTCGATGGCGCGGCGCACGTCGTGTCTGCCGTGGCCGCTGGCGACGACGACCTCGATCTCCGAACTGCTCACCGGCTCGGCGTGTTCGTCGCGTTCGGCGCGGCCGGTGCGGCGCACCACGGCGCGCACGCCGGGCAACGCGGCGAGCTGCTGCTCGACGCCCGTGGCCAGGCGATCACTCTCGGCGAGCGAGGTGCCGGGCGGCGCCATCAGGAAGACCGTGAAGGTGCCCTCGTTGAACTCGGGCAGGAAGCTGGTGCCGTAGGTGCGGCCGAGCGCGACGCTGGCGATGGTGGCGAGGGCCGACACGGCGAGCACGGTGCGGCCGCGGCGCAGCGCCCACGCCAGCAGCGGCTGGTAGCGGCGTTTGAGCCAGCGCACCAGCCAGCCCTCGCCGTGGCCACGCGGCCGGACCCGGCTCAACAACAGGCGACACAAGGCCGGCGTCACCGTCAGCGCGACCACCAGCGACGCCAGGGTCGAGACGATGTAGGCGATGCCGAGCGGCCGGAAGAAGCGCCCTTCGATGCCCTGCAGGAACAGCAGCGGCACGAACACCATGCCGATGATGATGGTGGCGAAGACGACGGCGCCGCGGATCTCGTTGCTGGCCTGCCAGATGACGCGCACCGGCGACTGCCGGCTCGCGGCCGGCAGCGCGTGGTTCTCGCGCAGGCGGCGGAAGACGTTCTCGACGTCGATGATGGCGTCGTCGACCAGCTCTCCGATGGCGACGGCGAGACCGCCGAGGGTCATCACGTTGATCGACAGCCCGGCCGCCCACAACACCACGAACGCGACCGCGAGGCTCAGCGGCAGCGCCGTCAGCGTGATCAGCGTGGTGCGCACGTCGAGCAGGAACAGGATCAGGATGATGGCGACGAAGATGCCGGCGTCGCGCAGCACGCGGATCAGGTTGTGCACCGACAGCGTGATGAAATCCGCCTGCCGCATGACGTGGCGGTTGAGCACCATGCCCGCGGGCATCGCCGCCGCGACCTGGTCGAGCTTCGTATCGAGCAACGTGGTCAGCCGCAGCGTGTTGGTGCCGGGCGCCTTCTGCACCGACAGCACGACCGCGCGCCGGCCGCCCTCGGTCGCCGTGCCGCGCTTCGGCGTGGCGCCGAGCCCGACCTCGGCGACCTGGCCGATGGTGATCGGGTTGCCATCTTGATGACGCACGACGGTGCCGGCGATGTCGGCCAGCGACCGCACGCGGCCGGTCTGCCGCACCGGCAGCTCGAGCCCCTCGACGTCGGGCAGGTAGCCGGCACCGGCGGTCGTATGCGCGCGGCGGGCGGCGTCGACGACGTCCTGCATGGTCAGCGCGAACGACGACAGCTGCTCCTGGCGCACATGGATCTGGTACTCGGGCAGGTCGCCGCCGATGGCGACCACCTGGGCCACGCCCGGCACCGCCAGCAGCTGATTGCGCAGGTCGAACTCGGCGTAGGCACGCACCGCCATCGGCGACTGGCTGCCGTCGGGCGACGACAGCGACAGCAGCATGATCTCACCGGTGATCGAGGTGATCGGCGTGATGTCGGCGTGCGCCCCGGGCGGCAGGTTGCCGCGCGCGCCGTTGAGCTTCTCGGCGACCAGCGTGCGGGCGCGGTGGAGGTCCTCACCCCACTCGAACTCCACCCATACCAGGGACAGGCCGATGGCGCTGGCGCTGCGCACGCGGCGGATGCCGGGCAGGCCGTTCACCGCGCTCTCGATCGGGAACGTGATGTTCTGCTCGACCTCGTCGGCGGCGAACCCGGCGGCCTCGGTCATCACCACGACGGTCGGCGCGTTGAGCTCGGGGAACACGTCCACCGGCATGCGCGGCACCTGGTAGCCGGCGAACGCCAGCAGGCCGAGCGACAGCAGCAGCACCAGCCACGGCTGCCGCAACGAGAAGGCGATCAGGTGGCGGAACACGCTACTTGTCCTCGCCGTCGTGGAAGGTGCCGTCGGCGTGGAAGTGGCCGCCCTTGGCCGCCGTTCCCGAACTGGCGAGCACCAGCTCGTAGGCGCCGGCGAGCACCACGCTGTCGCCATCGCGCAGCCCGCTCTTCACCTCGACCCAACGGCCGTCGTCGACGCCGAGGTCCGCCACCAGCCGCAGCACCTGGTCCGGGTCCTTGGGATCGCGGCGGAACAGCACACGTTCGAGCCCATCCTGCAGCGTCGCCGCCAGCGGGATCGCCAGCACCGGTTCGGCCACCCCGGCCGTCTCGATCTCGAGGAAGCCGGCGACGCCGGGCCGCGCCCAGTTGGTGCCGGCGGTCGCCACCAAGAACAGGTCGAGCGTGCGCTGCCTCGGGTCGGCTTCGGCCCCGAGCAACAGCGTGCCCACCACCTGACCATGGCCTACGCCGGTGCCGATCGCCGGCACGACGCGCGCCGGCAGGCCGTCGCGCAGGCGCGGCAGGTCGCTCTGCAGACCGCGGGCGCGGAAGCGCACCTGCGACAGGTCGCTGACCGTGGCCACCATCTGGCCGGCCTCGGCCCAGCCGCCGGTCGCGACCTGCAGGGCATCGACGATGCCGTCCGCGCTGGCGCGTCCTTCGATAGCCGACAGCACCCGCCAGCGCGGCAGCTGGCTGTCGGTGCCCGGTGCGGAGCCGAGCAGTTGCTCGACACTGAGGCCGGTCACCGCTGCGGCGCCCTCGACCGCGAGCCGGAAGCGGTCGCGCCCGGCCACGATCAACGCCTCGAGCTCGACCACCGTCGCCGCCGTCGTCGCGCCCTTCTCGCGCGCCTCGGCGAGATCCGCCCGCAGCTGGGCGAGTTGGGCCTGCACCTCGGCCAGCTCACGCGCCATGCCGCCGACGCTCGCCTGCGTCTCCTGGATGCCCTGCTGCCGCGCCTCGAGCACACCCACCGCCTCCTGCAGGGAACGTTCGTGGGCCGCGTGCGCCGCGACCAGAGGGTCCATCGCCGAGCGCTTCGCCTCGTCGACTCGCACCTGCGTCGCCAGCTCGCCGATCTCCCGCTGGGCCCGCCGCCAATCCGGCGCCTCGAGGCGGTAGACGAGGTCGCCGGCGCGCACCGTCTGCAGCGGCTTCACCAGCAGCGTGACGCGACCGGACAACGGCGTGCGCAGCTCGTTGCGGGCGGTGGCGAGCAGCTCGAAGTGCCCGGCGCAGCGCAGCGTCTGCGCCACCCGACGGCGTTCGACCAATACGAAGTCGATGCCGAGGTTCTGGCGCACGCTGGCCGGCACGGCGATGCGGTTGCCCGTCGGCGGCACCGGTTCGTGGCTCGGCGACGGTTCCTGACGACGCGAACAAGCCATGGCCAAGGCCAGGACCACGAGGACGGGACGCAGGTTGGTCATCATTCAGGCTCCGACACGGATGCGGCCAGCGACGGCCAGAACAGGGCATTACGCGCCACCACCGCGGCGGCCTCCGCCTCGGCCGCCGCGATCACCGCGAGTTGCGCCGTGTGGGCGCGCGTCACGGCGTCGAGGATCAGCAGTACGTCGAGCTGGCCGAGATCGGCGAGGTGGCGCGCGTCGGCGAGCTGCTGCTCGGCCAGCGGCAGCAACCGTTCGTCGAGCAGGCGGCGCTGCGCCGCGACGGCAAGCGCGGCGGCATCGGCTTGCGCCAGTTCGTGGCTCGCGAGTTCGAGCTGCTCCCGCAACCCCGCGGCAGCGGCGGCCCGGGCGGCGCGCCGCTCGGCGATCTCCTGCGCGTTGCGGTTCCACAGTGGCAGCGGCAGCGAGAAGCCGAGGCCGAGGCGCGGCTCGGCGTCCTCCTCCTGCCAGCCGGGCTGCAGCGACAGCTCGGGCCATTGCCTGCGGATCGCCAGCTGCAGGCCGCGTTCGGCGACGTCGTGGGCGAGGCGGGCCCGATCGACGCGACGGCAGTGGGTGGGCAGGGCCGCGGCGGCGCCGGCCGGCGCCCGGTCCGGCACCACCAGCCCGGCCACGAGACGCAGCGGCGCGGCCGGCGGCATGCCGAGCAGCTCCCGCAGGCGCAGCTCCGCCGCGCGCGCCGCGCCCTCGGCGGCGGCCAGTTCGATCTGGTGCTGCACCTTCGCCAGCGTGAACACGCGCGCTTCGAGTCGATTCAAGGTGCGGGCGTCGGCGAGGTTGCCGGCGATGCGGTCGAGTTCGTCCAG
>JAEUHT010000115.1 GCA_016793265.1 Planctomycetota bacterium
TGCCACGCGACCAGCCGCTGTGGGCGTGGGCCGGCAAGACTCTGCTCGCGATCCAGGACCACGCCCAGAAGGAAGTGCTGCGCGACAGCTTCGACCGCAGCCTGCTCGGCACCACCTGGCGCCCCGACAACGACGGCCAGCTCGGTCCGAAGATGGTCGACGGCCGACTGCTGCTGCGCGACAAGTTCACCGCCGGTGAGGTGACCGTCGTGCGCGAGGGGGCTGTGCGCCACGGCAAGAACTTCCTCGCTGCCTCGGTCACCATGCAGCTCGGCGCGGGCCACCCGGCCGGCGAGGACTTCGTCGGGCTCGGCATCGAGCTCGGTCGCGGCAGCGGCGGCAACGACCTCGTCGTGCGGGTCGGCATTCGCGAAGGGGCGCCGTACCTGCGCCTCGAAGACGGCCGCGATGACGGCAAGCAGGCGCCCGCCAGCGCGGCGCTGACGGTGCCGGGCTTCGTGCTCACCGGCCGCCACGAGGTCGAACTGCGCGTGGTGCCGCGCGGCGACGAGCAGAGCAAGCAGAACACGCTGCTGGTGGCGTGGAACGGCGAGGTCGTCGCCCGCCACGACCTCAAGCAACTCAGCGGCAACACCTCGGGCGAGCTGCGCACTCTGCTGTTCGCAACCGGCAGCCGCAACGCCCGCGTCGACGTCGCCTTCGACGACTACCGCCTCGAGCGCCGCAAGGACCGGCAGTGAGGGACCTCAGCATGCACAGCCCGTCTGCCGCCGCGCGCGGCTTCACCCTGATCGAGCTGATGATCGTGATCGCGATCATCGGTCTGCTCGCCGCCGTGCTGTTGCCGAGCGTGCTCGGCGTGTCGAAGCAGGCGAAGGTCAAGGCCTGCGAGGCATCGATGTTGGAGCTGGAGACCGCGCTCAACGCCTTCTCCCGCAAGAACGGCTACTTCCCGCCCGATGACCTGGTCGGCCGCGACCGCATCAAGGGCAACTGGAAGCCCGACAACGGCCAGAACACCGGCATCGAGTCGATGCTGCTGTTCCTGAGCCAGTCGGCCGCCAACGGCGGCACCGACCTCAGCGGCCAGGGCGAGCACTTCGTCAACACCGACGGCGACGACCACGGCGTCGAGCTGCCGCTGCTGCACCGCCGCGACCGCATCGAGTTCGCCGATCCGTGGGGCACGCCGTTGGTCTACTTCGCCAAGGGCGGCATGGAGAAGCCGCAGCAGGTCAAGCCGGCCGCGGAAGGCGACGTGGTGACGGTAAAGGCCAAGCGCCGCGACGACGGCGCCGCCTACGGCGCCGGCAAGTTCCAGCTGCTCAGCGCGGGCCCGGACCTGACCTTCGGCACCGATGATGACATCGTCTTCCCGGCCAACTGATGCCCGACGAGTCGGCGCCCCGCCCGCGCGGGGTGCGTTGCGCCCGGTCGATCGGCATGGCCGGGGGTGGCCGCCGGCTGCCGGTGCCGTCGGCGGGGCGTTATGCTCGGCGCCGCGCCCCCTGACCCCACCGACCGCGAGCGCGGCCGAGGTGCCCTCGATGTGCTGTTCTGCTTCGCGCGGCTTCACGCTGCTCGAACTGATGATCGTCATCGGCGTGTTGTCGGTGTTGATGGGCTTCGCGCTCGGCTTCGTCGGCAAGGTCGACCCCAACCTCGTCGCCGCGTCGGTGCTCGCCGGCGAACGCCGGTCGGCCCAGCTCACGGCGCGCGCCGAAGGCGTGCCGACCGAGGTGGTGCTGCGCCCCGGCGTCGGCAACCAGGCGGCGACGGTGCAGTCGCGCCTGCTGCAGCCGGTGCTGACCTTCCACTTCGAGCCCGGGCAGGAGTACCTCGACGACGTGTTGCGGCCGACGCTCGGCGGCAGCGACGTGCCGAACGGCCGCTTCGGCCATGCCCGTCGACCGCGGCAAGGCGACCGCAACCCGCTGCTGCATTGGCTGCTCACGCCGAGCATCGCCGACCTGCGCGACGGCTTCGTGGTGCGGGTCGACCTGTGGTGCGACGAACGTGGCCACGCCACCCTGCTGCGGCTGCCGCCGACGCTCGACGTGCAGGTCGATGCGCAGTTGCGGCCGCGGGCGCGCCTGAAGGTGCAGCGGCAGGGCGACAGTGGCCCGGTGTCGATCGGCGTCGGCAGCGAGCTCCCGTTGCCGGTGCGGCGCTGGTGCACGCTCGACATCGGCTGCGACGGGCAGCACGCGTGGCTCGCGCTCGACGGCCGCGAACTCGGTCGCACCGTCGCCGACGGCGGCCCGCAGCAGGACGAGCCGATGCCGCTCGAGCTGTCGCCGGCCGAGGCGCCCTGGCCCGGCATGATCGACGAGCTGCGGCTCTACATCTTCACCTACGCGCCGCCGCAGACGCTGCCGATCCAGTTGCAGCCGGCGCAGGTCTACCGCTTCGGCTACGACCAGCACGGCGAGTCGCTCGGCGAACCCGAGGTGCGCTACCTGACGGCGGAGGAGATGCAATGAGCCGCCGCTGCAAGGAGCGTGGTGTCGCGCTGATGGCCGTGCTGTTCGCGCTGACGCTGCTGGCGCTGCTGGCGCTGCCGTTCGCGGTGTCGATGGGCGTCGGCGCCGAGGCCTCGGCGCGCGACGTCGAACAGGTCGCCGCCGAACAGGCTTCGGCGAGCGTGCGCGAGGTGTTGCTCGCCGACGCGGCGCTGTCGCACCCGGCGCTCGACCCGACACCGATGTTCGACGGCCTCGACGAGTTCCCGGACCGCATCACGCTGCCGAAGGCGTTCGCCGAGGTCGAGGACGGTGGCCGCGTGCTGCTCGGCGGCGAACTGATCGACCAGCAGCGCCTGCTCGGCGTCGACACGATGACGCCGCTGCTGCTCGCCAACGTGCTCGGCACGGCGTCGCGGCTCGGCAAGGACCTGGCGGAGGACGCCACCGAGATCGAGCTCGAAGACGCCGCCGGTCTGCCGGACAGCGGCTTCGTCTGGTTCGACGGCGAGGTCGCCCGCTACGGCCAGAAGCGCGCCAACACCCTGCTGCAGGTGGAACGTGGCCTGTTCCAGGAAGAGGGCTTCGCCGACGGCAAGCGCGCGGTGGGCGAGGGCTCGTTGCTGCTCGACTACCGGTGCGTGCTGGCGACGGCGTGGCCGTTCGCCGGGCGCGGCGATCGCACCCGACAGCATCGCCACCCGTACCGCGACATCGGCGAGGTCGTCGAGATCCAGGCGGCCGGGCTCGGCAGCTTCACCGCCGAGGAGATCGAGGCGCTGCGGCAGGTGTTCACGACCGAGACCATGGCGGTGCGCGCGGCGACCTGGGGTCGGCCCGAGCGGCTGTTCTCGGCGCTGACCGGCGGCCGATCGCGCACGCTCGTGGTCAAGGCCGCCGACCAGCTCGGCGCCGGCAGCACGGTGCGCATCACCGATCTGCGCACGCGCCAGGTCGAGTACGGCTTGGTGATGGCCAGCGAGACGCAGGACGCGCAGTCCGAGCTGCAGCTGCCGAAGGTGTTCCTGTTGCACCTGCTGACGCCGGTGCTGGGCACGTTCCCGGCCGCCGACACGGTGGTGGAGCCGCTGGTGCCTGCCCCGGTCAACCTCAACACCGCGTCGGTCCAGGTGCTGACCGCGATCGCCGAGCAGATCGGCCGCGCCAAGGCCGTGCAGGCGCCGGGCGCCGATGGCCACCAGACCATGCTGGCGCCATGGCTCACGCGCAGCGTCGCCCGCGACTGGGCCGAGCAGGTCGTGGCCTTGCGCGGCTCCACCGGCGGCCCCGGGCAGGGCCCGTTCACCGGCTGGAAGGACCTCGTCGAGCGGGCCTTCGTGCCGCGCTTCCAGGACGCCAGCCGCAACGAGAAGTCGCGCTGGATCCTGCTCTACCGCAACCTGCAGACGGGACGCGACAGTTCGTTGGCGATGGGCACGGCGCCGATCTGCTTCGACTCCGGGCCGTGGGTGCACTACCGCGCCGCCAGCCAGAAGGCGCGCAGCACCGTGGCCGCCGGCGTCGTCGGCCGCAGCGAGCGCATCGGCAGCGCGGTGGCGCTGCCGGGCTTCCTGATCGAGCAGCGCTGGGCGACGCAGGAGCAGTTCGAGGAGGCGTTCGTGCTCGATCGCCGGGCGCCGTTCTGGGTCACCAACCCGATCAACCTCGGCGCGCTGCAGCCCGGCGACCTCGGCACCGACCCGGCGCCGCGCTACTTCCCGCACCTGGTGCCGGCGGCGTTCCCCGACCTCGGCCTCGGCGCGCCGCGGTTCGGCTCGACCGACGAGAACGACTCCGCGATCCAGCCGGGTCCGGCGACGGCGCCGGCGTCGGCCTGGGGGCAGGCGAGCCGCGGGGTGCCGCGCGCGTTCGACGGCTTCCCCTTCAGCGACGACCTGCGCGGCTACGACATCAAGAAGCTCGGCCCGTACCGCATCGCCAACTCGGCGCCGCTCGGCGGCCAGGGCAGCGCGGCGGCGGCGCAGGCGCGCGGCCGCCACGACCGCATCAGCTTCCCGTTCACCAACCAGAACGGCTTCTGCGAGCGCTTCGCGACCAGCTTCTGGTTCGAAGCGGACAGCCTGTCGACGACCACGCTGTTCGACTACGGCGACGTCAACGAGGACCGCACACGGATGTCGCTGCGCGCCGAGGAGGGCAACCGGCTGCTCGAGGTCGTCGACGAAGCCGGCATCGACCCCAACCCCGCCGATTCGCCGGCCGGCGTCGAACGCACGGCGGCGGCGTGCAAGGTGCCGCTGGCCGAGATCGGCCTGCCGCCGCGCACGCCGCTGCACGTGAGCTTCAGTGCCCTGAGCGGCCGGCCGAGCGACCTCTCGCTCGCCGTCGACGGCATGACGCGCGGCAAGACGCGCTACGTGACCTACCTGACCGCGGCGGTGCCGGAGTTCGATCCGACGCTGGCCAACAACCGCACCACGCCCGGCGCCTCCGGCAACCAGACCTACCTCGACCTGCAGGTCGAGAGCACCGAGGGCTTCCCCACGGTCGGCACCCTGCGCATCGGCCTCGAGCTGTTCGAGTACTCGGCGATCAGCGGCAACTCGTTCCGCTGCCAGTTCCGCGACTCGCTCGGCGGCCGCGGCGCCCGCATGACCGGCCGCGAGCTGACGCCGAGCATCCCGACCGACGCGAACGGCAAGCCGAAGGTGGACATCGAAGACCCGATGTTCCAGGGCACCAACCTCGGCATCTTCCCCGAGCACCCGGCCGGCGCGCTGGTCGAGCTCTACGGCTACTCGACGACGCTGTCGCCCGATACGCCGATGATGCCGGGATCGACGACGCTGGACGGCGCCATCGGCGGCTTCGCGGTCGCGCGCGCCTACGTGACGAACCCGCGCGACATCGTCATCACGCCGCTGCAGGGCAACCCGTTCCCGATCGGCGTCGGCATCGACGAGACCTGGAGCGGGGACATCCTGTTGGCCGATCCGACGCCGCTGACCAAGGGCGGCCAGAACGACGAGGCGCAGGAGCAGATCTGCAATGCCTTCTGCACGACCGGCGGCTACGCGCTGTTGGTGCAAGATCGCCAGCGTTGGGATCGCAGCGTCGGCGTGACCACCTCGTCGGCGTCGTTCGGCGGCATGGAGCTGATCCGCTACACGGCGCGCCAGGGCAACAAGCTCACCGGCGTGCAGCGGGCGCAGGTGCTGCCGGGCCAGGACGGCCAGATCAGCACCGACTTCTACGACGGCACGGCGCGGCGCTTCGTCACCGACTTCGAGGACTACGCGCTGCCGGGCCAGAACAACGTCTACTGGGACGACATCCCGGCCTGGATCCCGTGGGTGGTGCCGGTGTCGATCTCGGTGCAGGGCACGAACAACCTCTGGGATCCGCAGGTCACCGGCGTCAGCGAGTGGGTGCAGCTCTACCCGAAGGGCGGCGACGAGGTCGACACCGAGTGGGTGCGCTACGACTGCATTGCCCAGGGCAAGTACCTGGTGCGCGCCAACCGCGCCGCCTGGGACCGCATGCGCTACGAGCTGACGCGCTCGGTGAGCGCCAACACGGTGACGGTCGGTCCGCTCGGCCCGACCGTGGCGCCGACCGTGACGACGACGCCGCCGTGGGGCACCGTCACCGCGACCGCCGGCTACATCGGCTACACGCCGCAGCTCGAGAGCACGTTCCCGCAGATCCGCGCCGCCCGCTACCGCCTGCGCCACCGCGGCGACCCGATGAGCGACTTCTACGAGCCCGGCATGGCGGCGACCGGCGCCAGCTCGCACGCGACCTCGTCGCACCCGCAGAGCAACGCGCAGGTGACCCAGGTGCACCGGGTGTCGCTGCTCTGGGGCAACTTCGGCGCCATGACCGGCCGCCCGGGCCGCCACGACCGCGTCGCGCTCGTGCAGGGCCGCGCCGCGGCGAACTCCACCCCGGCGGTCGAGTGGCACCGCGTCAACTGGAGCGCGCGCCGCTTCAACTCCGACAACCTCGCCAACAACACCACCCCGGACGAACGGCTCGGCGCCTGGCCGTTCCAGCTGGTCAGCTTCCCCGATGCCGTGCACGGCGCCTACATGGGCCCGCCCGACGGCACCCAGCTCAACGAACCGCGGCTCTACGACCGCATCGTCAAGTTCCCGAGCGGCGAGCTGCCGGCCGTCTACTGCGAGGCGCCGACCGTCGGCGCCGGCTTCGGCAACAGCGCGCCGTTGCCCGGCGTGGTCGACGAACTCGAAGTGCTGATGCAGTTCACGCCGGTGTGCCTGCTCGACACCACCTGCTCGGCGACGGCCAAGGAGTTCACCGTCAACCAGTCGTTCCACCAGAACCCGATGGGGGCCGAGTGGTCGAGCACGCCGGTGAACGCCGGCTTCCCCAACGGCGGCGGCTTGTGCCTGATCGACAACGAGATCGTCGCCTACCAGAGCTACAGCGACGGCACCTTCACCATCGCGACCAACGGCCGTGGTCTGTTGAACACCGAGGCGCGCGACCACGACCGCGGCGCCCGGGTGCACTTCCTGTCGCACCGGCCGTGCGCGATCCTCAGCAGCAGCGTCGGCATCCGCGACAACACCCTGCCGGTGCAGGATCCCGGCGCGCTGCCGCGCTTTGGCGGCACGCTGCTGCTCGGCCGCGAGCTGCTGCACTACACCTGGATGCGCAGCGCCGGCACCGCGCAGCTCGAGATGCCGCGTTGGTATCCGCCCGGCGCCGACAACGAGTCGACGCAGTGGCGCGGCTTGTTGCGTGGCCGCTACGGCACCACGCCGCAGCCCGGCAGCACCGGCGAGCCGCTGATCAGCTTCCCGTTCCGCTTCTGGGACCGTTACGCCGAGAACAGCGACGACCCGGAGCTCGCCTACTTCCAGTTCACCACCAACGAGGCGCCGGTGTTCTTCAGCACGCTGCGCTGGCGGCAGGAGACGCAGGACGCACGGGTGCGTGTGGTCTGCCTCGCCCGCACCGACAGCCGCGAGCCGTGGGAGAGCGAACTCGGCACCGTGCCCGGGCTGTGGCAGTTCGTCGGCAGCAGCGACGACAACACGCCGCACCGGCTGGCGCGGCAGGCCTCGCGCCTCGAGGTGCGCTTCGCGACGCGCTACGAGCCCGGTTGCCTCGACCTCGCCAGCTTCACCGCGCACGGCTGGAAGACCACGGCGCGGGTCGAGGACGTGCGCGTGCAGTACGAAGGCCAGACCCGGGTGATCGACGAGAGGGTGAGCAGCCGATGAGCCCGTCGCCCACCTCGCCGCGCCGCGCCGGCGGCTTCACGCTGCTCGAGCTGACCATCGTCATGGGCATCCTGAGCGGCTTCCTGGTCATGCTCGTGCAGCTCGTCAGCAGCGGGCTCAGCATGTTCGGCGAAGGTGAGCTCGGCCAGGCCCTGGCCGACCGTTCGAGCCAGGCCCAGCGCGTGATCACGCGCGAGCTGTCGACGCTGCGCGGCAGCGCCAGCGCCCGCGACCGCGACCGCGTCGACGACCGCCTCGTCGTGCAGTCGTTGCCGATCGGCCTGCCGCCGCTGCCGGAGCGTGGCGCCACGCGCGTGCAGGTGCTGCGCGCCGCGGTGCACCTGCCGCCGGACCGTGAGCTGCTGCTGCTCGAAGGCGAAGTGACGCGCCGCCTCAACGAGGAGAAGCCCGAGCTCAAGGGCGACGAGCTGGTGGCCGCCGTGCAGAAGCAGCTCGGGCTCGAGCCGCTGCGCGGCGTCGGCAACCTGCTGCTGCTGCCGTGGCGCCAGGAAGGCGACGACGCGCTGCTCGAACTGCGCGCCGGCTGGTTCCTGCCGGGGCAGGAGCTGCCGTTGAGCAAGGAGCGTTCGATCGACCCGTTCCAGGTGCCGGTGCCCGGCTCGCCGGACCTGCCCGGCATGCTGGTCTACCAGGTGACGATGCCGGTGCTGCGCGACCTGCTGCACGTCGAGTTCCTGCTGTGGGGCCAGGCCACCACGGCCTGGGGTGACGAGACGGCGCTGGCGGCGGCGAGCACGGCGCGCTCGGCACCGCAGCAGGTGTGGGACAGCAGCCGCGGCGGCTGGCTGGTCGACGAGGCCTCGGGTGGCGCGTTCGTCTACGACCGTGGGCCGCTCAGCGCCGACGACGCCACCGACGACATCCACCCGCACGCGATCCTGGTGCGCTGCGTGGTCGCGCAGCCGGCCGAGATCGCCGCCGAAGGCCTGCTGGACGCCGAGCTGTACGAAGGCGACACCAGCCTGACGCTGGTCGACGGCGCCCGCTTCCCGGGCGCCGAGGTCGGCGGCTTCGTCAAGATCGACGGCGAGTGGCTGCGTTACGCCGAGCGCGACGGCGACCAGTTGCGCGGGCTCGTGCGCGGCGCGCGGCGCACCAAGGCGACGACGCATGCGGTGGGCAGCCGCGTGCACGTCGGTCGCCGGGTCGAGTTCGTGGTGCCGGTGCTGCACGCCAAGGACGACTGGAATGGCTGACCCACGTGGACATGGTGGCACCGGCGAAGGCGGCTTCACGCTGGCGGAGATGCTGGCGGCGCTGGCGATCCTGCTGTTCGGCGTGACGGCGCTGCTCGGCACCCTGACCGCGAGCGTCGCCCAGCGCCGCTCGACCGATGCCCGCCACGAGCTGGCGGCGTTGTGCGAACGGGCGCTGCAGCGTGTGCGCGACGAGGCGGTGCGTTCCGCCAGCGGCAGCAGCGTGCCGACCGAACTGGAGTTCGTGCCGCTGCAGGCGCAGGAGGTGGCGGACTTCCCCGGCATGACGTGGTCGGCGCACGTGGTCGCCGACGACAGCCGGCCCGATCTGTGGCTCGTGCGCATCGAGGTGCGCTGGCTCGATCAGGGCGAAGAACAGGTGCAGGAATTCCTGCGGGTGGTGCCGCGTCAGCGGCCGCTGCGCGACCGTGTCGGCGCCATCCGCGAAACGGCCGACCTGGCCAAGTGACTTCTCCGAGGTGATCCCATGATGCGACGATTCGTGATCTCCGCGCTGCTGCTGCTGCTGCCGTCGGCGCCGTTGGCGGCGCAGACCGTGCAGCTCGCCGACGGCCGCGTGCTGCTGGCCGCCGTCGAGGACGCCACCGGCGAGGGCCTGCGCGTGCACCGGCTCGACAACGGCGGGTACCTCGACCTGCGTTGGGAGCACCTGTCGCCGGCCAGCGCGACCGAGTGGAAGCGCAAGTTCGACCTGCTCGGCGACAGCCAGGACGAACTGCTCGTGCGCGGCGACGAGGTCGAGTTCCTGTTCAACGGCGCGCGCCAGCACCAACTCGGCCGCATCGTCGAACGCACCACCGAGCACCTCGTGCTGCAGAAGAAGGGGCAGCGGGTCAAGGTGCCCACCAAGGACCTGCTGTCGGTGCGCAAGGTCGACGTGCCGGTGGGCCAGCTCTACACCAAGGACGAGTTCTACCAGATGCACCTCGAGGAGATCGCTCCCCGGGACTCCGCCGACCGCTGGATGCTGCTCGGTGAGGACCTGATCAAGGTGCGCGACTACAGCCACGCCGAAGAGGCGCTGCTGAAGGCCAAGGAGCTCGGCAACTCACGCACGCCGCAGCAGATCGAGACGCAGCTGGCGCGGCTGCTGCGCTACAAGGCGGCCGAGAAGGAGCTGAACCTGATCGAGGACATCCAGGCTTGCCGCAGCCGCGGCCAGCTCGCCGACTTCGAGAAGGGGGCGCGATTGCTCACCCAGTTCGACAAGGACTTCCCCAACAGCAAGCTCAAGGGGGACTTCGAGCTGGAGAAGAAGAAGTTCGGCGAGGCGCGCGGCCGCTACCTGACCGGCCAGGTCGCCGAGAAGTGGCGGCGCACGATCCTGACGATCGCCGAGAAGAAGGTCGCCGAGGCGAGTTCGATCGACCAGATCAAGGAGTACTGCGAAGGCAAGATGACCGACGACATCATCACGCGCGTCGCCGCCGACCTGCGGATCGAGGCCAACGAGGTGCGGGAGTTCTGGGGCGCGCGCGCCAAGACGCCGCTCGGCAAGCGCGCCGAGCACTTCGGCTACGGCGTCGGCTCGTGGGTGCTCGGCAAGGAGGCGATCCTCAAGGGCACCGATCGTGGCAAGGCGGAGTCGAAGCAGCAGAAGGACGACACGCAGGGCGAGAACGACCCGCAGATGGCCCGCTACGTCAAGATGCTCAAGGACGCCTACAAGCGTCGCCAGCAGGCGCAGCAGGCCGGTCAGCAGGAAGAGAAGATGACGCCGGAGTCGTGGTGGGTGCAAGCGGCGCGCGACGAGCGCATTCGCTGGATGAAGGCGTACTACGCCGAATTCGGCGGCCAACTCGTGGTCACCTACCAGACCGTGGCGCCGTGCATCTCGTGCTTCGGCGAAGGCACCACCGCCAGCCTCGCTCCGGACGGCAAGATGATGCGCAGCGAGTGCACGCTGTGCCAGGGCACGAAGTGGCTGCGCAGCTTCAAGGCCTATTAGGCGGTGGCCGCATCGTGACTGCGCCACGCCCGCGCTGCCGCCGACACCCGCCGCGGTCGCGCCGCCAAGGCGGCTCCTGTTCGGCGACCTGGCGCGGGGCGCTGTTGGTGCTGCTGGCCGGCTGTGGCGGCGCGCCGCGGCCCGCGCCGGAGCCGGTGCCGCCGGGGACCACGCCGGTGGGGCCGGCGCCCAGGGTGGCGATCGCCGAGGTGCCGCCGCCGCCGCCGGGGCTCGGGCCGGAGGTGCTGCTGCCTTCGCCCGACGCCGTCGACCGTGAGGTCGCCCGCATCGGCGACGTGGTGCTGCGCCAGAGCCACGCCTACGCGCGCCTGTTGAGCGCGCACCCGAAGCTGGCCCTGTCGGCCGTCGACCTGCTGGTCTTCGACGTGCTGGTGGCCCGGCACGCGCAGCAGTTCGACATCCGACTCGATGCGGCCCGCGTCGAAGCGCTGGCTGCTGCCGAAGAGCAGCAGATCCGCCAACAGGTGCTCACGGAGCTCGGTCCGGACCTCGACTTCGCCACCTACGTGGCGCGCCTGTTCGGCATGCGTGTCGCCGACTGGCAGCACACGTTGCGGCTGCGCACGGCGCAGCGGCTCTACCAGGGGTATGTGCTGCGTTACCTGGCGCTGCGCGAGGACCGCGTGCAGGTGCGCTTCCTGGTGCAGAAGGACGAGAAGGTCGCCGAGGATGTCGCCGAGAAGGTGCGGGCCGGCGCCGATTTCGGCACCATGGCCCTGCGCTGGTCGGAGGACCCGTCGCGCCGCGACGGTGGCCTGCTGCCGGCGTTCGGCCGCGGCTTCGAGCACCCGGTGGCGAAGGTCGCCTTCGATCTGCAGAAGGGCGAAGTATCGGCCCCGTTCCGCGCCCGCTGGGGCGACGAGCCGCGCTGGTTCGTGGTGTTCTGCGTCGACCGCATGCCGGGCCGCGAGCTGCCGTTCGCCGCCGTGCACGCGGAGATCGACCGTGACCTCGAACAGCGGCCGCTCAGCAACATGGAGATCACGACCTACACGCTGCGTTGGCGCAGCGAAGCCGAAGCACCGCCGGCGAATCCCGGCCGCGAGCCGCAACGCGGCCAATGACAGGACGCCGCGCGTACGCTACAACGTGTCGCTCATGGACGAGATCTCGCGTGAGTTGCCGCCCGACACCACCACGCCGAACCGTGCGGAACCCGCCCCTGCCAGCCGCGAGATCGGCACCGGCAGCAAGGGGCCCGAGGAGCTGCTGCGCTTCGAACGGGCGCAGATCACCGAGCACCTGGTCGTGCGCGCGCGCTTCTGCCTGGAGGCGGCGATGAGCGAGCTGCCGCCGGCGGGGGAAGAGCGGCCGGGCGAAGAACCGGCTGCGCAGCCTGAAGCGATCCAGCCGGCCGAGGTATCGTCGGCCGATGCCGAGCCCATCGTGGCCGATGGCGAACCGGTCGGCCTGGCTGACGGCATCGACCACGATGCCGCGCTCCGGGCGGTGGCCGCCGAGGCCGACGTCGCCGAGATCGAAGAGGACCTGGAGGCTCCCGAGGAAGACGGCCTGCCGGCGGTGCCCGAGCTGACCGACCCGGCGGCCGTGGCCCGTGTCGCCTTCGTGCTGATGCTGTCGTCGCGCGAGAGCTTGTCGGTGTTGCGCCTGGCGCAGACCTGCAACACCACGCAGAAGGTCGTCGAGCAGGCCCTCGTGCTGCTGCAGGACCAACTGCGTGGCCTCGGTCTCGGTCTCGAGCTCACGCGCACCGGCGACAGCTGCAAGTGGATGTCGACCGCCGACAACTTCGTCTACCTGCAGCGCCTGCGCGGCGTGAAGAAGATGGAGAAGCTGTCGCCGGCGGCGCTGGAGACGTTGGCCGTGATCGCCTACCGCCAGCCCGTGATGCGCAGCGACATCGAGGCGATCCGCGGCGTCAAGGCCGGCCCGATGCTGCGCACGCTGCTGCAGCACAAGCTGATCAAGGTCGCCGGCCGCGCCGACGTGCCCGGCCGGCCGCTGCAGTACGGCACCACCCAGCAGTTCCTCGAACGGTTCGGCATCGCCTCACTGCAGGAACTGCCCAGCATCAAGGAGTGGAAGAACCTGGGCTGAGTGAGGCCGGTGCCTCTGGCCGGTGCCTTGGTCGGTGCGGTTGCCCGCTTGCAAAGCGGTTGTTCCGCTCTACACTCTCCGCCCTTCCAACGCGTCCCGGTCGTCTAGTCCGGCCCAGGACCCCAGATTTTCATTCTGGTAACACGGGTTCGAATCCCGTCCGGGATACCACACTCGCGGGCTCGGCGGTGCATGCCGACGGGCCCGCGCTACTTTCCGGGCCAGCTCGCTCCGCCGG
>JAEUHT010000116.1 GCA_016793265.1 Planctomycetota bacterium
GCGCCGCTGCGGTCGCCGCCGTCACGGCCGCACGCAGGTACGGCAGCACCCGCGCCGACACCGCGGCGCGCCCGGCTTCGATCGCCGCAGCCAGGGCCCGCAGCTCCGTCGGCGGCGCCGGCACCGGCTGTTCTCCATCGACCGCCGGCGGCTGCCAGAGGCCGACCGCGACGCGAACGAACGCGCCGGCAGCTGCGTGGTCGTCGAGCCGCCAGTAGATCTCGGCCAGTTCGGCGGCAGCGGCGACATGTTGCGGCGAGGCGGTGAAATCGGCCAGGGCCGCGCGCTCGGCGGCGCGCAGCAGGTCGACGGCGGCGGCGGTCTGCCGTTCCATCTCGGCGCTGTTGCCCACCTCGGCGCACCACAACCGCGCCTGCGCCGCCGCCAGCAGCACGGCCGCGCCGGCGGGCTCCGCCGATTTCCCCACCGCCGCCACCACGTGGCAGGCGAGGTGACCGCGGCGCAACGACGGCGCGCTGCCGTGTTCGACTTCGAGCGCGTAGTCGCCGGCGGTGAGCGTGGCGGTGACGGCGGCCGGGAACACCACCAACACCGGCCCGAAGCCGGCTTCGCGGCGTTCGCTCGCGTCGTCGGTCGGCGGCATGGCGATGCACTCGGCGGCGAGCGGCAGCACGCGGCCCGCGGCGTCGCGCCAGCGCAGCGCGAAGCCGTTCCGCAGCGCGTCGACGCCGTCGGTCACCGGCGGCGGCAGATCGATGGCGACGACGGCGAGCTCGCCCGCGGTCAGCGTGGCGCCGCCGACCAGCGTCACTTCGAGCGAACCCACGGTCGCGGCGGCCACGATGGTCGGGATCGTCAACGGCTCGCTGGAGACGCGGCCACGCCAGCCAGCGCCGTCGAGGTTGGCGAGCGTCGCGCGTACGCTGCAGGTCGCGGTCGCCAGCCGCCGCGCCGGATCGGCGGCGAGCGCGAAGCCGAGCCGCACCGGGCTGCCGCGCCGCAGCAGCAGCGGCCCGTCGTCGCTGCGGGCCGAACGGGTGAACGTCCACGCCAGTTCGTCGCCGTCGGCATCGGTTGCCGTCAGCATCACGCGCGGCGCGAAGGCCGCCGCGGCCGGCGCCAGCACGATCGCCGCGGTGTCGGCGGCATCGTCGACGTCCGCCGGATGGGTGAGTTCGACCTGCAGCACGAGCGTCGTGGGCACGGGCCACGACTGCACCGGCGCCGGGAACAACCGGCTGAGCCGCACCAGCGGATCCTGGGCCACCGCGGCCGCGGCGAGGCCGGCGATCACGAGCAACGACGACCAGCAGCGACGGGGCATGGTGATGGCCTCAGCGAACATGGTCATTGACGCAGAACTGGCCGCGCGCGGCCGGCCGTGGGCTGTCGCCGAAGCGCGGCCGCGGGTAGTGGTCGGCGGCGTTGAAGCCGTCGCCCACGCTGGTCGCCGGCAGCGTCCAGCCGACAGCCATGTCGGCACCCGGCGCCAACACGTGCACGGTGCGGGCCTCGGGCAGGCGGTAGGCGTCGGCGAAGGTGTCGCGCAGGATGTTGGCGAGCGGGCCCGAGTGCTGGCCGCCGCGGCGGGCGACGTAGAGCGTGCGGCTCGCGGCCGCCAACAGCGCGCTGGCGATCGTGGCCTCGGCGCCCGCGGCACCGCGCAGCTTGCGCCGCAGCACCGCGGCGTCGCGTTCGGCCGTGCGTAGCCACTGTTCGCCGAGGTCGACGCGGCCGCTCTCATCGCGCATGGCCACCTCCTTGCCATCCGCATCGGTCACCACCACCACCCCATCCGCCGTGCGTCGCGCCGTGAAACGCATGGTGCCGGGATCGAGGCTGCCGGGCTGCCGCACGCCACACACCATCAGCATCGCCTGGGCGATGCCGCGCACGTAGAGGTCGCGCCGCTGCCGCAAGCGGGTCGCCTGCGAGTAGACGTTCGCTTGCGCCGGCACCAGCACGAAGCCGCGCCCCGGCCGATCCCCGGTGACGCCGCCGTAACCACCCGCCGGCGCCGGGCGCAAGCTGATCACGTGCTGGGCGCCGCGCGTCGGACCGTCGCCGCGGTTCCGGTTGATGACGCGCGACGCGTCCATCTCGCCGTGGCCCGGGTGCATGCGGTGCAGGAAGCGTCCCACTTCGGCCGCGGTCGCGAACCTGCCGATCGCTTCCCGCGTATCGGCGTTGTCGACCTCGTCGTAGACGAACACGTCCTTGCCCTCGGGGTCGCCGAAGTCGTAGACGCCGTCGACGTAGAAGCCGCGGTACTCCTCGAACAGCGTCAGCCCGTCGCCCTTGCCGTTGCCGACCGGCGTCTCCTCGTCGTCCGCGTCGTCGGCCTTGTTGCCGATGGCCAGCAGCCGCTTCCACTCGTTGGCGATCTTCGAATCGGGCTCACGGTCGGGCAGCCGGATCGCGGTCTCGTCGCCGCTCTGGCCTTTGCGGCGCCCACGTACGACCCGGCCGTCGTCGAGCTCGGCCTCGACGCGCAGCGTGCTCCAGCCGCCGAAGTCGAACGGCACGACGCGCACCGTCTTGCGCAGCGTCGTCAGGTCCACGAACTCGAGCCGCTGCTTGTCGTCGGTCGCGCGTTCGGAGGCAAACTCGAGGTCCGGCGAAGTGTCGGTGCTGGCGTAGGGCCAGTTCGAGCACACACCCGGCAGGCGCGAGGTGTCTTCGAGCCACCAGCGCAGCCGGCGGATGCGCACGCCGACGACCGGCGCCCCGGTCCCATCGACGAGTTCGGCGGTCAGCGCCAGCGCCGGCCCCGGCAGTCGTTCTGCGATCAGCGGCAGGCGATCGCCAGCCGGTCGCCATTGCGCGAAGCCCGGCGCGTCGACCCGCAGTTCGAGCTCCGGCAGTTCACGGCGCAAGGCCCAGGATACCTTGGCGGTGACGCGGTCCTCGCCGGCCACGAGCTCGATCTCGGCGCTGCCGGCGAGCGCATCGGCAGCACCCTTCGCCTTGACCATCGTGCTCAGCGCGTTGGCGCGCGCCAGCTTCTGCTGCAGGCCGAGCTCCTGCGCCGAGCGCTTCGACGGCCGCTCGGGGCTGTCGCCGAGCAGGCCGGTCAGCCGCACCTGCTTGTCGAACGAGAACAGCGCTGCCTGGTCGCTGTCGGGGTCGGGGTGCCATTCACCCTGGTAGCTCTCGTGCGCCTGCAGCAGCTGCGGCCAGCCGTCGAAGGCGTCGCCGAGCTCGGGCGCGGTCCAGGTGCGCCGGTCCAGGTCCACCTCGAGCGTGCCCGCAGCGGGCAGGTGGTCGAACTGCAGGCCCGTGGCCGACCAGCCTTCGCTGGCCCACTCCCGCAGTTCCATCAGGCCACCCTCACCGGCGATCTTCTCGCGCACCCAGGCCTGCGACTCGGTGGCGTGGCCTTCGAGGGCGCCGACCACGCCGACCACGGAGAACACCAAGAGGCCGTCGCCGAGGTTGCTGGTCTTGACCTCGAGCAGGCCCGACACCTGCCACTCGTGGTCCTGCACGGTGCGGATCGTCTCGCCGGTGACGTCGTGGTCCCGGCGCAAGCGGTGCGAGGTGCTGCGGAAGGTCACGTGCAGCATCGCGTCGCCGCCGTGCGCGAACACCGGCGGCAGCGGCTTCGGCGGCCCCTGGGCGACCACACTGGCCACGGCGATGAGGAACGTGGCCAGGAGGCGCCGACCGGAGCTGTGGATCTTCATCACGGAACGGCGCGCAGGATGGGCGCGCATGGCGGGCGGAACCGACCACGGTGCAGCGGCAGCGGCCGAGAAACCACACCGCCGCCGCGGCCGGCGCCCGCCTCGGGTCGAATCGTCCGCCGCCGCCCCTCGCAGCGAGCGCCCGCGCCGCTAGCCTTCCGGCCCGTGCGACGCACCCCCGGCCTCGGCTTCATCTTCGTCACGCTGCTGCTCGACACGATGGGCTTCGGCCTCATCATCCCGGTCGGGCCGCGGCTGATCGAGCATCTGCAAGGTGGCGGCGAAGCCGAAGCTGCACCGATCGTCGGCTGGCTCGCCGCCACCTACGCGCTGATGCAGCTGCTGTTCTCGCCCGTGCTCGGCAGCCTGTCGGACCGCCTCGGCCGCCGCCCGGTGCTGCTGGTGTCGATGTTCGGCTCGGGCCTCGACTACATCGCCATGGCGCTGGTGCCGAACGTGGCCTGGCTGTTCGTGACACGCGCCATCAATGGCATCTCCGGCGCGTCGATCACCACCGCGAGCGCCTACATCGCCGACATCACGCCGATCGAGAAGCGCGCCGCCGGCTTCGGCGTCGTCGGCGCCGCGTTCGGCCTCGGCTTCGTGCTCGGCCCGCTGCTCGGCGGCCTGCTCGGCAAGCAGGACATGCACTGGCCGTTCTACGCCGCCGGCGCGCTGACGCTCGCCAACTGGCTCTACGGCCTCCTGGTGCTGCCCGAGTCGTTGCCGCCCGAACGGCGCAACCAGTCGCCGGTGCGCCGCAGCACCTTCTCCGCCCTCGGCGTGCTGCAGCGATACCCGCTCGCCCGCGGCCTCGCGGGGGCTCTGTTCCTGCTCAACCTCGCGCAGTTCGCGCTGCACGTGATCTGGGTGTTGTGCACGAAGTACCGCTACGGCTGGGACGAGGCGGCGGTCGGCTTCTCGTTGTTCGCGGTCGGCGTCGGCGCGGCGATCGTGCAGGGCGGACTGGCGCGCCGCATCGTGCCGAAGCTCGGCGAACGGCGTTCGCTGCTGATCGGCGTCACCATCGGCGCCCTCGCCTATGTCGGCTACGGCGCCGCGACGCAGGGCTGGATGGTCTACCTGGTGATCGTCTTCGCCTCGTTGGGCGGCATCGCCATGCCGGCGTGCCAGGCGTTGATCACGAAGAGCGTGCGGCCCGACGAACAAGGCGCCGTGCAGGGCGCGATCACCAGCGTCAACAGCCTCGCCAACATGCTCGGCCCGCTGCTCGGCAGCAACGTGTTCGCGTGGTCGATCCGCGACGATCAGACCGCGCGGCCCGGCCTGACGTTCTTCGTCTGCGCCGGCATCGGCGCGCTGGGGCTCGCGCTCGCCTGGCGCGCGCTGCGCCGGCACCGGACCGACTGAGCCGGCGGCGCCGCGCCGCCGCGGTCACTTCGCCTTCTCGACGTAGAACGACAGCGTGCTGTCACAGTTGGTGCCGTTCGGGATCAGCGGCATCTGCAGGAAGCTGCCGCTCTGGTGGTGCTTGCTGACGGTGACGAGCACCCGGCGTTCCCCCTGCGGGCCGACGACACGGCCGACGCCGACCGCGCAGCACGTGAACTCATAGGCGATCGGCTGCGACGGCGTCACCAACACGACGTCGCCATCGAGCCGGTAGCTGCCGCCGTGTTTGGTCGAGCCGCTCGAGTTGCCGAGCTGCGGATTGGTCGCGTAGTAACCGAACGAGTAGTCGTAGGTGCCGTCGCCGCGCAGCGAGAAGGTGCCCGACGACGCCGTCACGGCGACGCCGGCGAAGCCGCCGGTGTTGGTGTTGTAGTAGGTGCCGCCATAGCCGCTGCTCGATTGCTCCCAGTCGCCGAGCAGGTCGCTGGCGGCGAAGTAGCCGCCGGCCGGATACGGCGGCTTGCCGCCCTTCGGCGCCACCGAATCGAGCACCTTGCCGAGCGGGAAGCTGAACGCGCGCAGCGCCTCGCTCTCCTTGAAGCTGTCCATGCCGATGCCGGGGTCGCGCGGCTCCACCACCGCGACGATCGGCTGGAAGCGGTTGCCGCCGAGATCGACGAGCCAGAGGGCGCCGTAGGTGTCGGGGTTGCCCATCGTCTGCGGCGTGTTCGGCTTCCGGTGGAAGCGGCCCATGTAGAGCACGACCAGTTGGCTCGGCAAGCGACCGCGGAAGTGCATGAAGGTGTCGCCGGGCTCGAACGCCGCGAACTGCTCGCGCCACAGCCGTTCGAACAGCGCCGAGGGCCCGCTGGTCGCGGCCATCACCGGCAGGAAGCCGATCGCCGCCTGGTGGGCCGCCTCGCTGCGCGGCGACGGCGTGCCGTCGTTCTCGACGTCGCGCAGCGTAGCGCGGTAGATCACGGTGCCGCCGTTCTTCTCCTCGCTCCAGCCGGCGGGCGCGGTCCAGGTGACACCTTCGATCGCCGGGCCGGTCGCGGGCAGCGCCATCGGCGGCGCCAGCGAGGGGGTTTCGGCCGGTGCGGTCGTGGGCGTCGGGGCCGGCGGCGTGGTCGGCGTGGTCTCTGCCGCCGGGGTCTCGACCGGCGTGGTCGCCGGCGGCTTCGGCTTGCTGCGCCCCGGCTTGCCGACGAGGCCACGCCCACCCGGCTGCAGCGCATCGGGGGCGGCGCCGCACAGTTCGGTGAACACCGTCGCGGCCGCCTTCTGCAGGGCCTGCTGCTGCTCCTCTTCGGTGGCGAGCTCGAACATCGCCGCGAACCAGGTCACGTAGCCGACGCAGTATTCCCAGCAGCGCTGCTTGTCGGCGTCGCTCATCGCCGCGATCTCGGGGCAGGCGAGCACCTGCACGACCTGGGCGTGCACGGCGTCGGACTGGGTCTCGCTCAGCTCCCGCCCGGTCGCGCACTGCCACAGCGTGACCACGAACAGGGCGCTGGCGGCGCCGACGTCCTTGTCGGCCTGCTCGGCGGCGAGCGCCTGCCGCATCGCCTTGCCGCCTTCGTCGAGCACCTGCAGCACCGTCGCCGCCGGCACCTCATCGGTGGCGAGCTCCTTGGCTAGCTCGGGGAACAGCAACCAACGGCGCTTCGGCACGAAGGCGAGCTCCTGGCGCAGCAGTTCGGCCTTCTCCGGCTTCGCCGTCGGCCCTGGCGTGGTCGCCAGCGTGCGCAGCTTCGTCCGCCACGGCGCATCACCCTGGGCCGTGACGGCACCGACGCAGCAGAACAGGAACAGCAACAGCGGGCGGAGACTCGGCATGGCGTGGGTAGCGGCGGGCATCGACGAACCACACGCCGGAACCGGAGCCGGGCCCGATCGAGCGTGGCAGCCGCCGCGGCCAGCGTCTATCGTCCTGAGCCCTTGCGCACCGTGCTCGCGTTCCTGCTCGGTCTGCTGCTGGCGGTGTCGCCGC
>JAEUHT010000131.1 GCA_016793265.1 Planctomycetota bacterium
CATCGGCGCGTGCTTCGGTCGCCGCCTCGAGCAGCGGGTCCTTGTTGACCTCCCCCCAGACCTGCCAGCTGGTGCCGTCGGGAATGCTCGGCCGGGCCCCGGTCAGCGGCGCCGCATCGGTGGGGCCGCCGCCGGCCGGACCGCCGGATGGCGGCACCGGCGGGGTGTTCCAGCCGCCGCGGTACTGGCCGCCGTGGGCAGCCAGCGGTGTGGCGAACACGAGCGCGAGCACGAACGACGACCAGCAGGGCGTGTGGCTCATGGCGCCAGGATAGCCGGCGGCGCGCTCCCCGTAACCCGCGGCCCGTGCCGCCGGGGCCGGAGCGGCTAACCGAGCTCGAACTGCCGCTTGGCGTCGACCTCGTCGCGGTTGATCGCCACGATCGCCTCTTCGAGGCGCGCGCCGAGCTGTTCGCGTTTGCCGACCTGCATGCGCACTTGTCGCATCATCTGGATCGCCATGCGCAGGGTGCGCACGATGTCGCCGGCGTCGCCGTGGGACAGGCGTTCGAGGTCTTCGATGCTGCCACCGCGGCTCCAGCAGTCGACCGCGGCGGCGATGCCCCAGTCGGGCTCCTTGATCGGGGCCGCGATGCCGTGCAGCGTCTCGATGGCGACGAAGCGGCGCACCGCCTCACCGGCGGCCTTCATCAACGGGCCCTGCGTACGGCGGTGGCCGAGCGGGTCGGCGCGGCGGCGTTCCTCGTGGATCAGCGAGGTGAAGGTCGCCGCCAGCTGGTGCATGTCCATCGGCTCCAGCACGCCACTGAACAGCAGCTCGGCGACCTGGATCTCGTAGCCGTTGATGCGCTGGGCGATCTTGCCGCGCGGCAGCAGGCCCTTGTCGTCGAGGTAGCCGGCGTCGCGCAGCACCTGCATGCGCGTGTTGAGCGCGCCGTGCGCTGCGGCCTTCTTCTTGGCGCGGGCCGCTGGCGTGCCCTTCTGCGCCTGGAACGCCGCGAAGCTCCGGTCGTAGGCGGCCAGCAGGCCCTTGCTGCCGAGCCGGTCGTAGAGGTTGAGCACCGTCGAGTAGGACAGGTTGAAGCGCGACGTGATCGGCTCGACCTTGCCGGAGTGGTAGCGCGACAGCGGCGCTTCGAGCAGGTCCTCGTCTTCGAGGATGGCGATGACGAGGCCGCTCTTGTCGAGGCCCTGGCGGCCGGCGCGGCCGGCCATCTGCAAGTAGTCGCGGGCGCGCATGTAGTCCATCTGCACACCGTCGAACTTGCGCAGCAGATCGAACACCACGGTGCGGGCCGGCATGTTGATGCCGAGCGCGAACGTCTCGGTGGTGAACAACATGCGCAGCAAGCCGGACGTGAACAGGCGTTCGACGACCTCCTTGTGGATCGGCAGCATGCCGGCATGGTGGTAGCCGACGCCGGTCAGGGCGCGGCCGAGGATGCCGCGCAGGCCGGGGTCGCGGTCGGGGTCGAGCTCGAAGCGCGCGCAGATGTCCTCGAACTGCGCCTGCATGCGCTCACGTTCGGCGCGGTCGAGCAGGCGGCGGCCCATGCTGCGTTCGGCCTTGATCTCGCATTCCTTGCGCGAGAAGCAGAAGTAGAGCAGCGGCAGCAACTGGCGGTGCTGCAGTTCGTCGAGCAGCTGCACGTAGGGGCGCGGCCCGAACGGGATGCGGCGGCCCTGGCCACGTTCGCGCTTGTCGCCCCAGCGCGACCGTTCGCGCTCGCGACGGCCGCTGCGGCCACCGTGGCGCTGGTCGCGCGCGGCGGCCTTCTCGTGGAAGGTGATCGCCCGCTTGCGCTGTTCGAGCTGGAAGACGCCGGCGTCGTGGTGGAACAGGCGATGCGACAGCGGCACCGGGCGGCGCGTGTGTTCGATCACCGCGAGCTCCTGGGTGCGCACGGCCCGGACCCAGGCGCCGAACTCGGCGAGGTTGGCGATGGTCGCCGACAGACCGACGAAGCGCACGTGCTCCGGAGCGAAGATCAGGCTCTCTTCCCACACCGTGCCGCGATCGACGTCGTCGACGAAGTGCACCTCATCGAAGATGGCGAAGTCGGTGTCCTTGAAGCGCGCGGGATCCTCGAACACCGAGTTGCGGAAGATCTCCGTCGTCATGATGACGAGCGGGGCGTCCGGGTCGAGCGTGAGGTCCCCGGTCATCAGGCCGACGCGCATGCCCTCCTGCTTGAAGTCGCGGAACTTCTGGTTGCTCAGCGCCTTGATCGGACT
>JAEUHT010000156.1 GCA_016793265.1 Planctomycetota bacterium
GCTCTCGCGGCACGACCCCCAGGAGGTCCACGACGGCGAACTGCAGGCGTTCGCGGCCAGCGTGCCCGGCGATGACGTGCCGGTGCGCTTGATCCTGCGGCGCGGCCCGGTGCTGCACGGCACGCTGCGTCGTGGTGGGGAGGTCCTTGGCGGCCGTGCGGTCGTGGCCGCAGTCGACGGCGTTTGCCGCCGAGTCGAAGGTGGAACGACGGCATCGAGCGGCTTCCGTGCGACGCACCGTGCCGTCACCGACGCGGCCGGCGCGTTCACGATCCCTGGTGTGGCGCGACCGTTGGCGGCGCTGCGGCTCGGCATCGAGACCGGCGACGACGTGCCGACCTTGCTGCTGCCGCGCGGGGACGTGCCGCTGGCCGCGCTCGACGTCGATCTCGCCACCTGGTCGATCACGACGCTGCAACTGCGGGCCGACGGGGTCTTGCCGCCAGCAGAAGCACGGTTCCTGTTGTGGGCCGGCGACGCCCGTGAAGGAGAGCCGATGGTGCTGACGGGGGATCGCAGTGGTCAGGTGAAGGTGCGGCTCGAACCGGGCACCTGGTTTGTGTTCGCGACCGACGCCGATGGTCACGCCGCCGAGCTCGTCACGGTGCAAGCGGGCGCCGACCGTGTCGTGCCGCTGCCGGTGACGCCGCTGGCCCGGATGAGCGGGCGCGTGCTCGATGCCGATGGCAAGCCGGTGGCGAATGCGCGCTTCTCCTCGAACGGCTGGCGCAGCTCGGGCGAAGTCGCCGCCGGGGCTCGGGCACGGCTGCTGGCCGACCATCTGTCGTGGATCAACGGGGGGCTCGTCTCGCGCACCGTCAGTGACGCCGACGGGCGCTTCGTGGTCCGCTTCGTGGCGGTCGCCGGCTACGTGCCCACCGGCAAGCTCTCCTGCCCGTCGCGGCTCACCGACTGCGAGTTCCGCCCAGCCGAGGACCTGGAGATCCTGTTGCCGAAGTGACCGCACGCCTCGAACTGCAACCCTGACCGCCGCCCGCCAGCCCGCGTCCGCCATGCGCACACACCGTGTCCGCTTCCCGCGCACCGGCGCTACGTTCTCGGCGCGGCCCGCCGTTCGCTTCGTGGTGGCCATGCAACGCGACACCTTCATGCGCAAGTTCCTCCCTTCCGCCGTGCTGCCGGCCCTGCTGTTGCTGCCTGCCTGCAGCGGCGGGGGCAGTGCGGACGCCGCCGCGGGCAACACGTCCGGCGCCGCCGTGCACGTCGTCGTCGACACCGCCGCGGGCGTCGACGGCCTGGTGCAGTTCCAGGTCGCGGCCGCCGTGCTCGAACATCGCGACGGCTTGACGACCGGCAACCTGCTGGCGGCGCCCGTGGTGCTGACCGTCGCCGATGCCAGCGGCGAAGCCGCGGGCCTCACCTTGCGCGACGCGCCGAGCGGCGACTTCACCGCGCTGCACCTGCTGGTGGCGCCGGGCACGGGCGTGGTGCTGAACGCGGCGGGGCAGCTGCTGCCGATCGTCTGCGGCGGCGACCTGCGTGTGCCGATCGCCGACGGCCTGCTGCACGATCGCTCGCAGAGCAGCTGGCTCGTGGTCGGCCACGATGTCGCGGCGCCGACGTTCGCGGCCGGCACCGTGTGGGTGCCGGTGCTGAGTGCGCGCCTCGATGGCAGCGTCTCCGACCTCGGCCTGCGTGTCGCCGGCGTACAGGCACCGGCGCTGGCGGCCAACGTCGCGCTGGCCGGGGAAGGCGTGCTGCGCGTCGGCTTCGACGATACCTGCACCTTCGCCGACGACGACCACGGCGGCGGCTCCCAGGGTCGCGACGACTTCCTCATCGGCACCGGCAGCGGCGACGACGTGCGCGTCGGTGGCCGGCTGCAGCGCGACGGCAGCTTCACGGCGACGCGGGCGCGGCGGCGGGCGGGCGACGATCGGCCGCGGCTGCTCGGCCGCATCACCGAGCTGCGGCCGCTGGAGACGAGCTTCGTCTTCGAGGTGCAGGCCGAACTGCGGCGCAACGGCGAACGGCGCCTGCTCGACCCGCGCGTCGAGGTGCTGGTGCGGGCGGCCGGGGCCCGGTTGCACCGTTCGGGCGGGCACGCGGTGATGGCCTTCGCCGACCTCCTGGTCGGCGACCTCGCCAAGGTCGAGTTCACCCAGCGGACGCCGGTGCCGGGTGGCCGCGACGAGGTGCTGGCGCGCGAGGTCGAGGTGCCGGGTGCGGCGGCGATGCCGTCGCCGGAGTGGCAGGGCTTCGTCACGGCGGTCGACGTCGGCGCCGGCACCATCGTGGTCGGACCGTGGCACGACGACCCGATCGTGATCGACGGTGTCGTGGTGACGTCGGTCGTGGTGAGCGTAGGCGCCGAGACCACGATCGAACGCAAGGCCGACGGCGGCGGCGGCGGCCGCACGCCGATCGGGCTCGCCGACGTGGTCGCCGGCGGCGATCGCATCTGGTGGCGCGGTGCGGTCACCGGGCCGCAGGCGGTGGCGGCGCGCTGGGTGCGCGTGCGGGCCGAATGAGCCGCGGCCGCGACATCCTGGCCGCGTTCGGCGAGCGCTTCGTGCCGGTCGCCGAGTACGCGGGCGGCGAAGGCGTGACGCTGTGCGTCGACGACGGCGGGGCGCTGCGGGTGCTGAAGGTGCTGCCGGCCGGCGAACAACCGGTGGAGGCCTCGTTGCTGCTGTCGCTGCGGCATCCGGCGATCCCGGCCGTGCGCGAGGTCGGGGCGCTGGCCGATGGCCGCCCCTACGTGCTGCGGGACCACGTCGAAGGGCAGGTGCTGGCGTCGTTGCCGCGCGAGCCGGCGTCGCTGCGCGTGCTGCTGCAGCAGCTGCTCGAAGTGCTCGCCTACGTGCACCAGCGCTCTGTGCTGCACCTCGACCTGAAGCCCAGCAACCTGTTGCTCGGGCCCGATGGCCGGCTGCACCTGCTCGACTTCGGTCTCGGCGCGCGGCTGCGTGGTGCTGCCCGCGGCGGCACGCCGTTCTTCGCCGCGCCGGAGCTCTTGCTCGGCATGGTGCCCGACGCGCGCGCCGACCTGTTCGCGGTCGGGGCGATGGTGGCGCAGGCGCTCTGGCCAGGCGAACTGCCGCTGCGGCGCTTCCTCGACGCCTTCCCGCGCGATGACTTCTGGCGCGCCGGCGGCGTCGGGGCCGAGCAGTTCCCGGCCCCGTTCGATCGTTTCCTGCGCCAATGCGTGTCGCGCCGGCCGCAGCGCCGGTTCCCCGATGCGGCGGCGGCGCTGGAGTCGTTGTGCGGCGGCAGCGGCCGGCCGTCGGCGGCGCTGCTCGACCCGGACCCCGTGCTGCTGTTCGCGGCCGAACTCGCGGTGCCGCCCGGCGGCGGCGACGTGGTCGTGCGCGGTGGTGAAGCGCCGGTGCGGCGCGCGATCGCCATGCACCTCGCGGCGACGCTGCCAGGCGTGACGGCGATCGTCGAGGCGGCGGACCAGCTGCAGCTGCGGCGCGGCGGTGGTGAGGTGGTGACGATCGGGTTGCCCGCGGTCGACGTCGGGCGCCTGCGCGCGCACCTGCAGGCGGCGTTCGGCCTCGAAGGCCAGGCGGCGGACAACGCGGCGGCGTGGCTGGTGGCGCGCGCGAACGGTGGTGTGGCGCGCATCGGCGAGCTGCTGCGCGAGCTGCTGGCGAACGGCGAGCTGATGCCGGCCGGCACCCGCTGGTCGTGGCCGGCCGCACGCAGCGGGCGGCTGGCGGGGCCGCTGCCGCCGCCGCTGGTGGCGGCGGCGATCACGGCGGCGACGGTGCGGGACGAGGCGCGCGCCGGTCGCGGCGACCGGGCGGTGGCGCAGTGGCGCGTGGTCGCCGGCAGCGGCGACGAGGCGCGTGAACGGGCGGTGCGATCGGCGCTGGCCGAAGGCCTGCTCGACGGTGGGGAGCCGGCGCGGGCCCTGCCGTTCGCGGCCGGCATGCCGTTGCTGCGCGCCCAGGCGCTGCTCGACTCCGGGCAGGTGGCGGCGGCGGCGGCGGAGTTCGCGCGCGCGGCCGTCGACGAGGATCCGGCCCGCCATCGCCGCTGCGCGGCGCAGCTGGCGATCGCGAGCGGCCATCCGGAGCGCGCGGTGTCGTTGTGGCCGGAGCCGCCGACGGCGGCGTGGGAGGCGGTGACGCTGGCCGCGGCGCACGAGCAGCTCGGCGACCTCGAGGCCTGCGAACGCGTGCTGCAGATGGCCGCGGCCGAGCTGGTGCCGGCGTCGGCGCCGTTCGCCTGCGCCAGTGCGTGCACGATCCAGGGCCACGTGGCGCGGCGGCGCGGCGACCTGTCGGCTGCGCGGCAGCGCTTCGCCAGCGCCGCGGAGCTGCTGGCCGGCATCGGCCAACTGCGCCATGCCGCCACCGCGCAGCTCAACCTCGGCGTCATCCAGAAGGACCTCGGTGACCATCGTGCGGCCCTGGCGACGCTGCGTGAGGCGCGCGGGCTCTACGAGCACGTCGGCGACGAGGCGCGCGCCACGGTGGCGCTCGCCAACCTCGGCATCGCGGCGCTGGCGCGCGGCGACGCGGCGACTGCCCGGCCGTGGCTCGAACAGGCGGCCACCGCGCTGCTGCGGCTCGGCCACGCGCCGTTGGCACGGCAGGCGCAGGTGCACCTGGCGCGGGCCTGCGTCGAGCTCGGCGACGAAGCGACGGCGCGTGCCATCCTGGACGAGATCGGCGGCGATCCTGCCGATACCCTGGGGACCGGGCTCTCGCGTGGGCGCGAGCCCGCGCCGAAGCCGCCGCCCACGGCGGTGATGACCCCGACGATGACCGACGGCCAGCAAGGTCCCAGCCGCGAACTGTTCCGCACCTTCCTGGCGGTGAATCGCCAGCTGGCGGCGGAGCTCGACCTCGAACGCGCGATGCGGCACCTGCTCGACGCGGCGGTGACGCTGACCGGCGGCCGCATGGGCTACCTGCTGGTGGCGCGCGACGACGGCATGCGGCGCGAGTTCCAGAGCGGCGACAGCGGCCCGGCCGGGCAGGCCTTCAGCCGTTCGCTCGCCCACCGCGCCATGCAGACGCAGCGCACGCTGACCGGCGCCGACGCCCTGCTCGATCGCGACCTGCAGGACGCGCCGTCGATCAGGAACCTGCAGGTGCGTTCGGCCATCTGCGCGCCGTTCCGCAGCGCCGGCGGCACCGTCGGTGCGGTCTACGTCGAGCACCCGGGGCGCGCCGGCGCCTTCGCCGACACCGACAAGCAGGCGCTCGAAGTGCTCGCCGATCAGGCCGCGATCGCGGTCGATCGTATGCTGCGCGAACAGGCGATGGCGGAGGAGCTGCAGGCGAGCCAGCAGGAGCTCGCGGTCGTGCGCCGCACCCGCCGCGACGCTGGCGTGCTGCTCGGCGACAGCGCGCCGATGGCCGGATTGCGGGCGCAGATCGACAAGCTGGCGCCGCTCGACCTGCCGGTGCTGATCCACGGTGAGACCGGCACCGGCAAGGAGCTCGTGGCCCGCGCGCTGCACGAACGCAGCGGTCGGCACCGCGGCCCGTTCGTCGCCGAGAACTGCTCGGCGCTGCCCGCCGAGCTGATGGAACGCGAGCTGTTCGGCCATGTGCAGGGTGCCTTCACCGGCGCCGATCGCGACCGCCCCGGCCTGCTCGAACTGGCGAACGGCGGCACGCTGTTCCTCGACGAGGTCGGCGACATGCCGCCGGCGCTGCAGGCCAAGCTGCTGCGCGCGCTGCAGGAGAAGGTCATCCGCCGCGTCGGCGGCGACGCCGTCGTGCCGCTCGACCTTCGCCTCGTCGCCGCGACGCACAAGGACTTGCGCGCCATGGTGCAGCGTGGTGAGTTCCGCGAGGACCTGTTCTTCCGCCTGGCTGCGGTCGAGGTGAGGGTGCCGCCGCTGCGGGAGCGCGGCGACGACGTGCTGCTGCTGGCGGAGCACTTCGCGCGGCGCGCCGGCCAGCAGCGCGGTCAGGTGCCGACCTTGTCGCCGGCGGTGCGCGCGGCGCTGCAGGACCACGACTGGCCGGGCAACGTGCGCGAGCTCGAACACGTGATCGCCCGCGCCGTGCTGCTCTGCGACGGCGAACGGGTTGAGGACCTGCAGCTGCCGCCGCCGCGCACGCCGCGCGCCGGTGGGCCCGACGGCATGGCGCCGGCGGTCGTCCTCACGCTCAAGGAGGCGGAGCGGCGCGCCATCGTCGCCGCCCTGCAGAGCTGCGGCGGCGACAAGGCCAAGACCGCGCGCACGCTCGGCATCTCGCGCACGGCGCTCTACGAGAAGCTGAAGCGCCACGGCCTCGGCCGCGACGGCGGCGACGGCCGGTGACCGGATGCCGGACAGGGGGCGTGAGGCGGCGACCGGAACCTGCACACGGCGCCGGCTGCGGCCGGTCGGGCACGGGCATTGCCCGGGGATCCTGGCCGGCGCTGCCGTCCTGCGCGTAGGGAGCCGGCTATCCTGTTCCGAAACCGAATGCGCTCCTTCCACCTGGCTGCCACCTTCTCCCTCGTCGGTCTTGCCGCCCTGCCGGCGCAGGTGCTGACCTTCGCCGAAGGTGCGCCCGGCGCGCTGCAGATCGTCTCGGTGGCGGAGTCGGCGCCGAACAGCGGCGACACGGTCGTGCTGGTGGACGTCGAGCTGCTGCCCATCGAGATCGCGGGCCGCACGCTGGCGATGGAGACCGAGACGACGCGCAGCCGCCGCGTCGACCGCGACGGTCTCGAGCGCGTCGAACTGCCGCAGGGCGGGCGCTTGTTCCGCTACCGTCGGCAGGCGGGCGCGTTCTGGGGCTTCTTGTGCGTCCTGCCCGATGGTTCGGCGCGCGTCGTGCTCGAGCGGCCCGGCACCGGCCCCGGGCTCGCCGACCCGTTCGCCGATCGCATCGGCGTGGCTGCCGATGGCCAGCACGCGGTGGTGACACGCCTGGCGGGTGGCGCCTACGTGGTGCGCCTCGATGGCGGCACCTTCGCCAGCACCGGCCTCGCCAGCCGCCTCGCCTTCGACGGCAGCTTCGAGGTCGATGCCCGCTCGGTGATGGTGGGGTCGCAGGTGGTCTTCTGCGTCGCGAAGAACGCCAACGACGACGACGTGCTGCTGCGCTGCGGGCTCGACGACCTCGATCAGCCGGTCGACGTCTCGCCGCCGGCGCTGCCCGGTGGGGGGTTCAAACCGCAACTGGCGCTGTCCGGCGACGGCGCGCGGGTGGCGTTCCTGTACGGCGTCGGCCAGTCGCTGCGCATCCACCTCGTCGGCGTCACCGGCGCCGCGACGGTGCTGACCCCGGTCGCCTCGCACTACGAAGAGCCGGGCTACCTGCCCGAGGGGCCGGGGGAGCCGGCGATGCTGCTCGACCAGACCGGCGATCGCCTGTTCTACGTCGATGCCGACGTGCGCGACGAGCTCTACCTGGGCGACACGTCGGGCGTGCTGCCGACCCTGCAGATCACCGAGAACGCGTGGTTCCAGCCCTACATCGGCCTGCACATCCTGCCGCGCCACCGCGGTGGCCGGCTGATCGTGGCGATCGGCGACCTCGCGGCGATGGACGTGTTCGCGGCCGAACTCGACCCCGCCGGCGGCAGCGTGCAGAACCTGACCAACACCGGCGCCGCGGTGCCGCCGTTTGTGTCCGGCACGCTCGATCCGACGCACGCGATGACGGTCGGCAGCGACCTGCTGGTGACCGATCTGGCGCCGGCCGGGGCGTCGCTGCGGCGCATCGATGCCGTCAGCGGCGGCTTCGTCACCGTCGCCACCGACGTCGTCGGCGTACCCGGGCTCGGCGGCGCGCTGCCGGGAGTGGTAGGGGATGCGCTCGTCACGACGCTCGGCGGGGCGCGCCTGTTCGCCGGTGCCACGGGCGCCTTGCTGGCGGAGCTGCCGCCCGGCATCGACCTGACGCCGCCCGTGCATGGCCCGTTGTACGCGGCGACCTGGGTGCAACTCGCCGGTGGCATCGGCGCGGTCTTCGTCTACGGCAGCTTCGGCATTGCCTCTGGCCTGCTCGAAGTCGGCGTCGAACAGCTGGCGGTCACCCCGCTCGGTGGGCTCGTGGTCGTCGGCGCCCCGCTGCGCTACCTCGCGCCCGGCACCCACGTCGTGCTCAATCGCCCGGCAGCAACGATGCGCCGCTGCTTGTCCGGGGCCTGAGGCGAACGTGCGCCGCGGCCCGTTTGCGGACCGATTGGGACCTGCCGGCCCACGGTTGGATGGCGCAGGGTATCCTGCCGAGCGCCCGTCCCGCCCCGATCCACTGCCATGCAACTGCGATCTGCCCTGCTCTGCGGCACCGCTCTGTGGTGCGTTTCCCCCGCCTCGGCGCAAGCGCCGGTCCCGGCCACGAAGCCGGCCGAAGACTCCCTCCAGTACACCGTCGGCGGCCTGCAGGTGCGGCGCTGGAACGACGGCGGCGTCGAGCGCGCCTGAGGCGGCGGTCACGAACGTGCGCAGCGTGGCGTCGAGCTTGTGGCCGTTCTGCAGCGGTCCGACCCAACGTACGCAGGGCAGCTTGGCGATCGCAGCGGCGACCGTGGCGTCGGCGCGCACGTAGAGCGCGTTCGCCGGCATGAAACACAACAGCTCGCCGCCGAGCGCCGACACGGCGTCGCGGTACTCGGCGAGCACCTGGGTGTGGAACTGCACGACGAACAGCCGCGTGCCGGCCGGCGCCGCCAGCGGCCCCGACAGCGTCACCGCCTCGCGCAGCGGATCGAAGGCGCCGGCGAGGAAGTGCAGCCGGTCCTCGGGCGCCGCCAGCGGGCGCCAGGTGGACTCCCCGGGCCGCCGCAGCGCCGC